>NZ_JBEYBS010000026.1:0-93768 GCF_040632375.1 Streptomyces sp. NPDC019396 | reverse complement strand
CCGCCACCACGATCTTCGCGCTGGTGGTTGAGCGGGCTGCACCGCCGCTAGAGCTTGCGAAGTCCACTGAGCACCCTTTCGAGCAGTGTCACGTCCGGCGTACCGCCGGCCTCTCCGTTGCCCGGCTGGTGGATCGCCACCATGCCGGCCTCCGCCAGGTCCGCCACGAGGATCCGCGCCACGCCCAGGGGCATCGACAGCAGCGCCGACACCTCGGCCACCGACTTGACCTCCCGGCACAGATGACAGATCCGCTGGTGCTCGGGCAGCAGCGACGAGAGCCGCGCGGGATCGGCCGTGGTGCTGACCAGCGCCTCGATGGCGAGCTGGTAACGCGGACGGGTCCGGCCGCCGGTCATCGCGTAAGGACGCACCAGCGGCTGGTCGCCCTCAAATCCGTAATCGGTTTCCACACCGTACGGATCGTGAGAGGCGGGGGGCGGGGTCATGAATCCTCCGGGCGTGACATGACAGCAAGTGGTCGGCTGTGCCGTCTGACTGGGCCGGTGGGGGGCCGGGTTTGGGGCGGCCTGACGGTGTGTGCGATAGGACGGTCGGCCGGGAGCGTACCTGGGGGCGCACACTCCTCGCGGCCTCGGCGGGCTTCTAGTGCAGCAGGCTCCCCTGGAGTTCGGCGCGCAGGTCCGGGGTGAGGACCGTGCCCGCGCGGTCGACCAGGAGGGCCATCTCATAGCCCACGAGGCCGATGTCGGCCTCCGGGTGGGAAAGCACGGCCAGCGAAGAGCCGTCCGAGATCGACATGATGAAGAGGAAGCCGCGCTCCATCTCCACCACCGTCTGATTGACCGGGCCGCCTTCGAAGATGCGGGAGGCACCCGCGGTCAGCGAGGTGATTCCGGAGGCGACGGCCGCCAGCTGGTCGGCACGGTCGCGGGGGAATCCCTCGGACATCGCCAGCAGGAGTCCGTCGGCGGAGACCACCACGGTGTGGGACACCCCGGGGGTGTTGTCCACGAAGTTGGTGATCAACCAGTTCAGATTCTGGGCCGCCTGGCTCATCGGGCTCACACTAACGCTCCTGCTGGTGGGTGGGGCCGAGGTCGAAGCTTCCGGTGGTCCCGGAGCTGCCCGCCTGTCGGCCCTGCTGGATACCACGGCGGAGATTGGTCAGCCGGCCGCGCACATCGTCGGGGGCGCGCGACACCTGCGGCCCGGTCTGCTGGGGTGTCTCCTGAGCGGTGCCCGGGACCAGGTTGGCGCGCGGCACCCGCAGGGGCAGACCCGACGTGGTGATCCCGCCGGCCGCGGGCTTGCGCGCCCGATCGGCCTGGCGGACCAGGTCGTCATTGGGCGAGGTGCGCCACTCGGCACCGCTCACCTGATGCTGACCGGTCTGGCCGGACGGCCCGTCGAGACCGCTCTGGCCCGTCTGGCCGGACTGCCCGGCAGGCTCGGCCGCGGGACGGCGCGGAGGCACCGGCTGTGCCGGACGCCCGGTCGACTGCTGGGGTACGACCGGATGGCGGCCGGTGCTGATCGGGCCGGCGTTGCTCTGTCCGGTGCCGCCCTGGCCACCGGTGTCCTGGCCGTTCCGGGCAGCCTGCGCGCCGCCGCCGTGGAACCAGTTGGTCTCCAGCGTGTCGTACAGCGGTGTGCGGCCGTCCCCGGGGTTGCTGGCCGGAGGCAGAGCTTCGGGCTGCGGCTGGGCCGGCAGGCTCGCGGCCGGCTGGCGCGGCGCCGTGGAGCCGCCGGTGTCCCGGCCCCGCTGGCGCGGGGCGGTCGGACCCTGCTGGCCCTGGACCGGGGGACGCTGGCCGTAGTCGGGCCGGGCGAACTGCTCCGTGGCGGCCGGGTCCTGGGAGGGCCGCTGCTGACCGTAGTCGGGTCGTGCGTACTGCCCGGTGGTCTCGTGCTCCTCGTGGCCGCGCGGGGCGTCCAGCGGGGGACGCTGCGGACCGGACGGCTGCTCGTTGCCCCAGCCGGCGGGCTGGGGACGGGGCGGCTGGCCGGCACCCGGCAGCTCGGCGCGCGGGGCACCGCTCTGCGGCAGGTGACGACCGCGGTCGTCACCTGCCTGGGCACCCTGCGGGAAGCCGCCGCGGCCACGATCGCCGGAACCGGAGCCCTGGCCGGTGTCGCCACGGCCCTGAGCGGGCGGACGGCCGCGGCCGCCGTCAGCGGCGAACGAGCTGACCGGCGCGCCGCCCTGACGGGAGGGGTCCTGCTTGGGGGCACCCTGCGGCGGACCACCCTGGGGCCCACCCTGCTGGGGGCCGTTCGGGAGGGGTGCGCCGCCCCGTCCGGGCAGCGCGGCACGCGAGGCGGATCCGGTACCCACCTGTCCGCGCGGAGTGATGGCACCAAGCCGCCCACCGGGGGCGCTGCCGCCTCCGGGACGGTTGCCGGCCAGGCCGCGGTTGCCGCCGCCCTGACCCTGCGGGGCGCCACCGCCCTGCCCGCCGACACCCGGCTTGGCCGGGGCCTTCTTGCCGCCGTGGGCGACATCGACGGGCAGCATGACCAGCGCGGTCGTACCACCGGAGTCGGACGGACGCAGCTGGATCCGGATGCCGTGCCGCAGGGACAGACGGCCGACCACGAACAGACCCATTCGGCGGGACACCGAGACGTCCACGGTCGGAGGCGAAGCGAGCCGCTCGTTGATCGCGGCGAGGTCCTCGGGGGAGAGGCCGATACCGGTGTCGTGGATCTCGACCAGGACACGGCCGTCGGGCAGCGCGTGACCGGTGACCCGGACCTTGGTCTGCGGGGAGGAGAACGACGTGGCGTTCTCCAGCAGCTCGGCGAGCAGGTGCACGAGGTCGTTGACGACACGGCCGGCGACCTCGGTGGCGGGCACCGCCGCCAGCTCGATGCGCTCGTACTGCTCCACCTCGGAGGCGGCGGCACGGAGCACGTCGACGAGCGGGACGGGCCTGGTCCAGCGGCGGCCCGGCTCCTCACCGGCGAGGACGAGGAGGTTCTCGCCGTTACGGCGCATACGGGTCGCGAGGTGGTCCAGCTTGAAGAGCGAGGACAGCTGGTCCGGGTCGGCCTCGCGGGACTCCAGCTCGGAGATCAGGGACAGCTGACGCTGGATGAGACCCTGCGAGCGGCGCGAGAGGTTGGTGAACATCGCGTTGACGTTGCCTCGCAGCAGGGCCTGCTCGGCGGCGAGGCGGACCGCCTCGCGGTGCACGTCGTCGAAGGCCGCGGCCACCTTGCCGATCTCGTCCCGGGAGTGCACACCGACGGACTCGACCTTGGTGTCGACGTCCTGCGGGTCCGACTCGGAGAGCTGCTTGACGAGCTGGGGCAGACGGTCCTGGGCGACCTTGGTGGCGGTGTCCTGGAGCCGGCGTAGCGAGCGGATCATGGAGCGGGCCACGACGAAGGCGCCGACGAGCGACACGCCGAGGACGAGTAGGATCAGCGCACCGTTGATGACGGCGACCTGCTGGGACTCCTGCTTGAGCTCGCGGGCCCTGGTCTCCATCTGGCCGAGAAGGGTCTCCTCGATGGTGTTCATCGCCTGGAGCTTGGTGTCCGCCTGGTCGGTCCAGTCCAGGTAGCCGCGGGGCTGGCCGCGCAGAGCGGTGGCACTGCGCAGCACCTGGGCCGCGTACTTGTTGGCCTTCTCGATCTCGGAGTTGCCGCTCTCCAGCGGGCCGAGCAGCTCTTCGGCGTTCCCGCCGTACGAGGAGTAGAGCGCGACGAACGACTTGGTCTCGGCGTCCTCGTTGGTCCTGGCGTCGACCGCGAGATTGCGGTCGTCGTCGCTCATCTTCGGAGTTCCGGACGCGTTCTTCGGAAGCGCCGCGGCGATCACGGCACGCTGGATCGACGCGTACTCCTTCGCGGAGGAGAACGCGGCCAGCGCCCGGGTCCGCTTGATCATGTCCGGGTTGCTGGTCGCCTGGGCCATGTCCTGGGACAGGCTGAGGAGCGAGTTGATCAGACGGCTGTAGCCCGAGACCGTCCCCGAGACCGACTCGCCGTCCTTGAAGGCCGCCTCGCGCAGCCTGCCGATGTTGTGCACCTGCCCGGCGATCTGGGCGACGTTGGCCCGGATGCTCTCCAGGGCGTCGTCGCCCGTGGGGTCACCCATGCTGTTCACGGCGTCGAGATACGCCGTCTTCTTCTGGTCCGTGACGTCCCGGGGGTGCTTGACGTCGTAGTCGGTGACAGGCGTGCCGTGCCTGAGGGGGCCCGCCGCGTGGTCGCGCTCGTTCTGGAGGGCCTCGGCGAGCGCGGTGGCGTCACGGGTCAGCTCGGTCAGCAGCTGCATGTGCTCCAGCTGCTCGATCTCGTTCATGGACTCGTTGATACGGAGTCCGCCGAGCGTGGTCGCGGCGACGACGGGGAGGGTGAGCAGGGAGACCAGTCGCGTGCTGATGCGCCAGTTGCGCAGGGCTATTCGCGAGCCGGTGTCACCCGGGCCCTTCTTGGGCTTCGGCGTGGCCGGCTCGGGGCCGCCCTGTGCCGTGCCGTGCCGGGCGCCGCCCTGTGCCGTGCGGGAGCGCGCACCGCGATCGCCGCCGTCGCCCGCCGGGGGCTGGGCCTGGCCCTGGGTGTGCCGGGGCGAGGACCCGCGATCGTTCCCGCCGCGAGGCTCCTGTTCAGATGCAGCTTCCCCGTGGCCCTGGTGGGCCTGGGGACGCCCCATGCCATCCCTCTTGAAACGTCCCTGCACTAGCGTCGCAACCTCTGGACCAGGCGCCCCTCCGCATGACGGCGGGGCGGTGTCGGCGTGGTGGGGCGCTCGATGCGCCCCGATGATGGGTCGGTGGTGTGACCGGCGCTTTCCCCCTTCTCCGCCGCCACTCGAGCGCTGTGTCGCGCCCTCGTGCGCCGGACTGAACACGCGGCGGTGCGTGGAATTCCAGCACAGTGCCGGATCTCCAACAAGGGCCGTGTATCGGGCTGTGACCCGGGTGACGTGATGTAGCCACTGTGTCACAAGCCGTGGAAAGCGATCGTGGAGGAATGGGACTTTTACTTACGAGTCGCTTACGGGTGGGGGGTGTCCCAGTCGAGATGATCAGGAGCGGAATGGCTGATTCAGGTATGCAATGTCCGTTTCCGAGGGGTGGTTACGGCTTGATTTCGCTGTCCGGAATGACGGAATTGCCCGGGAGGTCGTGAGCAAACTCACACGTAACCCACAGGCGATTCCGCGCTTTCGCTGGGAACCGGCTGTCTAGCCTTTCGCTTTACACGGACACCCAAACCGACAAGGGCCGACACTCGCGATGAAGACCATGATGTTCCGCACCATAGCCAACCCCCGGCGCACCACCCTGGTGCACCTCCAGGACGCCGGCGAGCTGAGCCCCGCGAACCAGCCGGAGCATTCGGTCGACCTCCCCACCCGGACGGCCAACCCCCGCCGCACCACTCTGATCGACGCCCCCACGGCCCTGTAGGGCCCCGTCCGGGTCCGGCCCGGTCGCGGTCCGTGGCGATGGCGAGCGGTAATACGGCAGGCCGGGTGCCTGCGCCGCGTTAGCCTGGGGCGTCAGACTCCAGCCAGCGGAAACGTAAGGGGCGCAAGGCACCTGTGCGCATCGCCAGATTCTCCATCGACGGCAATGTCGCCTTCGGCGCGGTCGAGGGCGACGGGACCGGTGACCCGGCCGGACTCGTCCTGGACATCATCAAAGGCATTCCCTACACCGACTTCGAGCTCTCCGGGACGAAGGTCCCGCTGAGCAAGGTCCGGCTGCTCCCGCCCGTGCTCCCGAACAAGATCGTGGCCATCGGCCGCAACTACGCGGAGCACGCGGCGGAGCTCGGCCACGAGGTCCCGGACGTACCCGTCGCGTTCTTCAAGCCCACCACCTCGGTGATCGGCTCCGGCGACGCCATCGAGTACCCCTCGTTCTCCCGGGAACTGCACCACGAGGCCGAGCTGGCCGTCGTCATCGGCCGGATGTGCCGCGACGTCCCGCGCGAGCGCGTCAAGGACGTGATCTTCGGCTACACCTGCGCCAACGACGTCACCGCGCGCGACGTCCAGCAGCGCGAGAAGCAGTGGGCTCGCGCCAAGGGCTTCGACACCTCGTGCCCGCTGGGCCCCTGGGTGGAGACCGGCATCGGCCTGGCCGCCGCCGGCGACCTCACCATCCAGTGCACGGTCAACGGCGAACAACGCCAGCTGGGTCGCACGAGCGACATGATCCGCTCCATCGAGGACCTGGTCGTCCACATCACCGAGGCCATGACGCTGCTCCCCGGAGACGTCATCCTCACCGGCACCCCCGCCGGGGTCGGCCCCCTCACCGTCGGCGACGAGGTCGCCGTCACCATCGAAGGCATCGGCACTCTCACCAACAAGGTGATCAAGCGTGGCTAACGCAGCTGTCCGCGTACGTTTCTGTCCCTCGCCGACCGGCAACCCCCATGTGGGCCTGGTCCGCACCGCCCTGTTCAACTGGGCGTTCGCCCGGCACCACCAGGGCACCATGGTCTTCCGCATCGAGGACACCGACGCGGCGCGCGACTCCGAGGAGTCCTACGAGCAGCTGCTGGACTCGATGCGCTGGCTCGGCCTCGACTGGGACGAGGGCCCGGAGAAGGGCGGCCCCCACGCTCCGTACCGCCAGTCGCAGCGTATGGACATCTACAAGGACATCGCGGAGAAGCTCCTCAGCGGCGGCTACGCCTACCGCTGCTACTGCACGGTCACGGAGCTGGACCAGCGCCGCGAGGCCGCCCGCGCGGCGGGCAAGCCCTCCGGCTACGACGGCCACTGCCGCGAGCTGACCGACGAGCAGAAGGCCGTGTACGAGCGCGAGGGCCGCGAGGCCATCGTCCGCTTCCGGATGCCCGACGAGCCGATCACCTTCACTGACCTGGTCCGCGGCGAGCTGACCTTCACCCCGGAGAACGTGCCCGACTACGGGATCGTCCGGGCCAGCGGCGCCCCGCTCTACACCCTGGTCAACCCGGTCGACGACGCGCTGATGGAGATCACGCACGTGCTGCGCGGCGAGGACCTGCTGTCCTCCACCCCGCGCCAGGTCGCCCTGTACAAGGCCCTGATCGAACTCGGTGTCGCCAAGGCGATCCCGGCCTTCGGACACCTGCCCTACGTCATGGGCGAGGGCAACAAGAAGCTCTCCAAGCGCGACCCGCAGGCCTCGCTCAACCTGTACCGCGAGCGCGGCTTCCTGCCCGAGGGCCTGCTCAACTACCTCTCCTTGCTCGGCTGGTCGTTCTCCGCCGACCAGGACGTGTTCTCGATCCCCGAGATGATCGAGAAGTTCGACATCGCGGACGTCAACGCCAACCCCGCCCGCTTCGACCTCAAGAAGGCCGAGGCGATCAACGCGGACCACATCCGCAGGCTCGATGTGAAGACCTTCACCGAGGCCTGCGAGCCTTGGCTGAAGGCCCCGCACGCCAACTGGGCACCGGAGGAATTCGACCAGGCCGCGTGGGAGGCCATCGCCCCCCACGCGCAGACCCGGCTCACGGTCCTGTCCGACATCACCGCCAACGTCGACTTCCTGTTCCGCGAGGAGCCCGTCGAGGACGAGGCCTCCTGGCAGAAGGCGATGAAGGAAGGCTCGGACGCGCTGCTTCGCACGGCACGCGAGAAGCTCGGGTCCGCCGACTGGTCCAGCCCCGAGTCGCTGAAGAACGCGGTGCTGGCGGCCGGCGAGCAGCACGGCCTCAAGCTCGGCAAGGCCCAGGCCCCGGTTCGGGTGGCGGCCACCGGCCGCACGGTGGGCCTGCCGCTCTTCGAGTCCCTGGAGATCCTGGGCAGGGAGCGCACCCTCGCCCGGATCGACGCGGCGCTGGCGAAGCTCACCGCGTAGAACCGCCAGGCGCTTTCGGACAGAGGGGCGGCAGCCGTCACGGCTGCCGCCCCTCTGCGCGCTGCCGGTCAGGGAGGCGGCGCTGCGCCCAGCGCTTCACCTTCGTCCAGGTGCGGGGGAGCCGCTGTGCCGCGAAGACATCCCGGCCGTCGTCCGCCGAGGCCGCGACGGTGGCGGCGAGGTCCGGCGTGCGGCTCAGGAAGCGCGGATCGCGTACGGGTACGGCGGCCCGTACGACCAGGAACGAGACCGGCGGCTCCGGGACCTGGCGGCCGAGGTGGTCGGTGCCCTGCTCGCCGGTCGGGAACTTGCCGAACATCACCCCGACCGGGGCGTAGAGGTTCTTCAGCGCCCAGTGCGGCCACGCCAGCACCTCCCGGCCGGCGCCGAACACCGCGATGTTCTCGCACACCAGCGATCCCCGGGGGCGCTTCGCCAGCCCCCGTACCCGCTCCGCGAACTCCACGCCGAGACGAAACACCTCCGCCTCGACGGCCGAAGGCTCGCCGACCGCCTCGTACACCGTCCAGCCCGTCAGTCCGTGCCGCACGGAGGGTGCGAGATAGGGGCAGTGGACGGACATCGCCGCCACGTACTCCGTGAAGTCCACCGACGCGGGGCCGGTGGTACGGCTGTCCACGAGGCGGAGTGCCCCCGGGCCCTGCGCTGCCTCGGTCCGGACCGTGCTCATCGGCTGCCCGCTCCCGTGTCGAGGGGCGGGACGGTCAGCAGCGGCTTGAAGTAGCCCTCGGGGTGCGGCTCGCCCACGGGCCGGCCGCCGGCCTCGACCCAGGCGTGGGCGGCGAAGGGGTGGGTGCGTACACCGGTGCACCAGGTCGGCCAGACGCCGCGGGCCCGGCACAGCAGCGCGGTGGCGATGGAGCGCTGGAGGCAGTTCTGCCCCGCACAGCGCAGGCTCACCGACACGATCTGGTCGCGAGCGGCCCGCGTCTGAGCGGCACCCGCCTCGGACGCTCCGCGGCGGGCGAGTTCGAGCACGGAGCGCAGCCGCGCCGGCCTGAGGCGGGCGAGCGGCCGGGCGGCGCCCACGGCCAGCAGCGGCAGCAGCCGCCGCCGCAGGGGAAGCCGGGCCCGCTCCGCGAGCGCCATGGACTGGCTCATGAGGCCACCACAAGTTCGGCGGTGTGAAGCTGTCCGATCACGGCGCGGACGTCCTGCTCGGCCCGCCGCGGGTCGATTCCGTGCTCGGTGACGAGACCCGCGGCGATGCCCTCCGGGGTCTCCCCGTCCAGCAGGTGGTGCAGCACCCGGCTGCCGGTGGTGTTGAGCTGCCAGTACCGGCCGGTGCGCTGGTGCAGCAGGACCGTGCCGTCGGCGGTGTCCGCCATGGACACATGGGGGTGGAGCCGCATACGGGTCAGACCTCCGATGGTGCGGTGTTGCCGTCAGGGGACGTGGTGGCCGGGGTGCTGGTGGTGCTGCGGCGGACGGCGGCGCGCAGCCAGGTCTCGCAGCCGATCAGGTTCTCCAGGGCCTGGACGGCGGTGTTGTCCTGCTGGGGGCGAGACAGCCGTCTGCGCAGCTCGCCGTGGTCGATCAGACCGCGGGCCGCCAGCTCCGAGTGGTCGAACATCGCCAGCACGGCGGGCAGGTGCCGGCGCAGGCCCCTCCGCAGGTCCTCGCCGAAGTCGCCCTTCGTCGACCGGGCTCTCATCCCGGCGGGCACGATGCCCCGCATCGCGTCGGCCAGCAGGGGCTTGTACCGCCATGGTCCGGCGTGCTCGTGGGCCGGTACGCGCAACACGGCGTCGAGCACGGAGTCGTCCAGGTAGGGCATGTCCAGCTCCACGCCGGCCTCTGCGTACAGCCGGGCCAGCAGCCGGTAGCCGGCGGTGTTCGAGCGGACCATGAGCAGCATCGTGTGGCTGGCGAGGTCATCGGCGAGCGGGTGCGCCTGCTCGGCCGTGCGCCGCAGTGCCTCGCGGGCCAGTTCGGCCCCTTGCGAGGTCACCCAGGGCGCCGCGCGTATGGGGCCGAGGCCCCAGCCGAGCGGCGGACGCCGCAGCGGCGTCCGCGGCAGGGTCAGCTGGTCGGCCTGGGTGCGCCACCACGAAGCGGGGGTTCCGGGGCGTGCGAGCCCGGCGAGGGTCCGCAGCGGCGGCCAGCGCTTCAGCGCCGACTGCGCCCTGATGTGCCCCAGCGCGGTGAGCGGATGGCGGCGGAGAAACTGGTGCAGATACGACGGCATCGGAGAGAACAGCTCGTCTCCGCCGTGTCCGGCCAGATGCCGCCGGGATCCGCGCTCGGCGAGCAGCCGGGCGCCCCAACGGATCCGGGCGGTGGCCCGGGTCAGGGAGAGGGGTTCCTCCGCCACCCCCGCCGCCTCGGGGTCGGCGAAGAGCTCCGGAAGTTCATGCTGCGGTACGACGACGTGCTCGGCGCGGTCCAGAAGTTCCGCCGCCAGCCCGGCGTAGGCCGTGTCGTCGTTGCCGGCCTCGGCTTCTCCCCAGCGGAAGGTCAGCAGCTCCGGGGTGCCGCGGGCGGCCAGGAAGCACAGGGACGTCGAGTCAAGGCCACCGGAGAGGTCCGCGCTGAGCCGGTTCGGCAGAACCAGCTGGTTGGGCAGGTCCAGCCGTTTCAGCCGGTGTTCCGGTAGAGGACTGCGGTTCAGTACGGCGGTCAGCGCGTCCCGTACCGCCATCGCCCCGTCCCGTGCTGACCGGTCCGGCGCGGGTGGGCGCCACCAGGTCTCCTCCCGCTCGCGGTCGGCGTCCCACAGCAGCGCGTTCTCCGGGGCAAGGGTGCCCACCCCCGACCACGCTGCGCGCGTTCGCCGGATACGGCAGCTGTAAGCCGCAGGCCACGCGCAGGGCCAGGGTCTCCTCGTCGACCCCGCCGCCGGTCATCGCCGCCAGTACGTCGGAGCGGTCCGATGCGACGCGCACCCCGTGCACCCGGGTGTGGAAGACCCGGCGCAGCCCGGAGGCGCTGCCCTGGAACCGGACCTGACCGTCCACCGACGCCACCAGGTGACAGCAACCGAGCAGTTTGGCAACGGCCTGATCGACATCGGAGAGCCGGGAGATACGGGTGGCGAGCCGGTCCAGCTGGTCCGCGGTGACCGGGCACCGTCCGATCACGGCCAGCCGTGCCCGGCCCGCCGAGGCGGTCGTCACCTCGTCGCGGCGCCATGCGCCGACCAGCCACGGCCGACCGGACGCATGGGTGATCACCTGTGCCTTTGCGATTGGTACGAGCGACCGGACCGCGGCACCGGCGTCGGTGTCCGGAAGTACCACGAATCCCGTACTCGTAGCCATCAGGTCGGTCCCCCATGAATGAATAGAGGTGTGTGAATTTGTCTAACGACCAGTCGGAGAAATGGCCGAAAAAACTTCCGCGTGCGGGGGAGGGGGATGGCAGGATGCCCCGGAACCAGGAGGTGGGGACCGGGCCTCGCGCAGGTGAGCGTGCCCGGTGCCCCATCACTCGGTGCGTCGGAATTTCGGCCGACGATTTACCAGAAGTAGTTGAAGAACCAGTCGGGCGATGTTCCGTCCCAGTTGCCCAGCGTGTCCTCGGTGAACTCGCCGACCTCGACCAGCATCGGCGGTACGTAGTCCGTGGTCGTCTGCTCAGCGTGCTCCGTCAAGGCGATCTCCGCTCTTTGAGGCTGCAACACGAAATTGCGGAAGCGAAGTTAGCACTCGGACGATCACGTGAATGTGTCCCCCGTCACACCCGCTGGGAGGTGGAATCTCCGGGGCTCACGGGAGTGCCTGGCCGATGTGTGGTGCCACGAGTGAAGCGGAGGAACGAAAATCCCGCCGGAATCCTGAGCGGCCGGTCTGGTCCGGTGCGGTAGTCCCCCGCGCCGGCGGCTGCCGCGTTAGGGTCGGGGCCATGGCCATAAAAGCCGTGGTGTGGGATATCGACGACACGATCTTCGACTACACCGGCGCCGACACCGAAGGGTTGCGGCGCACGCTCGACGACGAGGGGCTGCCGCACGGCTATCTCTCGGCGGAAGATGCTCTTCGGCGCTGGCGGGAGCTCACCGATCGGCACTGGGCCCGATTCGCGGCCGGGGCGGTGGACTTCCAGGGGCAGCGGCGCGATCGCGTCCGCGACTTTCTCGGCAGGGTGCTGAGCGACGCCGAGGCGGACGCGTGGTTCGGTCGGCATGTCGCGCACTACGAGGCGGCCTGGTCGCTCTTCCCGGACTTCCTGCCCGCGTTCGACCGGCTGAGCGGCACGCACCGGCATGCCGTTCTGTCGAACTCGAGCATCCACAACCAGGACCGCAAGCTGCGCGCTCTCGGTGTGCGGGAGCTCTTCGAAGCGGTCATCTGTGCCGCGGAACTGGGCGTCTCCAAACCCGAGGCGGCCGCCTTCCTCGCCGCCTGCGACGCGCTCGGACTACCGCCGCGGGATGTCGCGTATGTCGGCGACCACCCGGACGTCGACGCCCGCGGTGCGGCCGAAGCCGGACTGACCGGCATCTGGCTGGACCGGTCGGGCCGCGGCGGCAGACCGGAGCTTCTCCGCATCGCGGCACTGGGTGAGCTGCCCGGGCTGCTGGGCGTGGATACCCGTTTTGGAGCGCCGTCCACCTTCGGGTAATGTTCTTCCTGCGCCGAGGGAAGCGGGCCGTGAGCCAAGGACCGGAAGCGTACAACCGAATGAGACCCCCGCAGGGGGGTTGAATTTTGGTGGCCTATGGTGTAATTGGCAGCACGACTGATTCTGGTTCAGTTAGTCTTGGTTCGAGTCCAGGTAGGCCAGCTCGCAGAGCTCATCTGCAAAGCCCCCGTTGTGTAGCGGCCTAGCACGCTGCCCTCTCAAGGCAGTAGCGCCGGTTCGAATCCGGTCGGGGGTACGGATCCATCCTGCTGAATCGTTCGGGTCGCTCCCGATGATCCAGTGGTGACATCATCCGTCTTCTGTCGGATGGGATCGCTAGGGCCCCCGTTGTGTAGCGGCCTAGCACGCCGCCCTCTCAAGGCGGTAGCGCCGGTTCGAATCCGGTCGGGGGTACTGGTCTACACCACTATGGCCTATGGTGTAATTGGCAGCACGACTGATTCTGGTTCAGTTAGTCTTGGTTCGAGTCCAGGTAGGCCAGCTCGCAGAGCTCATCTGCAAAGCCCCCGTTGTGTAGCGGCCTAGCACGCCGCCCTCTCAAGGCGGTAGCGCCGGTTCGAATCCGGTCGGGGGTACTGGACGTGAAGGCCCTTCCCGCACGGGAAGGGCCTTCACGCGTTCTCGGGTTCATCAGCCGAAGCGGCGGTACGACTCCTCTGCCTCCGCCAGCCTGCGCAGGCTCAGCAGCACCGGCTCGTACAGCACGGTGCAGGCCACCGCCGCCTCCACCTGGGCCTCCTCGTCCTCGTAGCGCTCCACCAAGTCCAGGTCGGCGACGGCCAGTTCGCCCGCGCTGCGGGCGTAGGGGAGCAGCTGCTCCACATCGCAGGGGTAGCCGAGCCGGACCATGGTGGCGATCGCGGCGACCAGCATCCGGTACGCCGGTGACTCGGCGCCCGTCTGGCGGCCGAAGTCCCAGCCGAGCCGCTCCAGAAGATCCCCGGCGGTGCGGTGTGCCGTGTCCGCCGCTGTGTCGTCCTGGTCCGGCTCCGGGCCGTGCGGCAGGGACCAGACCGCCGCCCCGAGTCGCATGTGGTGGTCGAGGGAGTCGTCCCCGATGGCCGCGATCACGTCCCTGGCTGCGGCCACCGGTATCCGGCCCACCTGGATCAGCGCGCGCACCAGCCGGAGCCGGCGCAGGTGCCCGTCGTCGTAGTCGGCCTGGGTGGCACTGACCCGCCGCCCGGGCGGCAGCAGCTGCTCGCGCAGGTAGTACTTGATCGTCGCGGCGGGTACACCGCTGCGCTCGCTGAGCTCCGCCATCCTCATTCTGCTTGCGCCCTTTCTTGGAGAGTGGCACTATCTAACTATAGATAGCTCCACTATCCAATCGTGCTTGCCAGGGAGGCCAGCCATGGGTAAGTCGCCGGTTCAGGGGCGTATGACGGCGCAGTCGCAGGACGGTGTGACGGTCTTCCTCATCGGGATGCGCATCAACAACTTCCGCGCGCTGCGCAGTTGGCTGCCGGTGGCCGCCGCCATGCCGCGGATGGTCGCCGAGCTCTCCGAGGAGAAGGAGCGCGGACTGCTCGGCTTCCAGTATCTGCTCGGCGGCCCTCGGCTGCTCTACCTGGTGCAGTACTGGGAGTCGAAGGAGAAGCTGCTCGCCTACGCCTCCGACCGCGACGGGGCGCACCGGCCCGCCTGGGCGGCCTTCAACCGCCGGATGCGGGATGGCAGGGGCAAGGTCGGCTTCTGGCACGAGACGTATGTGGTCCCTGCCGGCGCCTACGAGTCCGTGTATGTCAACATGCCCGATTTCGGCCTCGGCGCGGCGACGGGAACCATCCCGGTCGGCCGCCGCGGGGACCGGGCCGCGGACCGTCTCAAGGCTGCTTGAGTCTTCGAGGCTCGACCCCTGCCGCCGTGGCGTCGGAGCGGCGGCAGGGGTCCCGTCCGGCTGTGTCCCAAAAGGGCACGGGGGCGGCGTGACCAGCCACGACGAGCCCTCCCTCGCGGCTTCTCCCTCTGCTGCCGCGTGGGGACTCCCGCGGCCTGCGGGTGACGCACCGGGATTCCGGCGGATCGGCTCAGCTCGCGCGGCGCAGCGCGTCCGACAGACGGGCGGCGGCGTCGATCACGGCCTGGGCGTGCATACGTCCCGGATGGCGGGTCAGGCGCTCGATCGGCCCGGACACCGATACGGCGGCCACCACCCGGTTCGACGGACCGCGCACCGGGGCGGAGACCGAGGCGACACCCGGCTCGCGTTCGCCGATCGACTGGGCCCAGCCCCTGCGGCGCACCCCGGACAGGGCCGTCGCCGTGTAGCGGGCGCCCTGGAGGCCCCGGTGAAGCCGCTCCGGCTCCTCCCAGGCCATCAGGATCTGGGCCGATGACCCGGCCTTCATCGTGAGCGTCGAACCCACGGGCACCGTGTCCCGCAATCCGGACAGCCGCTCGGCGGCTGCCACACAGATCCGCATGTCGCCCTGCCGGCGATAGAGCTGCGCGCTCTCGCCGGTCACATCGCGCAGATGAGTCAGCACGGGCCCGGCCGTGGCCAGCAGCCGGTCCTCGCCCGCCGCTGCGGCGAGCTCCGACAGCCGGGGGCCCAGGATGAATCTGCCCTGCATGTCGCGCGCCACCATCCGGTGGTGCTCAAGGGCCACGGCAAGGCGATGTGCCGTGGGTCGCGCAAGCCCGGTCGCCGCGACCAGCCCGGCGAGGGTGGCCGGGCCGGACTCCAGCGCGCTCAGTACCAGAGCTGCCTTGTCGAGAACACCGACGCCACTAGAGTTGTCCATGCAACGATATTCATGTCTCACTCTGTGAAACGCAAGTTCAAATTCTCCGAGAAGTTGCGAACCTGGTTGTACAGCTGCACGAGGGCCCGCGCCCCTCGGCCTGCAACCGGTAGGCGCGGTGCTGCGCAATTGATCTCTAGTTGGGCCTGGGCAGCGTTGCCGGGCCGGAGGGAAAGCGATGGGTAGGACACTCGCGGAGAAGGTCTGGGACGACCACGTCGTCCGGCGCGCCGAGGGCGAGCCTGACCTCCTCTTCATCGATCTGCACCTCCTGCACGAGGTGACCAGCCCCCAGGCGTTCGACGGCCTCCGCCAGAACGGCCGCCGGGTGCGGCGACTGGACCTCACCATCGCGACCGAGGACCACAACACCCCGACGCTCGACATCGACAAGCCCATCGCCGACCCGGTCTCCCGGGCGCAGCTGGAGACCCTGCGCAAGAACTGCGCGGAGTTCGGGGTCCGGCTGCACCCGCTGGGCGACGTCGAGCAGGGGGTCGTCCATGTGGTGGGACCGCAACTGGGCCTCACGCAGCCCGGCACCACCGTGGTCTGCGGTGACTCCCACACCTCCACACACGGCGCCTTCGGCGCGCTGGCGTTCGGTATCGGCACCTCCCAGGTCGAGCACGTGCTGGCCACCCAGACGCTGCCGCTCGCCCGCCCCAGGACCATGGCGATCACCGTCGAGGGCGAGCTGCCCGACGGCGTCACCGCCAAGGACCTGATCCTGGCGATCATCGCGAAGATCGGTACCGGCGGCGGTCAGGGCTACATCCTGGAGTACCGCGGCTCCGCCATCGAGAAGCTCTCGATGGAGGCCCGAATGACCATCTGCAACATGTCGATCGAGGCCGGTGCCCGGGCGGGCATGATCGCCCCCGACCGGACCACGTTCGACTACCTGCAGGGTCGCGACCACGCACCCAAGGGCGAGGACTGGGACGCGGCGGTCGAGTACTGGAAGACGCTGCGCACGGACGACGACGCGGTCTTCGACGCCGAGGTCTTCATCGACGCCGCCGAGCTCTCCCCGTTCGTCACCTGGGGGACCAACCCGGGCCAGGGTGCCCCGCTCTCCGCGAACGTCCCCGACCCGGCTTCGTACGAGGACGCTTCGGAGCGTCACGCTGCGGAAAGGGCCCTGGAGTACATGGGGTTGACCGCCGGACAGGCGCTGCGGGACATCAAGGTCGACACCGTCTTCGTAGGCTCCTGCACCAACGGCCGTATCGAGGACCTGCGCTCCGCGGCCTCGATCCTGGAGGGCCGCAAAGTCGCCGACGGCGTACGGATGCTGGTCGTCCCCGGCTCGGTGCGGGTCGCGCTCCAAGCCGTCGAAGAAGGGCTCGACAAGGTCTTCAAGGAGGCCGGTGCCGAATGGCGGCACGCGGGCTGCTCGATGTGCCTGGGCATGAACCCCGACCAGCTGGCCCCCGGTGAGCGCTCCGCGTCCACCTCCAACCGCAACTTCGAGGGACGGCAGGGCAAGGGCGGCCGTACCCATCTGGTCTCACCGCAGGTCGCAGCCGCCACGGCGGTGGTGGGCCATCTGGCCTCGCCCGCCGATCTGACCGATCTGTCCGCCGCCCGTACGCCCGCCGGAGTCTGACCGCCATGGAAGCATTCACCACGCACACCGGTCGCGGCGTCCCGCTGCGCCGCAGCAATGTCGACACCGACCAGATCATCCCGGCCCACTGGCTGAAGAAGGTCACCCGCGACGGCTTCGAGGACGGGCTCTTCGAGGCCTGGCGCAAGAGCGACGACTTCGTACTCAACCGGCCGGAGCGGCAGGGCGCGACGGTCCTAGTCGCAGGGCCCGACTTCGGCACCGGCTCCTCGCGCGAGCACGCCGTCTGGGCGCTCCAGAACTATGGGTTCAAGGCGGTCGTCTCATCCCGCTTCGCCGACATCTTCCGGGGCAACTCGCTCAAGAACGGCCTGCTGACCGTGGTTCTGCCCCAGGAGACGGTGGACAGGCTCTGGGAGCTGACCGAGTCCGACCCGTTGGCCGAAATCACTGTTGACTTGGAGCAGCGCCAGGTGCGCGCCGGGGGTCTCACGGCCGATTTCGAGCTCGATGAGAACGCCCGCTGGAGGCTGCTGAACGGCCTCGACGACATCAGCCTCACCCTTCAGAACGAAGCCGACATCGCGGCTTACGAGGCTTCGCGGCCGGCCTTCAAGCCCCGCACGATTGAGGTCTGAGCAGCGCTTTTCCGAAACCGCGCCCCCCGCCGTCCGGCGGGGGGCGCGGTCGCTTGTTGAGACCCACCGGGGCGACAACTCGCCTCAGATGGCACAATCGGTGCATGGAACGCGACAGCCAACTCGAGCTCTATCAGGCAGTCGCCGACCGGCTGAAAGAAGCGCACACCCGTGTGCGCGAACTGCAAGTCCCGGAGGGCGTAAGGATGGCGCTGTCCCGGAAGCTGCTGGCTGTCACGGCCGCGGCCAAGCACGATCTCGCCGACGCCGCCAGGCGCCTGGACCGGCTGATGAGCGACCTCGATGAAGGCCGTTTCCCCCAAGGTGACTGACCGCCCGACGACGGCGCCGATATACGGCTCCGCCGGGTGGCCGCGACGGTCGACTTCGTTGCGGCACTAGGGTGATTAGCCCGTTTCGTGTTTGATTTGCGGTATATATCTGCCTAACGTGCGAAAAAGCTTGAACAGTTTCGTTCCGGCTATGTCTCCGAAGGGGAAGAAGTGAACAAGGCGCAGCTCGTAGAAGCGATTGCTGACAAGATGGGCGGCCGTCAGCAGGCCGCCGAAGCGGTCGACGCGGTCCTCGACGCGATCGTCCGCGCGGTTGTCAGCGGCGACCGGGTTTCGGTCACCGGCTTCGGTTCGTTCGAGAAGGTCGACCGCCCCGCCCGCTACGCCCGTAACCCTCAGACGGGTGAGCGCGTACGGGTCAAGAAGACCTCGGTGCCGCGATTCCGCGCGGGCCAGGGCTTCAAGGACCTGGTCAGCGGGTCGAAGAAGCTCCCCCGTGGTGGCGAAGTCGCCGTCAAGAAGGCCCCCAAGGGCAGCCTCCAGGTCGGCACCGCCGCCAAGAAGGCCGCCGCGAAGAAGGCGACCGCCAAGAAGGCCGCTGTGAAGAAGGCCACCGCGGTCAAGAAGACCACCGCTGCGGCGAAGAAGACCACGGCGAAGAAGACCACTGCCGCCAAGACCGCAGCCGTGAAGAAGACCGCGGCGAAGAAGACGACGGCGAAGAAGGCCGCGGCGAAGAAGACCGCCCCCGCCAAGAAGGCACCGGCCAAGAAGGCCACGGCGCGCAAGACCACCGCCAAGAAGACCACTGCCCGCAAGAAGTAAGCGGCGCGGCACCTCAGGGCCACTCACGCGACGGGCCGGGCTCCCCAGGGGAGCCCGGCCCGCGGCATGCCCTGGCCGGTGTGTGCCGGCCGCCTTGGCGGGCCGAGAGTCCGAACCGATGGGCGCCGGCCGCTCAGAGGGTCTGAAGCGTCACCAGCGTGATCCGCAGGGAATCGCCCTGCCCGTCGGTCTCGATACGCACCCGCTGCCCGGGTCGCAGCAGCCGCAGCCCGCCGGCGTCGAACGCCGCGGTGTCGAAGTCCACCGGAGTCCCGTCGTCCAGCAGCACACTGCCGCTCCGGGTCTCTGAGTCATACGTGTACGCGGTCGCCTGCATACCGAGAGCGTATCCGGCGTATCCGGAGCCGCTTGAGCGCCCCTGAACGATCATCTGAGCCAGGTGCTCCCGCAGCAGGGGCAGTCCGGCGCAGCGCGCCGCCGTGCGGGAGCCCACCCCCAGGGCGAGCGCGGCCCGCAGGTCATCGGCGGTGTCGACGTCCCGGCGCACCGAGTCGGTGCCGGCCACCGCAATTTCCGTGGCCCCGGACCGCAAATGCCGGTTTCGTGAGGGCCCACCGAATGCGGGACGCAATTCCGAGCCTGGTCCGGCCGCGAGAAAAGTGGTGCCAATTCCCGCCGAGTCCGGGAGGAAAGCCCGTGGGAATTGCGCGGCGATCCCCAGCACCAGAGCCAATTCCGCTGCTCGCAGCGCTGGCAGATCCGCGTTGAGCGCAGCCACCGGCGCGCCCGGGCGCCCGGCGCGCACCGTCTCCGCCCCGTGTGCCAGCGCGGCATTGAGCCCCGCGGCCGGGGTGTCGGGCACGACCCGGGCACCCAGGGCGGCCAGCTCGGCCCCTGCCAGCGGATCGTCAGTGACGACCACCACATCGGCCACCGCGGGACACGACAGGGCCGCGGCCACCGTGTCCTGGGCGAAGGCCAGCGCGAGTCGAGGCCGGAAGGTCGCACCGGTGGCCTCCGCCAGCCTGCTCTTGGCCAGGGCGAGGGGCTTCAGCGGAACGACGAGTGACCAGTGCACGGCCTCATTGTGACCCGCCCGGGCGGCGCCGCCATGACCCGCCCGCGTGGCGGCATCGTGACCTTCTCGCACGGCGACCCGGACCGTCCGGCAGCCGGGCGGGGCGTACGGTGTTCTCGACAGACCGGGGGCCCGGGGCGACACTTGACCCCCAGCAGCCAGGCAGCAGCAGACAGCCGCCAGGTCATAGAGGAAGGTGTCCGAGTGTCCCGCCGCAGAATCGGCTTCTGGTACCGCCTGGCGGCGGTCATCGCGAAACCGCCGCTGGTGGTTCTGTTCAAGCGGGACTGGCGGGGAACGGAGCACATCCCGGCCGACGGCGGATTCATCACCGCCGTGAACCACAACTCGTACCTGGACCCGCTGTCCTACGCGCACTACCAGTACAACACCGGACGTGTGCCCCGCTTCCTTGCGAAAGCCGCCCTTTTCAAGGGCGCGTTCGTCGGCACGATCCTGCGCGGCACCGGCCAGATCCCCGTCTACCGCGAGACGACCAACGCGATGGACGCCTTCCGGGCCGCCGTCGACGCCATCCAGCGCGGCGAGTGCGTGGCCTTCTACCCGGAGGGGACGCTGACCCGCGACCCAGAGATGTGGCCCATGGCGGGCAAGACCGGCGCAGCCCGGGTCGCCCTGCTCACCAAGGCGCCGGTCATCCCGGTCGCCCAGTGGGGTGCCAACATGGCGATGCCGCCGTACGCCAAGGAGAACAAGCTCCAGCTGTTCCCGCGCAAGACCCTGATCGTTCAGGCGGGACCGCCCGTCGACCTCTCCCGGTTCTACGGGATGGAGCCCACGCCCGAGGTGCTGCGCGAGGCGACCGAGGTGATCATGGGCGCCATCACCGCCATCCTCGAGGAGGTGCGCGGCGAGAAGGCGCCCGGTCAGACCCACGACCACGGAATGGCGCGTGCGGAACAGCGCCGCAAGGCCGCCGAGGAGGGGATGAAGTGACCCGTCCCGTCAAGGCTGCCGTCTTCGGCGCCGGATCCTGGGGCACAGCCTTCTCGGTGATCCTCGCCGACGCCGGATGCGAGGTCACCCTGTGGGCACGGCGCGCGGAGCCGGTCGACGCCATCAACACCACCCGGACCAACCCCGACTATCTCCCGGGAGTCGTACTCCCCGGGACGGTGCGTGCCACCACCGACGCCGCCGACGCCGCCGACGGAGCCGACTTCACCGTGCTCGTCGTGCCTTCCCAGACCCTGCGCGCCAACCTCGCGGAATGGGCGCCGAAGCTGGCTCCTGACACGGTCCTCGTCTCCCTCATGAAGGGCGTCGAACTCGGCACCGCCAAGCGGATGAGCGAGGTCATCACGGAAGTCGTCGCCGGGGCGCCGGGCGGCGCCGCGGCCGACGACGTCAGGCGGAGGGTGGCGGTCCTCACCGGACCCAACCTCGCCAAGGAGATCGCCGACCGCCAGCCCGCCGCCGCGGTGGTGGCCTGCGCCGACGAGTCCGTCGCCCAGCGGATCCAGTCCGCCTGCATGACCCCGTACTTCCGCGCCTACACCAACACCGACGTCGTCGGCTGCGAGCTCGGCGGCGCTGTCAAGAACGTCATCGGCCTCGCTGTCGGCATCGCGGACGGCATGGGTCTCGGAGACAACTCCAAGGCCACCCTCATCACGCGTGGCCTCGCCGAGACCACGCGTCTGGGCCTCGCCATGGGTGCCGACCCGATGACCTTCTCGGGCCTCGCGGGACTCGGCGACCTCGTCGCCACCTGCTCATCCCCGTTGTCCAGGAACCACACCTTCGGCACCAATCTCGGGCGGGGGATGACCCTCCAGGAGACCATCGCCGCCACCAGGCAGACGGCCGAAGGGGTCAAGTCCTGCGAGTCCGTGCTTGATCTGGCCAGGCGGCACGGCATCGACATGCCGATCACGGAGACGGTCGTGTCGATCGTCCACGAGGGCAAGCCCCCGGTCGTCGCGCTCAAGGAACTGATGTCCCGCAGCGCGAAGCCCGAACGGCACTGAGTTTCCGGGCCGGCGGCGCGCATTTCCCGGTGTCCCGGCGCCCGTGGAGCTTCTTGGAGGGGGGTGGGCGGGTGAGACGGGCCGGGTGCGCCGGGCTCGCCCCGCACCTCAGGGGTACCGAGCCCCCCAAAGGGGGGTGCCCCGGCGCGGGCCTGCCGTCCTGGCGAAGGCGCAGGGTAGTCTCGTCGCGATATGAGCGAGAACCCGTTCCACAGCCCCGACCTTCCCTCCGAGCAAGGCGAGGCGTCCCGCAAGCCGCGTGTCGCGGTGGTCTTCGGCGGCCGTAGCTCCGAGCACGCGATCTCCGTCGTGACGGCCGGTGCCGTGCTGCGTTCCATCGACCGCACCAAGTACGACGTGCTGCCCATCGGCATCACCAGTGACGGCCGCTGGGCGCTGACCACCGACGACCCGGAGCGGATGGCCATCGCCGACCGCACGCTGCCGTCGGTCGCCGCGCTCGCCGAATCCACCGAGGGCGGTGTCGCCCTCTCCGTGGACCCCGCCAGCCGCGAGGTGGTCTACAACGAGCCCGGCTCCGTGCCCAAGGCGCTCGGCGAGGTCGATGTCGTCTTCCCGATGCTGCACGGCCCCTACGGTGAGGACGGCACCCTCCAGGGCCTGCTGGAGCTCTCCGGCGTCCCTTACGTCGGCTCGGGTGTGCTCGCCTCGGCCGTCGGCCAGGACAAGGAGTACATGAAGCGGGTCTTCACCTCCTTCGGCCTGCCGGTCGGCCCGTATGCGGTCATCCGGCCCCGTGAGTGGGTGCAGGATCCTTCCGCCGCGCGCAAGAAGATCATCGACTTCGCGGGCGAGCACGGCTGGCCGCTCTTCGTGAAGCCCGCACGTGCGGGGTCCTCGATCGGCATCACCAAGGTCGACGACGTCTCCGGACTCGACGAGGCGATCGAGGAAGCGCAGCGGCACGACCCCAAGATCCTGGTCGAGGCGCTGCTGCGCGGACGTGAGATCGAGTGCGGAGTGCTGGAGTTCGAGGACGGCCCGCGCGCCAGCGTGCCCGCCGAGATCCCACCGGTGTCCGCGCACGCCTTCTACGACTTCGAGGCCAAGTACATCGACTCGGCCGACGGTCTGGTGCCGGCACCGCTGACCGACGAGGAGACCGCAGAGGTGCGGCGGCTCGCGGTCGCGGCGTTCGAGGCCGCGTCCTGTGAGGGGCTGGTCCGCGCGGACTTCTTCCTTACCGAGGACGGCGAGTTCGTGATCAACGAGATCAACACCATGCCCGGCTTCACGCCGATCTCGATGTACCCCCGGATGTGGCAGGAGAGCGGGATCAGCTACCCGGAGCTCGTCGACCGTCTGATCCAGGCGGCGCTGCGGCGTTCCACCGGGCTGCGCTGACGAGCTGAGCGGACCGCGCTGATCCGTACCGTGCGGAACGGTTCATGCAGAATCGTTTCGCACGGGAAGCCTCTCAATGCTTCCCGTGTCCTGTGTGCTCCTCGGTGAAGAGCCCCGGGACCGTCTTCGTCACCGATTCCGCCAGATCCGTCAGCGGCCCGAGGTCATGGGCGTACTGCTTCCCCAGTGTGACCTCGACATATGTCCTACGGGACGCCGTGGTGAGGCGGGGACCGTCGCCTTCGCGCTCCTCCACGAGCCAGTTGACGCCGTTGACCTCGACCGCCTGCCCCTGCGGATCACTCATCCCCGCGGGCCGGGGGACACCGCAGCGCAGTACGATCGCGGCGTCCCCCCACCCGGCGGTCAGCTGGGAGCGCGGTTCGGGGTCCTGGCGCTCCACTCCGGCCACGGAATCCGGGAGCGCCTTGTGCAGGGCGCGGCACAACGCCGTCTCCTGCGGAGGGGGCGTGGGCACCGCGACCGCGGGGGCGTCCGCGGAGCAGCCCGCGACGGCCAGCAGCACTGCGGCCGTGGCGGGCAGGGAGGCAAGCCGGTGAGAGGACATCACCGGCCAAGCGTAGACGGGGGCTACAGGTGCACGACCGGGCAGGTCAGCGTTCGCGTGATGCCGTCCACCTGCTGGACCTTGGCGACCACCATGCGACCGAGCTCGTCCACTGTGTCGGCCTGGGCGCGCACAATCACGTCATACGGGCCGGTCACGTCCTCGGCCTGGATCACCCCCGGGATCTTGGAGATGGTGTCGGCGACTGTCGACGCCTTGCCCACCTCGGTCTGAATAAGGATGTACGCCTGTACCACGGAACCTCCAGGGCGGCCACGAGGATCATGTGGGGAGAAGGGACGCCACGGTATCGCGTCGCCGCAGGCCGCGGGGAGACCTGCGCGCTCCGAGGTGCGCGCAGCGTGGCGCACACAGCACAGAAGTTGACCGGCTGCTCGGCCTACTCGACCGTACCGACAGCAGTGACGGCTCGCGACCGCAAGCGCACTGGGGCAGAAGGAGCACAGGAATGAAGGGCACCGTGGGCGAGCTGGGGGAGTTCGGGCTCATCAGGGAGCTCACCTCCCGCCTCACCTCCACCCCCGCCGTACGTCTCGGACCCGGCGACGACGCCGCGGTGGTGGCCGCCCCCGACCGCAGGGTGGTGGCCAGCACCGACCTGCTGCTGGAGGGACGGCACTTCCGGCGCGACTGGTCGACCGCTTACGACGTGGGCCGCAAGGCCGCGGCGCAGAACCTCGCCGACATCGCGGCCATGGGAGGGGTGCCGACAGCGCTGTTGCTCGGCCTGGTCGTGCCCGCCGACCTGCCCGTCACCTGGGCCACCGAGCTGATGGACGGGATCCGCGACGAATGCCAGGTCGCGGGGGCCGCGGTCGTCGGCGGAGACGTCGTACGCGGCGACACCATCACGGTCGCGATCACCGCACTCGGCGATCTGCGCAACCACGACCCGGTGACCCGGGCCGGCGCCCAGCCCGGCGATGTCGTCGCCTACACGGGCTGGTTGGGCTGGTCCGCCGCGGGGCACGCGGTGCTCTCACGCGGCTTCCGCTCGCCCCGCGCCTTTGTCGAGGCCCATCGCCGGCCCGAACCGCCGTATCACGCGGGGCCCGCCGCGGCCGGGCTCGGTGCCACCGCCATGACCGATGTCAGCGACGGACTGGTGGCCGACCTCGGCCATATCGCCGAGGCCAGCAAGGTCCGTATCGACCTGCGCTCCGGACTCATCGACATCCCCACGCAGATGAACGACATCGGCCAGGCCGTCGGGGTCGACCCGCTGCAATGGGTGCTCAGCGGAGGCGAGGACCACGCCATCGTCGCGACCTTCCCCCCGGACGCGAAACTGCCCGCCCGCTGGAAGGTGATCGGCGAGGTGCTCAACCCGTCCGCGCTGCCCCAGGTGACGGTGGACGGGGCGCCCTGGACCAGCAAGGGCGGCTGGGACCACTTCGGGGAAGGTTCGTGACAGTGGAGCCCGCCCCCCAGGCACCGCCGCGGGTGCTCACCGTCGCGGGATCCGACTCCGGCGGCGGGGCCGGTATCCAGGCCGACCTCAAGACCATGCTGGCGCTCGGCGTGCACGGAATGAGCGTCATCACCGCGGTCACGGCCCAGAACTCGCGCGGGGTGCAGGACGCCTGGGAGCTTCCGGCCGAGACGGTACGCACGCAGTACCGCAGCGTCGTCGACGACATCGGCGTCGACGCGGTCAAGACCGGCATGCTGGCGTCGGCCGAACTCGTGGAGGCCGTCGCCGAACTGCTGTCCGCCACGGACGCGCCCGTGGTGGTCGATCCGGTCGGGGTCTCCAAGCACGGGGACCCGCTGCTCGCCGAGTCCGCGCTGGAATCGGTACGCGGCAAGCTCCTGCCGACCGCGACCGTGGCCACCCCGAACATGGACGAGGTCGCCCAGCTCACCGGAGTCCGGGTGGCGGACGAGTCCGACCTACGGTGCGCGGCTGGCGCGGTGCTCGACCTCGGGCCGCGCTGGGCCCTGATCAAGGGTGGGCATCTCGCGGGCGACGCCGTGGACCTGCTCACCGACGGCACGGACGAACACTGGCTGCGTGCCCCTCGCCACGACAACCGGCACACCCACGGCACCGGCTGCACACTCGCGTCCGCCGTGGCGGCGGGGCTCGCCAAGGGGCTCACGGTGCCCGAGGCCGTGTACGCGGCCAAGGAGTACGTCACCGGCGCCATCGCCGCGGGATACGCGCTGGGCGGTGGGATCGGGCCGGTCGACCACGGCTGGCGGTTTCGCTGAGCGCTCCGCCCCAGAGTCGGTGGGGCACCCGCGGTCCTCAGCGGTGGCAGGCGAAGTCCCGGGCAGGGGTCCGTCGTGGCGGGTCACGGCGTGTCCCGCGGCCTCTTGACGCGCTGGCGAACCGCTTTGAGGCGCTGGCGAACCGCACCGGACCTGACTTCGCACGGTCACGTCACCAGCCGCGCCGGGAAGCCGTGCGGGGACGGCAAAAAGCCGGTCCACGTCATGTGGACCGGCTTTTCAAGGCAACCGGAAGGCTGCGCTACGACAAACGTCGCGGTTAGCGCGAGACCTTGCCGGCCTTGATGCACGAGGTGCAGACGTTGAGCCGCTTCGGCGTCCGACCGACCACGGCACGCACGCGCTGGATGTTCGGGTTCCAGCGACGGGACGTACGGCGGTGCGAGTGCGAAATGTTGTTGCCGAAGCCCGGCCCCTTGCCGCAGACGTCGCAGTTGGCAGCCACGGGTCACTCCAAAGACTTCAGATGCACTTACAGTGAAATCCGGCGTGCCGGAATCAGGGATCTGAAGTGGCTTGCCGGGGGAATAGCCCGACTTTCATCGGGCAACCGGAGCAGCATACAACGGCTGCTCCCGTACAACGAAACTACCATGGCACCCCTCGCCCCCCGCCCGGCCCTGGTCCGGACCGGGTCTACCCTGCGATGCGCAGCCGGCCGCTCTAAGGAGGACGACAGTTGCCGAAACAGGACGGGCTCCCCAAGGAGCCCGCAGGGCCTCGCGCAGAGCCGGTGGCGGGAGACGGGCGGGTACTCGACGCCCTGGTGGTACGCACCTGGTGCGTACTGGCACTGGAGGCGCTGGGGCGCGAGCGCGAGGAGCTCGACGCGATCAACGTCTATCCGGTCGCGGACGGGGACACCGGCACCAATCTGTATCTCACCGTCGAGTCGGCGTCACGTGCGGTGAACGCGGTCTTCGCCGGTGCGTCCGCTGCGCCGGGTCTCGGAGATGCCATGCGTGCCATGGCCCATGGTGCGCTGATCGGCGCGCGGGGTAATTCCGGGACCATCCTGGCTCAGCTGCTGCGGGGCATGACCGAAGTGCTGGTGGAGCAGGGAGGCGGGGTGGCCGCGGCCCTGCGGCGGGCCGCACGGTCCGCGCGCGAGGCCGTCGCGCACCCGGTGGAGGGCACGATCCTGAGCGTGGCGACGGCGGCGGGCAGCGCCGCGGTCCCCGATGACGACGACCCGGCCGCGCTGGCGGCCGCCTACGCAGGTGCGCGCCAGGCACTGCGGGAGACTCCCCGGCAGCTCGACGTACTGGGTCGGGCCGGTGTCGTGGACGCCGGCGGCCAGGGGCTGCTGGCGGTGCTGGGCGCGCTCGTGCAGGCGGTGACGGGCGACACGCCGGTGAGGCTCCCGGCGGCGCGCCTCGCCTCCCCGGCCCACCCGGTGGTGGCCGAACCCTGCGCCGACGGCGGACCCGCCTTCGAGGTGATCTACCTTCTGGAGGCCGAGGATTCGGCGGTGGCCCGGCTCCGGACCCGCCTCGACGGCCTCGGGGACTCTCTCGTCGTCGTCGGCGGCGACGGCCTGTGGAACGTCCATGTACACGTCGACGACGCGGGTGCGGCCGTGGAGGCCGGCGTCGAGGCGGGACGTCCGTACCGGATCCGGATCACCCACTTCGACACGCCCTCGCCCGCCGAGTCGCGTGAACCGGCCCAGCGGGCGGTCGTGGCCGTGGTACCCGGCGAGGGCCTCGCGGCCCTCTGCGAGACCGCCGGCGCGACCACGGTGCTGGCACGGCCGGGCGAGCCCCTGGCGAGCGGCGAACTCGTCGAGGCGATCAGAAGGGCGCATGCGCGCGAGGTCGTGCTGATGCCCAACGACCCCGAGCTGCGGCACACCGCGTCAGCCGCCGCGGAACAGGCCCGCGCGGAGGGCGTCCGGGTCGCCCTCATCCCCACCCGGTCGGCGGTCCAGGGCATCGCGGCCCTCGCGGTCCACGAGCCCGCCCGCCGCTTCGACGAGGACGTCGTCGCGATGACCTCCGCGGCGGGCGCCACCCGCTACGGCGAACTGGCCGTCGCCGAGCGGCAGTCCTTCACCTCGGCGGGCGTCTGTCAGGCGGGGGACGTACTGGGCCTGATCGACGGCGATGTCGCGGTGATCGGCGAGGACCTCGCATCGACGGCCGAGACGGTCCTGGACCGCATGCTCTCCGCGGGCGGCGAGTTGGTCACCCTCGTCCTCCCCGACGATGCCCCGCCCGGCCTGGCGGATCGTCTGGAGGCGCATGTCCGCAGGCGGCACCTGGCGGTGGACACGGCGATCCACGGCGGGGCGGGCGCGCCTCTGATGATCGGCGTGGAGTAGCCCTTCGCCGACACCGCGGGGTCGGGCGAACCCGACAGCCCAAGCCCTGCCGGCGCTTGGGGACGGGACGCCCCGGACGCCGCCGCGGTGCGGAGCACAGGGCCCCGCACCGCGAGGCCCAGCACACGGGGTGCGGGCTCACCGCATAACCGCCCACCACGCGGCCGCGATGCCGGCCGGCATGGGGCACGCCAAGAGCTGACCCGACACCGTGAGGCCCCGGTACGCGACGGCTGTCGGTGCCGTGGTGTGCAATGGACCGGTGTCCGCACACCTCGCACTGGATGAACCCCTGAAGACCAGCCTCGGCCCGGCCACCGCCAAGGTGATGGCCGAGCAGCTCGGCCTGCACACCGTCGGCGACCTGCTGCACCACTACCCACGGCGCTACGAGGAGCGCGGCCAGCTGACCCGCCTCGCCGATCTCCCGCTGGACGAGCACGTCACGGTGGTGGCCCAGGTCGCGGACGCACGTGTGCACAAGTTCAACGGCGGACGGGGACAGCGTCTGGAGATCACGATCACGGACGGCAGCGGCCGGCTCCAGCTCGTGTTCTTCGGGCGGGGCGTCCACAAGCCGCACAAGGACCTTCCACCGGGCAGCCGCGCGATGTTCGCCGGCAAGGTGTCCGTGTTCAACCGGAAGCTCCAGCTCTCCCACCCCAGCTATGAGCGCCTGTTCTCCGATGGCACCGACAGCGGCGACGGCGCGGTCAGCGCGTTCGCAGGGAAGCTGATCCCGATCTATCCCGCCTGCAAGGGCCTGGAGTCATGGAAGATCGCCAAGGCCGTCGACGCGGTGCTTCCCCGGGCCCGTGAGGCGCTGGATCCACTGCCGCCCGCGCTGCGCGAGGGCCGCGGTTTCGTGTCACTTCCCGAGGCTCTGCTCAAGATCCACCGGCCGGGCGGCAAGGCGGACGTCGAGGAGGCCAGGGCCCGCCTGAAGTGGGATGAGGCCTTTGTGCTCCAAGTCGCCCTCGCCCGGCGGCGCCACGCGGACGCCCTCCTTCCCGCGGTGGCCCGCAGGCCGGCCTCCGACGGGTTGCTGAGCGCCTTCGACGCGCGGCTGCCGTTCACCCTCACCGAGGGGCAGCAGAAGGTGTCCGCCGAGATCTTCGGGGATCTGGCCACCGAACACCCCATGCACCGGCTGCTCCAGGGGGAGGTCGGCTCAGGAAAGACGATGGTCGCCCTGCGCGCCATGCTCGCCGTCGTGGACGCCGCCGGCCAGGCCGCGATGCTCGCCCCCACCGAGGTCCTCGCCCAGCAGCACCACCGCTCGATCGTGGAGATGATGGGCGACCTCGCCGAAGGCGGAATGCTCGGCGGCGCCGAGCGGGCGACGAAGGTGTTGCTGCTCACCGGCTCCATGGGCGCCGCGGCCCGCCGCCAGGCCCTGCTCGACCTGGTGACCGGGGAGGCCGGGATCGTCATCGGTACCCATGCGCTGATCGAGGACAAGGTCCAGTTCCACGACCTGGGGCTGGTGGTCGTGGACGAGCAGCACCGCTTCGGCGTGGAGCAGCGCGACGCCCTGCGCGGCAAGGGAAAGCAGCCGCCTCATCTGCTGGTCATGACCGCCACCCCCATCCCCCGCACGGTCGCCATGACGGTGTTCGGGGACCTCGACACCTCCGTGCTGGACCAGTTGCCCGCCGGGCGCTCGCCCATCGCGTCGCACGTGGTTCCGGCCGCGGACAAACCCCATTTCCTGGCGCGGGCCTGGGAGCGGGTGCGCGAGGAGGTCGAGGGCGGTCACCAGGTGTATGTGGTGTGCCCCCGGATCGGGGACGACGTGGACCAGTCCGCGGACGCGCGGTCGAAATCGGCGGAGCCGGGTGACGACGCGGAGAAGCGCCCACCGCTCGCCGTGCTGGACGTGGCGGAGCAGCTGACCACGGGGCCGCTGAAGGGCCTCCGGGTGGAGGTGCTGCACGGCCGCATGGCACCCGACGACAAGGACGACGTCATGCGCCGCTTCGCCGCGGGCGAGGTGGATGTGCTGGTGGCCACGACCGTGATCGAGGTGGGGGTGAACGTGCCGAACGCGACCGCCATGGTGATCATGGACGCCGACCGGTTCGGTGTCTCCCAGCTCCACCAGCTCCGTGGCCGTGTCGGCCGCGGCTCCGCCCCAGGTCTCTGCCTGCTCGTCACCGAGATGCCGGAGGCGAGCCCGGCCCGTGCCAGGCTCGGCGCGGTGGCGGCCACGCTGGACGGCTTTGAGCTGTCCCGCATCGATCTCGAACAGCGCCGTGAGGGTGATGTGCTGGGCCAGGCGCAGTCCGGCGTCCGGTCGTCGCTGCGGGTGCTCGCCGTCATCGAGGACGAGGACGTGATCGCCGCCGCCCGCGAGGAGGCCGTGTCGGTGGTCGCCGCCGATCCGGACCTGGAAGGGTTCCCTGAGCTGCGCAGCGCGCTGGACGCACTGCTGGACGAGGACCGGGAGCAGTACCTGGACAAGGGCTGACCCGGCCGTCGGTGGCGTGGCCAGGGACAGCGGACCGGAGCTGAGCCCATATCGTGGAGGTGACCGTACCGAGACGAGCGCCGAGAAGGACCCAGATGACCCGCGTGATCGCCGGTGCGGCCGGCGGACGTCGCCTGGCCGTACCGCCGGGCAACGGCACCCGCCCGACCTCCGACCGGGCGCGTGAGGGCCTCTTCTCCACCTGGGAGTCGCTGCTCGGCACCCTGCGGGGCGTGCGGGTCGCCGATCTCTACGCGGGCTCGGGCGCCGTCGGGCTCGAAGCCCTGTCCCGCGGCGCGTCCCACGCCCTCCTCGTGGAGGCCGACAACCGCGCCGTCCGCACGGTCAGGGAGAACGTACGGGCGCTCGCCCTGCCCGGCGCCGAGGTCCGCAGCGGCCGGGCCGAGCAGATCGTCCAGGGACCTGCGCCCGGCGACCCGTACGACATCGTGTTCCTGGACCCCCCGTACGCCGTGACCGACGATGATCTTCGCGAGATTATCCTCACACTCCGCACAGGGGGCTGGCTCGCGGACGATGCCGTCGTCACCGTGGAGCGCAGCACCAGAGGCGGCGAGTTCGTCTGGCCGGACGGCATCGAACCGCTGAGGGCCCGTCGTTACGGCGAAGGAACGCTTTGGTACGGTCGCGCCGCCTCTACGTGCGAAGACGCACCATGACCGGACCGGAGAGCGAGGGACTTCAGTTGCGCCGCGCCGTCTGTCCGGGGTCGTTCGACCCCATCACCAATGGACACCTCGACATCATCGCCCGAGCCTCCAAGCTGTACGACGTCGTGCACGTCGTGGTGATGATCAACCAGGCCAAGAAAGGCCTGTTCACCGTGGACGAGCGAATCGAGCTGATCCGTGAGGTCACCGCCGAGTACGGGAACGTCGAGGTGGAGGCGTACCACGGCCTCCTCGTCGACTACTGCAAGGAGCGGGACATCCCCGCCATCGTCAAGGGCCTGCGTGCCGTCAGCGACTTCGACTACGAGCTCCAGATGGCCCAGATGAACAACGGGCTCTCCGGCGTCGAGACGCTGTTCGTGCCCACCAGCCCGACCTACAGCTTCCTGTCGTCCTCCCTGGTCAAGGAGGTCGCCGCCTGGGGCGGCGACGTGTCCCACCTGGTGCCGCCGCTGGTGCTCGCGGCCCTGACCGAGCGCCTCCCGGCGAAGTGACGTCGCGGCCCTCGCGCTGACTGTTCTTCATGAGGTGTCGGACCCCGGCCGACTGGCCGTACAGTCGACCCGTCCGGCTCCTAACCGGCAATCGGCTGTTGTGACTGTGTAGAGAGTGGCGAGCACACGGTGGACGTGCAGAAGAAGCTCGACGAGATCGTCCAGGTGGTCGGGAACGCCCGGTCCATGCCCATGTCGGCCTCGTGCGTGGTCAACCGCGCCGAGCTGCTCGCCATGCTCGAGGAGGTGCGCGAGGTCCTGCCCGGCTCGCTCGCCCAGGCCGAGGAGCTCATCAGCGGCCGTGAGCACATGGTCGCCGATGCCCGCCAGGAGGCCGCGAGGATCATCGAGGCCGCGCACACCGAGCGTGGCTCCATGATCTCCGGCACCCAGATCGCCCAGCAGTCGCAGGAGGAAGCCGACCGCATTCTCGCCGAGGCCCGCCGGGAGGCCTCGGAGATCCGCGCGGAGGCCGATGAGTACGTCGACTCCAAGCTCGCCAACTTCGAGGTCGTGCTCAACAAGACCATCGGCTCCGTGGACCGCGGTCGCGAGAAGCTGCTCGGCCGCGCCCCGGGGCTCGGCGAACAGGGCTACGTGGACCCGGCCGATGACGACGCGCCCGAGTACAGCGCCGATCCGCAGACGCTGATCCAGCGGGCCGACGACTATGTGGACGCCAAGCTCGGCGCCTTCGAGGCGGTGCTCAGCAAGACCCTGGAGGCGGTCGGCCGCGGTCGGCAGAAACTGCACGGCCGGATCGCCACCGATGAGCTCGGAGCCCATATGGCCGCCCAGGACGCGGCGGACATGCACACGTCGACCAGCGACGCGGACTATCTCGCAGGGCTCGCCGAGCTCGCCGGTCCGCAGGCGCAGCAGCAGAATCCGCAGGCACAGCCGCACCCGCAGGCCCGGCCTGAGCAGCCCGTCCACATCCCGGCCCAGGCCGGACCGTATCCCGCGGACCCCGTCTACGGCGGCCAGCCCCAGGACCCGTACGCCTACCAGCAGGATCCGTACGCCACCGGCGCCTACGGCGCACAGCAGGGCTACGCCCAGCAGTACGACCAGAGCTACGCCCAGCAGTACGGCTACGACCCGCAGCAGTACCAGCAGCAGGGCCACCAGGCTCCGCAGCAGGACCAACAGCAGCAGGGCCACCAGGCCCAGCAGCCGCAGCTCGACGAGACGAGCTTCTTCGACACGAGCATGATCGACTTGGAACAGCTGCGACGTTACGAGCAGGGCCGCTGACCCTGCACGGACCGGATTGGGCCAACAGCGAACGGTCCAGTATCCTGGCTCTTCGGTCGCGTGTGCGTGCAGCTCGATGCTGCGCGGAAACCGCGGCCCCCTCTTGATCCAGACGCACGACCCGAAAGCAGGAAGCGCCCTGAACGCCCGCCTTGACCATCGCAACCCGCTCGTGTTCGACACACATGAGCTGGGCCGGCGTCCTGGTGCGCTCCAGCGGCTGACCCGCACGGTTGAGGCGCCCGGCGCGCCGGTGTTCGGCATCGAAGAGGTGATCGGGGTGCCCGCGGGCGCTCCGGTGGAGCTTGAGCTCCGCCTTGAGTCCGTCATGGAAGGGGTGCTCGTTACGGGCACCGCCCGTGCCCGGGCCGAGGGGGAGTGCGTAAGGTGTCTGGAGCCGCTGCGCCAGAAGGTTGCGGCGGACTTCCAGGAGATGTTCTCGTACCCTGACGCCGACGACCGGGGCCGCAGCCGCGCTGCGGAGCCGGGCGACGACGCCGAGGACGAGGGCATGATCTTCCTCGAGGACGGCCTGTTCGACCTCGAGCCCGTGCTGCGTGACGCGGTGGTGCTCGCACTGCCGATGCAGCCGGTGTGCCGGGAGGACTGTGCCGGACTGTGCCCCGAGTGCGGGGTCAGCCTGAACGACGAACCGGACCACCACCACGACGCCGTCGACATCCGTTGGGCGGCATTGCAGGGACTCGCCGATTCACTGGGAACCGGCGAGAAGGACAAGATGAGCGGCGACGCGCCTCGATCACCTCGCGCCGCCGAGAAGCAGGAGAAGTAGCCGTGGCTGTTCCGAAGCGGAAGATGTCGCGCAGCAACACGCGCCACCGCCGGTCGCAGTGGAAGGCTGCGGTCCCCACCCTGGTTTCGTGCGAGCGTTGCCAGGAGCCGAAGCTGCAGCACATTGCGTGCCCGAGCTGCGGCACCTACAACAAGCGCCAGGTCCTCGAGGTCTGAGCGGCTGGTGAGAGGCTCTATGTCTGACGCCAGTAAGCAGGCAGACAACGCAAGCGCAGCCTCGCCCCACACGCTTCTGGAAGGGCGGCTCGGGTATCCACTCGAGTCCGCCCTTCTGGTGCGTGCACTGACCCACCGCTCATACGCGTACGAGAACGGCGGTCTGCCCACCAACGAGCGGCTTGAGTTCCTCGGGGACTCGGTGCTCGGACTGGTGGTCACGGACACGCTTTACCGCACCCACCCGGATCTGCCCGAAGGCCAGCTGGCCAAGCTGCGGGCCGCGGTGGTCAACTCGCGCGCGTTGGCGGAGGTCGGGCGTGGCCTGGACCTTGGCTCCTTCATCCGGCTCGGCCGGGGCGAAGAGGGCACGGGCGGCCGGAACAAGGCGTCCATCCTCGCCGACACCCTTGAAGCCGTGATCGGCGCGGTCTATCTCGACCAAGGCCTCGATGCGGCCTCCGAGCTGGTTCACCGGCTCTTCGACCCGCTGATCGAGAAGTCCTCCAGCCTCGGTGCCGGACTGGACTGGAAGACCAGCCTTCAGGAGCTGACGGCCGCTGAGGGCCTTGGCGTGCCCGAGTACCTGGTCACCGAGACCGGTCCGGACCACGAGAAGACCTTCACGGCTGCCGCCCGCGTCGGTGGTGTCTCGTACGGCACCGGCACCGGCCGCAGCAAGAAGGAAGCGGAACAGCAGGCTGCCGAGTCCGCGTGGCGCGCGATCCGCGCTGCCGCGGACGAGCGTGTCGCCGCGGAGAAGGCGGCTGCCGAGCAGCTGGCTTCCGATGAATCCGCCTCGGAAGGGGCCGGCGCCCCTTCGGAGCAGGCCACGGCCTGATTCCGTTTCCGGCCTCCGCCGCGCCTCGGTGCGGCGGAGGCTTTCGGTTTTTCACCCCGGGCTCCGTCGCGGGAGCCCGGGAAACCCGCCGTACGTGCCGGAGGTACGCTGCGGGCGTCGTCCCATAGATCCGTAGACCTCTGTGGAGGAGCGCCCCGTGCCCGAGCTGCCCGAGGTCGAAGTGGTCCGGCGTGGGCTGGAGACCTGGGTCTCCGGGCGGGTCGTGTCCGAGGTCGAGGTGCGTCACCCCCGGGCCGTCAGGCGCCACTTCGGCGGAGCCGAGGACTTCGCGGCCCGCCTCAAGGGGCAGCGGATCGGTACCGCCCGGCGGCGTGGCAAGTACCTGTGGCTCCCGCTGGAGGACAGCGGCGCCGCGGTGCTCGGACATCTGGGGATGAGCGGGCAGCTGCTGGTGCAGCCCGAGGCAGCGGCCGAGGAGAAGCACCTGCGGATCCGCATCCGCTTCGACGACACTCTCGGGACCGAGCTCCGCTTCGTCGACCAGCGCACCTTCGGCGGTCTCTCGCTGCACGACACCAGCCCCGAGGGGCTACCGGATGTCATCGCCCATATCGCCAGGGATCCGCTCGACCGCGAGTTCGACGACTCCGTGTTCGTCACCGCCCTGCGGCGCAGGCGTACCACCGTCAAGCGCGCCCTCCTCGACCAGTCACTGATCAGCGGGGTCGGCAACATCTATGCCGACGAGGCCCTCTGGCGCGCCAAGCTGCACTACGACCGGCCGACGATGAGCCTGACCCGGCCCCGCGCCCTCGAACTCCTCGGGCATGTGCGGGACGTCATGAACGCGGCGCTCGCCGTCGGCGGCACCAGTTTCGACAGTCTCTACGTCAATGTGAACGGTGAGTCGGGGTACTTCGACCGCTCTCTGGACGCCTATGGCCGCGCGGGCGAGCCGTGCCGCCGCTGCGGGACCCCCATGCGCCGACGTCCCTGGATGAACCGCTCCAGCTACTTCTGCCCGCGCTGTCAGCGCCCGCCGCGCGTCTCGTCGTAGGACTCGCGCGCCGTGAGCACCTCGGGCATCCGGCTTTCCAGGAACTCCATCAGACCGACCAGGCGCTCGGCCACCTGCCGGCCGAGCGGGGTCAGTGCGTAGTCGACCCGCGGCGGATTGGTCGGCTGCGCCTCCCGATGCACCAGGCCGTCACGCTCCAGAGCCTGAAGGGTCTGGGAGAGCATCTTCTCGCTGACGCCGTCGATGCGGCGGCGCAGTTCGTTGAACCGGCAGCCCGACTCGTAGAGGGCGCCCAGGGCCAGGCCGCCCCACCGCCCGGTCACGTGCTCCAGCGCACCGCGGGACGGGCACTGCCGACTGAACACGTCGAAAGCAAGATTCTCAGCAAGGTCGTCAGCCACGCCACTCACCCTACGCCTGCGCTTCCCGAAGGCAGGTGCTCACCGCGGGACAGCGCCCGCGATGAGCACAGCGGCAATCGGAGGAAGCGTCAGAAGCCGAGGTCCTGCGTCCACAAGGGGCCGCCGTCCGCGAAGGACACCCCGACACCCGTCGTCCGGTAGTCGCAGTTCAGTAGGTGCGCGCGCTGGACGTCGTCGCTCATCCAGTGGCGCACCACCGTCTCGGCGTCGCCGGGTCCGCGGGCGAGGTTCTCCGCACCGAGGTTGCCGACGCCCAGCCGGGCCGCGCGCTTCCAGGGGTCGTTGCCATCGGGGTCGACATGGCCGAAGAAGCCGCGTGCCGCCATGTCCTCGCTGAACCGGCCGGCCAGGGCGTCGAGCGATCCGTCCTCGCGCAGCGGGCTGCATCCCACATTGGCGCGCTCCTCGTTGACGAGCGTGAGGACCTCGGCCTCGGCCGCAGCTTCGCCCGGGACCGCCGCGGACGTCTCCGCCGAGACCCCCGGCGCGGGCGAGTCGGGTGACGTCGCCGGGCCGGGGACAAGGGTGCGCGCCGGGGCGCTGGGCACCTTCTTCGGGTGCTGCTGCGGCGCTGACTTCCGCGCGGTGGACTCCTGCGGGGCGGCTGTCCGGGGGGCCCGCTGCTGCGGGACCGCCTTCCGAGGCTGCTCCGGCTTCGCTGCCGCATCCGCCTTAGCTGTCGCGTCCGGCTTCGCCGGTGCGGTCGGCCGGGGGGTCGCCTGCGGTGCGGTGCTCTTCCGGGGTGCGGCGGGCTTCCCCGCCTCCGGGGCCTTCGGCTGCGGCTTTGCGGGCGCCGGCGACGCCTTGGAATAGGTCGCCGACAGACCGGTCTCGGATTCCCGGAGCTGGAGCTGCCTACTGCTGGAGCTGTTCTCGCCCAGCAGGAACTCCTTGCCTCCAGGCACTACACCGGTGGCCGCGGCCACGGTGGCCACCGCCACGGCGGCGACGGCTGCGAGCAGCCCGGTGCGCACGGGCACGGCAGCCCGGTTCTTCCGGCGGTGGCGTCCCATCCGGTCGCCCTTTCTGTACTCGAGTGTGACTTCACCCGTACGAGTGAGGTCAATGCGTGGCAATGTACGGCAATACGGACGTGGGCGATGTGATGCACAAGCCATTGACCGGCTAGCTTCCGGGGCATGAATGAACACGCACGCCTCACCGTCTGGGTGCGCGGCCAGGTGCAGCGGGTGGGCTTTCGCTGGTTCACCAGGGAAAACGCCATGGAGATCGGCGCTCTCGAGGGTTTCGCGCTCAATCTCGACGACGGTCGGGTGCAGGTGGTGGCAGAGGGCCCACGTGAGAATTGCCACCGTCTTCTGGACTGGCTCCGCTCGTCCGACACGCCCGGGAAGGTGGATGGCGTGACCGAGATCTGGGGACTTCCGCGCGGTGGTTACGAGGGATTCGCGATCCGCTGACGAAGGGGCGGGGAAGGGGCGGGCGCACGGCCGCGCGGTGTGTTCATAGCGATGCCGACGGCACATGCGTTCGATGGAAACGGCCTGGTGGTTGCCAAGAACGGCCTCTGCGTGCCAGTCTTCCGCAGTAAGGATGATCTCCTCGCCCCCTGGGCCCCGCTGGAGAGCCGCGGTCGCGATGTCGGCGCCCGCCTGCCCCCGGGATGTCCGCCGATACGGGGCGTGATCGTGTTGACCGTCAAACTTTTTGGTGAGACGCTGGAAGCCCCGCGCACCTTAGCTGTTTGGCAGTACGAACCGCAGTCATGACAAGCGCTGCCAAGCACCGCGGGTGCGAAAATCCCTCACGACCCACACCGCATCGGTCGGTCACTCAGTGTGGAGGACCATCCATCATGGCAAAGGCGCTTCTCGGTTACGTCGGCGGTTCCGACCCGCGACTTCTCGCCGAGATGCGACGGCTTCAGCAGCGCGTCCAGGATCTGGAATCCGAGCTCGTACGGATCCAGACCGAGAACGACGCGCTGAGTGCCGCCGCACAGCACCATGGCGAGTCGCTGCTTGAAGGCATCGACATCGACGTACCCAAGGGCGAGCCGGCGCTCACCTGATGTCAACCCCCCGTCGAGGTCAGGTGAGAAACTCTCGCTGGTAGGTATGCAAGGGACGCTTCGGCGTCCCTTCTTTTTTGCCTCGCCGGTCCCTCTTCTCGAGGCCCCCTTCGGCCGTGTGTCGAACGGCTGTTGGTTTGCGTTTCACCGTGCTTTACCGTCTGATCTGCCCTGCCCCTTCATAGGTGAAACCGCGACCGCGAGGTAGAGTCCGCGGGCGTGCACCTCAAGGCCCTGACCCTCCGCGGGTTCAAATCCTTCGCGTCCGCCACGACGCTGCGTTTCGAGCCGGGCATCACGTGTGTCGTGGGTCCGAATGGCTCAGGCAAGTCGAATGTGGTGGACGCGCTGTCCTGGGTCATGGGTGAGCAGGGTGCGAAATCGCTGCGCGGCGGCAAGATGGAGGACGTCATCTTCGCCGGGACCACCGGGCGCCCGCCGCTCGGCCGGGCCGAGGTCTCGCTGACGATCGACAACTCCGACGGCGCGCTGCCGATCGAATACGCCGAGGTCACCATTACGCGGATCATGTTCCGCAATGGAGGCAGTGAATACCAGATCAACGGGGATACCTGCCGGCTGCTCGACATCCAGGAACTGCTCTCGGACTCCGGTATCGGACGCGAGATGCATGTCATCGTCGGCCAGGGCCAGCTCGATTCCGTACTGCACGCCGATCCGATGGGGCGGCGTGCGTTCATCGAGGAGGCCGCCGGTGTCCTGAAGCACCGCAAGCGCAAGGAAAAGGCGCTGCGCAAGCTGGACGCGATGCAGGCCAACCTCGCGCGCGTACAGGATCTGACCGACGAGCTGCGGCGCCAGCTCAAGCCACTCGGACGGCAGGCGGCGGTCGCGCGGCGGGCCGCCGTCATCCAGGCCGATCTGCGCGATGCCCGGCTGCGGCTGCTCGCCGACGACCTCGTACGGATGCGCGAGGCGCTGAAGTCCGAGGTCGCCGACGAGGCCGCGCTCAAACAGCGCAGGGAGTCCGCGGACCGGGAGCTGAAGGCCGCGCAGACCCGCGAGGCGGAGCTCGAGGACGAGGTGCGGCGCCTGACACCGCGCCTCCAGAGTGCCCAGCAGACCTGGTACGAGCTCTCGCAGCTCGCGGAGCGGGTGCGGGGCACCGTGTCGCTGGCGGACGCCCGGGTGAAGAGCGCCACCTCGGCACCCGATGAGGAACGCCGCGGCCGGGACCCCGAGGACATGGAGCGCGAGGCTGCCCGGATCCGCGAGCAGGAGGCGGAGCTGGAGGCCGCGTTGGAGGCGGCCGAACGCGCGCTCGACGACACCGTCGCGCACCGTGCCGAACTGGAGCGCGAACTCGCCGTCGAGGAACGCAGACTGAAGGACGTGGCGCGGGCGATCGCCGACCGGCGCGAGGGTCTGGCACGGTTGAACGGCCAGGTCAACGCGGCCCGTTCGCGCGCGGCGTCCGCACAGGCGGAGATCGACCGTCTGGCGGTGGCCCGGGACGAGGCGCGGGAGCGGGCGACCGCTGCTCAGGAGGACTACGAGCAGCTCAAGGCCGAGGTGGACGGGCTGGACGCGGACGACTCCGCCCTGGCCGATGCCCACGAAGCCGCCAAACGGGAACTGGCGGAGGCCGAGACGGCGTTGTCGGCGGCCCGCGAAGCCGCCACGACGGCCGAGCGCAGACGCGCGGCCCTGGCCGCCCGCCACGAGGCGCTGGCCCAGGGCCTGCGCCGCAAGGACGGCACGGGCGCACTGCTTTCGGCCAGGGACAGTCTCACCGGGCTGCTCGGACCCGCCGCGGAGCTCCTCACGGTCACTCCGGGGTACGAGGTCCCGGTCGCGGCGGCGCTCGGGGCGGCTGCCGACGCCATCGCGGTGCGGGATCCCGCGAGCGCCGCGGAAGCGCTTCGCCTGCTGCGCAAACAGGACGCGGGGCGGGCGGCCCTGCTGCTGTCGGTCCCGGCCCAGGGGCCGGCCGCCATGGAGGCCGTCGCGGTGCACGGTACGTCGGGCGGTCCGGCGGAGGTGCGCTGCCAGGCGGAGGCGGGCGGCCAGGCGGGCGGAGTGGCGGACGCAGGACCGCACACATCCGTGGAGGGACTGGTGGCGCCCCGCACCCCGGAGAGCGGTGTACCGCACGCCGAAGGGCTGGTTCCGGCCCAGGCGACGGGCCCAGTCCCGCCGCGGATCGCCGACCTGCTGCGTGGGCCCCAGGCGCTGATGCCCGCCATTCAGCGGCTCGTACGGGACATGGTGGTCGTCGGCACGCTGGACGAGGCGGAGGAACTGGTCGGGAACCGGCCCGGGCTGATCGCTGTGACCGCCGAAGGCGATGTGCTCGGGGTGCACTTCGCGCACGGTGGCTCCGCGGGGGCCCCGAGCCTGCTGGAGGTCCAGGCAGCCGTGGACGAGGCCGCGGCCGGGCTTGAGGAACTCGCCGTACGGTGCGACGAGCTGGCAGGGCAGCAGCAGGAAGCGGCGGAGCGGCGCAAGGAGTGCACCCAGCGGGTCGAGGAACTCGGGGAGCGGCGGCGTGCGGCCGAGAAGGAGAAGTCGGGCGTCGCCCAGCAGTTGGGGCGGCTCGCCGGCCAGGCCCGGGGCGCTGCGGGCGAGGCCGAGCGCTCGGCCGCAGCGGCGGCCCGCGCCGAAGAGGCGCTGGAGAAGGCGCTGTACGAGGCGGAGGAGCTGGCCGAGCGGCTGGCGGTGGCCGAGGAGAGTGCCCCCTTCGGGGAGGGAGCGGACGAGGAGCCCGACACCTCGGTACGGGACCGGCTGGCGGCGGACGGCGCGAACGCCCGCCAGACCGAGATGGAGGCCCGTCTCCAGGCCCGTACCCACGAGGAGCGGGTGAAAGGCCTCGCGGGCCGCGCCGATTCGCTCGACCGCGCGGCCCGTGCCGAACGTGAGGCGCGGGCCCGCGCCGACCAGCGCCGAGCGAGGCTCCGTCATGAGGCGGCCGTCGCCGAGGCCGTCTCCCGTGGTGCCAGGCAGCTGCTCGCCCACGTGGAGGTGTCCGTCGTACGCGCCGAGCAGGAGCGGGCGGCGGCCGAGGCCGCCAAGTCCGCCCGCGAGCAGGAGCTGACGAGCGCCCGCGCTGAGGGCCGGGAGCTCAAGGGCGAGCTCGACAAGCTCACCGACTCCGTGCACCGCGGAGAGGTGCTCGGAGCCGAGAAGCGGCTGCGCATCGAGCAGCTCGAGGCCAAGGCCCTGGACGAGCTCGGTGTCGAGCCCGCCGGCCTGGTCGCGGAGTACGGGCCCGACCAGCTCGTGCCCCCGTCCCCGCCCGCGGAAGGCGAGGAGCTCCCGGACGACCCGGAGCATCCGCGCAACCAGCCGAGGCCGTTCGCCCGCGCGGAGCAGGAGAAGCGGCTCAAGTCAGCCGAACGGGCGTACCAGCAGCTCGGAAAGGTGAACCCGCTCGCCCTTGAGGAGTTCGCGGCCCTGGAGGAACGCCACAAGTTCCTGTCCGAGCAGCTCGAAGACCTGAAGAAGACCCGTGCCGAGCTCCTTCAGCTCGTGAAGGAGGTCGACGAGCGGGTCGAGCAGGTGTTCACAGAGGCGTACCGGGATACCGCGCGTGAGTTCGAAGGTGTGTTCTCGCGGCTCTTTCCGGGCGGTGAGGGGCGGCTCGTCCTGACCAACCCGGAGAACATGCTGACCACCGGCGTCGATGTGGAGGCCCGTCCGCCGGGCAAGAAGGTCAAGCGGCTGTCGCTGCTCTCAGGCGGCGAGCGTTCCCTGACGGCGGTGGCGATGCTGGTGTCCATCTTCAAGGCCAGGCCGAGCCCGTTCTATGTGATGGACGAGGTCGAGGCGGCCCTGGACGACACCAATCTCCAGCGGCTCATCCGCATCATGCAGGAGCTCCAGGAGAGCTCCCAGCTGATCGTCATCACCCACCAGAAGCGCACGATGGAGGTCGCGGACGCGCTGTACGGCGTGTCCATGCAGGGCGACGGCGTCTCCAAGGTCATCAGCCAGCGCCTGCGCTAGGCCGCTGTCCGGCGCAGGACCCCTGCCCGGCTCGTTCACGGTCACCTGCGCTTCACACAACCTTCAAAACTTGAAGCCACAATGTCCGATCTGCCGATTAGGTGGATTCAGTCGATGCTCTTGACTTCGAAACTTGAACGCATAGTCTCTGCAACGTTGCTTTTACCTTCAAGTGGTGGGCGATGTGAACTTGTGCGCCACTTGAAGTGCTCGTCCCCCCACGCCCGGCGACGCCGCTGGGCGGCCCCAGGAGTTCATGTGACCAGCACATCGCAGGCGCAGCCGCCCGAAGGTCGTAAGGCCCGGCCTGAGCATCTCGGCCATGTCATCTTCATCGCGGCTGCGGCCGCCATGGGGGGCTTCCTCTTCGGCTACGACAGCTCGGTGATCAATGGCGCCGTCGTAGCCATCCGGGACCGCTTCGATGTCGGCTCCGAGGTCCTCGCCCAGGTCATCGCCGCCGCGCTGATCGGCTGTGCCATCGGCGCCGCGACCGCCGGCCGTATCGCCGACCGCATCGGCCGTATCCGGGTCATGCAGATCGCCGCGACCCTGTTCACCATCAGCGCGGTCGGTTCGGCCCTGCCGTTCGCCCTCTGGGACCTTGCCATGTGGCGTGTGCTCGGCGGTGTCGCCATCGGCATGGCGTCGGTCATCGGCCCCGCCTACATCGCCGAGGTCTCCCCGCCCGCCTACCGCGGCCGGCTCGCCTCGTTCCAGCAGGCCGCGATCGTCATCGGCATCGCCATCTCACAGCTGGTCAACTGGGCCATCCTGAGCTTCGCCGACGGCAAGCAGCGCGGCGAGATCGCCGGACTCGAGGCCTGGCAGTGGATGCTCGGCGTGATGGTGGTCCCGTCGGTGCTCTACGGCCTGCTGTCGCTCGTCATCCCCGAGTCGCCGCGCTTCCTGATCTCGGTCGGCCGCAAGGAAAAGGCCCGCGAGGTCCTCCTCGACGTCGAGGGCAAGGGCGTGGATCTCGACGTACGGGTCGCCGAGATCGAGCAGAACATGCGGCACGAGCACAAGCCGACGTTCAAGGACCTGCTCGGTGGACGCTTCGGCTTCCTGCCGATCGTCTGGATCGGCATCGGCCTGTCCGTCTTCCAGCAGCTCGTCGGTATCAACGTGATCTTCTACTACAGCTCCTCGCTGTGGCAGTCCGTCGGTATCAACCCGGAGAGCTCGTTCCTCTACTCCTTCGAGACGTCCATCGTGAACATCATCGGCACCGTGATCGCGATGATCTTCGTCGACAGGATCGGCCGCAAGCCGCTCGCGCTCATCGGCTCCGTCGGTATGGCGGTCTCGCTCGGGTGCGCCGCCTGGGCCTTCTCGTACAAGTCCGGGGTCGGCGACGCCGTCTCGCTGCCCAGCCTCCAGGGCACGGTCGCGCTGATCGCCGCCAACTTCTTCGTCCTGTTCTTCGCCCTCTCCTGGGGCGTGGTGGTGTGGGTGCTGCTGGGTGAGATGTTCCCGGGCCGGATCCGCGCCGCGGCGCTGGGCGTCGCCGCATCGGCCCAGTGGATCGCCAACTGGCTGATCACCGTGACCTTCCCGACCCTCTCGGACTGGAACCTCTCGGGCGCCTACATGATCTACACATTCTTCGCTCTGCTCTCGATCCCGTTCATCCTGAAGTGGGTGCCGGAGACGAAGGGCAAGGCGTTGGAGGAGATGGGCTAATCCCCGCTGCCCCTCTCCTCGGAACGCGGTACTGCCCCGGCTCAGCCCTTGAGCCGGGGCAGTACCTGTTCGCAGAACAGCTGCACGCTGCGCCAGCCCTCGTCCACCGGCATGCCTCCGCACAGCGGATGCAGCACCAGGCTGTCGGCGCTCGTCGCCAGGCACTCCTCGGGCGTCACCACCCTGTAAACCCCCTCCTCCCGCAGCCCGTCCACGGTCGTCGCGGCCGAGCGCACCGCGGAGCGGATGTCCCGGGACTGCCAGGACGCGTAGGTCCGTGCCTCGTGCAGGAAGTGCTCCCCGTGGCGTGCCCATGTCTCGTCCGGGTCCTCGGACAGATGCAGCAGCGCGGTCCGCTCCGCAGGCATCATGCAGAAGCCGTCCGTGCCGTACTCCTCGCGCAGCCGGTGGTAGTACGCCTCAAGGTCGGGCAGATGCGCGCTCGGGAAGAAGGGCAGCCCGAGCCGCGCGGCGCGCCGGGCCGCCGGCCTGGACGATCCGCCCACCAGCAGCATCGGGTGCGGCTGGGTGTACGGCCGCGGAGTGACCCGCACGGTCCGGCCCCGGTACTCGAACTCCTCCCCGGTCCACGCCGCGAGCAGGGTGTCCAGGAGCTCGTCCTGGAGGGCGCCCCGGCGCTCCCAGTCGACGCCGTGGGCCGCGTACTCCTCGGGCCGGTAGCCGATTCCTGCGACCGTGACCAGTCGTCCCCGGCTGACCAGGTCCAGTACGGCGATGTCCTCGGCCAGCCGCAGCGGGTCGTGCAGCGGGCCGATGACCGCGGACACGGTGACCGCGATCCGCCGCGTGGCGCCGAACACCGCGCCCGCGAAGGTGAAGGGGGACGGCAGCCAGTTGTCGGCCACCCCGTGGTGCTCCTCGGTCTGGACGGTGTCAACGCCGCGGTCATCGGCGTACGCGGCCATCTCCAGCGCCGCGCGGTAGCGGGCGGCGAGGGGCTCGGGAGTCGCCGCTGGGTCGACGAGGTTGAACCGTATGACGGTGAAGGCCATGCCGAGACGCTAGCTGACGCTCAGTCAGATGAGAACACCGTGGACGACGGCCCGCGCGCGTAGTCTTCCGCTACGACGCGAGGCTCGTGCGATCCTCCGAGAGCGCTGATCGTGCGGACCGTGGCCGATACTGGACGGGTTATGGAAATCGTCATCCTTGCTGTAGTCATCGCTCTGGTCGCCGTCGGCCTGATCAGCGGGCTCGTGGTCAGCAGCCGCAGGAAGAAGCAGCTGCCGCCATCGGCGCCGTCGGACACGCCGACCATCACCGCTCCGCCAGCCGAGCCGCATGTCGGCGAGGAGGCGGAGACACCTCGGGAGGAACCCCGCCGCACCGTCGAGGAGGTCGTACTCCCCGAAACCCAGGCTCCAGCCGCCGAGGCTCCCGTCGAAGAGGCGGAGCCGGAAGCACCGGCCGTTCTGGAGGTCGAGGTCCCCGAGCCGGCGGCCGGCCGGCTCGTACGCCTGAGGGCCCGGCTGGCCCGCTCGCAGAACGCGCTCGGCAAGGGGCTGCTGACCCTGCTGTCGCGCGAGCACCTCGATGAGGAGACGTGGGAGGAGATCGAGGACACCCTCCTGCGGGCCGACGTCGGTGTCGCGCCGACGCAGGAGCTGGTCGAGCACCTGCGTGAGCGGGTGAAGGTCCTGGGCACGCGTACCCCCGACGACCTGCGCGCACTGCTCCGCGAGGAGCTGCTGCGCCTGGTGGGCACGGACGCCGAACGCTCGGTGAGGACCGAGAGCGGCCTGGAGACCCCCGGCATCGTGATGGTCGTCGGTGTCAACGGCACCGGCAAGACCACCACCACGGGCAAGCTGGCGCGTGTCCTGGTGGCCGACGGCCGGTCCGTCGTGCTCGGCGCTGCCGACACCTTCCGTGCGGCGGCTGCCGACCAGCTCCAGACCTGGGGCGAGCGGGTCGGCGCCCGCACCGTGCGCGGGCCGGAGGGCGGTGACCCGGCGTCGATCGCCTACGACGCCGTCAAGGAGGGCATCGCCGAGGGCGCGGACGTCGTGCTGATCGACACGGCCGGGCGCCTCCACACCAAGACCGGGCTCATGGACGAGCTCGGCAAGGTCAAGCGTGTCGTGGAGAAGCACGCCCCGCTCGACGAGGTGCTGCTCGTGCTCGACGCGACCACCGGGCAGAACGGACTGGTGCAGGCCCGCGTCTTCGCCGAGGTGGTCGACATCACCGGCATCGTGCTCACCAAGCTGGACGGCACCGCCAAGGGCGGCATCGTCGTCGCGGTCCAGCGTGACCTGGGCGTACCGGTCAAGCTCATCGGACTGGGCGAAGGCCCTGACGACCTGGCTCCGTTCGAGCCGGAGGCGTTCGTCGACGCGCTGATCGGGGACTAGGTGTTCTGTCCTGGGAGGTTGTGGACGGGTGAGCCAGGTCTCGGCTGAGGAGTCTTGAACAGGTGAGGGCCTTCCGGGTTCGGTGTGGATTGCGACGTCTACACCGACCGAAAGGCCCTCGTGCCCCACCGTAATGCACCCCTGACCGAGACCGGACGGCGGCATCGCGGATGCTCGCGCCGATCCCCGCCCTCTCTTGGGACGCCGCCGAGCCGGAGCTGGTCGAATCGTCACGGCCCGTCCCCCCTCTGCGGACGCGGGGCCGTCGTCCTGTCCGGCAGGTCGTCGGGCTATACGACCGCTGAGCGGTGGCAGACGTAGGCCAGGGTGCCCAGCAGGAGCCGGGCCTCGGGCGGGGCGGTCGCGGCGGCGGTGATGTTCAGGGACGGCGGCCGGAGCCAGTGCACCGGCCCGAGGCCTCCGTGGTCCGAGGGCGGGGCCGTGATGAAGCAGCCGGTGCTCAGGCAGTGCAGATCGAGGTCCGCGTCGTCCCAGCCCATGCGGTAGAGCAGGCCGGGAAGTTCGGACGCCGCACCCGGGGCCACGAAGAACTGTGCGCGACCGGTCGGGGTCGCGCACACCGGCCCGAGGGGGAGACCCATCCGCTCAAGGCGCACCAGCGCGTGCCGGCCCGCGGTGAGCGCGACATCCAGCACGTCGAAGGCCCGTCCCACCGGCAGCAGCACCGACGCTCCGGGCACCTCGGCCCATGCCCTCGTGACATCGTCGAGCGTGGCTCCCGCCCGGACCTCCGGAGCGAACGCCAGGGGATGTGCCCCGGGAGCCGCGCACGACGCCTCGCCGCAGGAGCAGTGCCCCGCCGATGCCCGCGCGCCCGGGACCACGTCCCAGCCCCACAGCCCGGTGTACTCGGCCACCGCCGTGCACTCGGTCGTCCGCCCGCGGCGCCAAGCGCCGCCCGGCTTTCGGCCGGGGGGACCCCCGGGCCGGATCTCCCTGACCACCCGGCTGCCGCCGATCGTGAAGCCCATGCCCCCTCCAACGGGTCGAACGCGTCGGTGGTTACGACGTGGAGCGTTCTGGTGACGCAGAGTCGCAGGTCGGGCCGTCCCGGCCGGATTCAAAGGCGTCTCGTGGCGCGGGGGGTGGTGCGCCCCGTTCCGTGCGCCCTGGCGCGCAACGCTCCGCCCACTGCTCCGTTGTCGCATGTTGTCGCATGTCAAGTGAATCGCGCCTGGCCGCAGGCGGGTTCATTCGCAGGGGTGGCGAATGGTGGCGTTTCTGAGAACGCCATGGCCGAGCCAGTGATCGTAGGATTACTTTCAGTACATGAACCCGGGGCGGTCGCCTTCCATGCGGGTATGCCGGAGGCAGGTCGGTTTTTCGTCCCGGATTCGCGTTCGAAGAGGTGCAACCACCGGAAGGCGGGGCAGTAACCCACAGCGCTCTGATACGGGTTCGCGTGACAACGGCAACAGGGCAACAGACGGCAACAGATAGGGGGCGGCGTTTCAGTGAGCGGCGGCAGCGACGCGGACGGTACGTCCACCGGTAAGCGCCCGAACGAGCAACTGAGCTCGTGGTTCGTGCGCAGTGGCTGGTCCAAGGGCGAGCTGGCGCGGCAGGTGAACCGCAGGGCGCGCCAGATGGGCGCCCCCCACATCAGCACGGACACCTCCCGGGTACGGCGCTGGCTGGACGGTGAGCAGCCGCGCGAGCCGATTCCGCGCATCCTGTCCGAGCTCTTCTCCGAGCGCTTCGGCAGCGTCATCGCCGTCGAGGACCTGGGCCTGCGCACGGCCCATCAGTCGCCGTCCGTGTCCGGTGTGGACCTGCCCTGGACCGGCCACCAGACCGTCTCCCTGCTCAACGAGTTCTCGCGCAGTGACCTGATGCTGGCCCGCCGAGGCTTCCTCGGCACCTCGCTCGCCCTCTCGGCCGGCCCCGCCCTCATCGAACCCATGCAGCGCTGGCTGGCGCCCGGCCCGCCCACCGATGCCGCGCCGCAGCCGTCAGCGGCGGGCTCCCAGCGCCTCTCTCCGCTCTCCGGCCCTGAGCTCGAACTGCTCGAGTCCACCACCGCGATGTTCCGCCAGTGGGATGCCCAGTGCGGCGGCGGACTGCGCCGCAAGGCCGTTGTCGGCCAGCTTCATGAGGTGACCGACCTGCTCCAGGAGGCTCATCCCGAGCCGACCGCTAAGCGTCTGTTCCGCTGCGCCGCCGAACTGGCTGAGCTCGCCGGCTGGATGAGCTACGACATCGGTCTCCAGCCCACCGCCCAGAAGTACTTCGTGCTGGCCCTGCACGCCGCCAAGGAGGCCGGGGACAAGCCGCTCGGCTCCTTCATCCTCTCGTCCATGAGCCGGCAGATGATCCACCTGGGCAGGCCGGATGACGCCCTTGAGCTGATCCATCTCGCCCAGTACGGCAGCCGTGACTGCGCCACCCAGCGCACCCAGGCCATGCTGTATGCGATGGAGGCCCGCGCCTACGCCAACATGGGCCAGCCCAGCAAGACCAAGCGGGCCGTCCGCATGGCAGAGGACACCTTCGCCGACGCCCTCGAGACCAATGAGCCCGAGCCCGACTGGATCCGATTCTTCTCCGAGGCCGAGCTCAACGGCGAGAACGCCCACTCGTACCGCGACCTGGCCTATGTGGCGGGTCGCAGCCCCAGCTACGCCTCACTCGCCGAGCCCGTCATGCGGCGTGCGGTCGAGCTCTTCGCCGAGGACCACGAGCACAAGCGCTCGTATGCACTGAACCTCATCGGCATGGCCACGGTGCATCTGCTGAAGCGGGAGCCCGAGCAGTCCACGCAGCTCGCAGGGCAGGCACTGAAAGTGGCCAAGCGGATACGGTCGGAGCGGGTCAACACCCGGCTTCGCAAGACCGTCGACACGGCGGCCAGGGACTTCGGTGATGTCCCCGAGGTCGCCCACCTCACAGAGGTGCTCACGGCCCAGCTGCCCGAGACCGCCGAGGCGGTCTGACCTGGCACGACCCCCAGAACCCCGGCCGCGACGCCACCCATAACAGCCCGACTCGGCCCCCCACGCCAGGTCAACCGGGTGCGTCGCGGCCGGTCGGCATGCGCCCGGGCGCATCCCGGAAGCCTCCCCAGGCTTCCGGGCCCCTTCTCCTCCGCCGTGGAGGGTACTCGCGTGACGTTTCCGTGACCCTTCAGTTCATCGGCGTGTAACACGCCCGATCGCTTCGTCACTGCGGTGAAACATCGGGCGGCATCGGCGGAAACCGCGGCGCGCCAACCTCATGGCGCATAACCGGCCGACTCCCAGGCAGCCGCACCGGACACTCGCCCACCGGTTGTCCAGCCAGCCCAGGCTCCGCCCGCACAGGCCGTACGACGACGAGGAGACGCCGATGCCCCCAGGCATCACGCTTGCCGCAGACGCCCCCCAGCTGTCTGCCGCCAACACCGGGTTCATGCTCATCTGCTCCGCACTGGTGATGCTCATGACGCCGGGCCTGGCCTTCTTCTACGGAGGCATGGTCCGGGTCAAGAGCACCCTCAACATGCTGATGATGAGCTTCATCAGCCTCGGGATCGTCACGATCCTGTGGGTGCTGTACGGCTTCAGCCTGGCCTTCGGCACCGACTCGGGCTCCCTGATCGGCTGGTCGTCCGACTACGTCGGACTGAGCGGCATCGGCCTGAACGAGCTGTGGGACGGCTACACCATCCCGGTGTACGTCTTCGCCGTGTTCCAGCTGATGTTCGCGATCATCACACCCGCCCTGATCAGCGGTGCGCTCGCGGACCGGGTGAAGTTCAGCGCCTGGGCACTGTTCATCGTGCTGTGGGTCACCATCGTCTACTTCCCGGTCGCGCACTGGGTCTGGGGCGCGGGCGGCTGGCTGTTCGAGCTGGGCGTGATCGACTTCGCCGGCGGCACCGCCGTCCACATCAACGCCGGCGCAGCCGCGCTCGGTGTGATCCTCGTGATCGGCAAGCGGGTCGGCTTCAAGAAGGACCCGATGCGCCCGCACAGCCTCCCGCTGGTGATGCTCGGCGCAGGGCTCCTGTGGTTCGGCTGGTTCGGCTTCAACGCGGGCTCCTGGCTCGGCAACGACGACGGCGTCGGCGCGGTGATGTTCGTCAACACCCAGGTCGCCACCGCCGCCGCGATGCTCGCCTGGCTCGGCTACGAGAAGATCCGCCACGGTTCCTTCACCACCCTGGGCGCTGCCTCCGGCGCGGTCGCGGGACTCGTCGCCATCACCCCGTCCGGCGGCTCCTGCTCCCCGCTCGGCGCGATCGGCATCGGCGCCGTCGCCGGTCTGGTGTGCGCCATGGCTGTCGGCCTCAAGTACAAGCTCGGCTACGACGACTCGCTCGACGTGGTGGGCGTGCACCTCGTAGGCGGTGTCATCGGCTCCCTCCTGGTGGGCTTCTTCGCCACCGGAGGTGTCCAGTCCGACGCCAAGGGCCTCTTCTACGGCGGCGGCTTCGAGCAGCTCGGCAAGCAGGCCATCGGTGTCTTCGCGGTTCTCGCCTACTCTCTGATCGTCTCCGCGATCCTCGCATTCGCCCTCGACAAGACGATCGGCATGCGGGTCACCGAGGACGACGAGGTCTCCGGCATCGACCAGGTCGAGCACGCCGAGACCGCGTACGACTTCAGCGGAGCGGGCGGCGGGGCCGCCGCGCGCAGGAGCGTCGCCCCCGCACCCGCCGACACCGAGGCAGCCGCACCGCAGACGAAGAAGACCAAGAAGGTGGACGCATGAAGCTCATCACCGCAGTCGTGAAGCCCCACCGGCTGGACGAGATCAAGGAGGCCCTCCAGGCCTTCGGAGTCCAGGGGCTCACCGTCACCGAGGCCAGCGGCTACGGGCGGCAGCGCGGCCACACCGAGGTCTACCGTGGTGCCGAGTACACCGTCGACCTCGTCCCCAAGATCCGCATCGAGGTGCTGGCCGAGGACGACGACGCCGAAGAGCTGATCGACGTGGTGGTGAAGGCGGCGAGGACCGGCAAGATCGGGGACGGCAAGGTGTGGAGCGTCCCCGTCGAGACGGCGGTCCGGGTGCGGACCGGTGAACGCGGCCCGGACGCGCTGTAGCGGCTGCTGCGGAGCGCTCACGCTCATATAGGGCAATGCACCAAGTGCCGCAGGACCGAGAGCTGTAGACGGGAGCTACCGGGTGACGAGCCTCGATGTGACCACGGAAACGGAAGACTCGGGACCCAGCGGCTATGCGGCGGCCCGGCTGCGCCTTCTCCAGGAGAAGGAGCGGTCCGGGCCGCCGCGCCGTGCGGCCCTGGCCCGGCTGACCGATGAGTGGCTCGCCGCGCTTTTCAGCTCCGCGGTGCGGAGCACCGGGGTGCGCGGCGCCGCCCTCGTCGCCGTCGGCGGCTACGGACGCGGCGAGCTGTCCCCGCGCAGTGACCTCGACCTGCTGATCCTGCACGACGGCAGCGCCGACGCCGGGGCGATCGCCTCCCTCGCCGACCGGATCTGGTACCCGGTCTGGGACCTCGGGCTCGCGCTGGACCACTCCGTGCGCACCGCGGGCGAGGCCCGCAAGACCGCCGGCGACGACCTCAAGGTGCAGCTCGGACTGCTCGACGCCCGTGGCGTGGCCGGAGACCTGGGCCTGGTGGCCGCCCTGCGCACCGCCGTACTCGCCGACTGGCGCAACCAGGCCGTGAAGCGGCTGCCCGAGCTGGACGAGCTCTGCCGCGAGCGGGCAGCACGCCAGGGCGAGCTCCAGTACCTGCTGGAACCCGACCTAAAGGAGGCCCGCGGGGGACTGCGGGACGCCACCGCCCTGCGGGCCGTCGCCGCGTCCTGGCTCGCCGACGCGCCCCGTGAGGGCCTCGCCGACGCGGGACGGGTCCTCCTCGACACCCGGGACGCCCTCCACCTCACCACCGGGCGTGCCACCGACCGGCTCGCCCTCCAGGAACAGGACCAGGTGGCTCAAGAGCTCGGCCTACTCGACGCCGACACCCTGCTGCGGCAGGTGTACGAGGCCGCGCGGACGGTTTCGTACGCCTCGGATGTCACCTGGCGCGAGGTGAACCGCGTGCTCAAGGCCCGGTCCGCACGCCCCCGGCTGCGCGCCGTGTTCGGCGGGCGGCGCCCCGAGCCCGAGCGCACCCCACTGGCCGAAGGCGTGGTCGAGATGGACGGCGAGGCCGTCCTCGCCCGTACCGCCAGGCCCGAGCGCGACCCGGTGCTGCCGCTGCGGGCCGCAGCCGCTGCCGCCCAGTCCGGGCTGCCGCTCTCCCGGCACGCCGTGCGCCACCTGGCCACGGCCGCCGCGCCGCTGCCGGTGCCCTGGCCCGCCGACGCACGCGAGGAACTGGTCACGCTGCTCGGCGCCGGTGAGTCCACCGTCGCCGTATGGGAGGCCCTGGAGGCCGAAGGGCTGATCACCCGGCTGCTCCCGGACTGGGAGCGGGTCCGCTGCCGTCCCCAGCGCAATGCCGTGCACACCTGGACCGTCGACCGCCACCTGGTCGAGACCGCCGTACGCGCCGCGGCCCTCACCCGCCGTGTCAGCCGCCCAGACCTGCTCCTGGTCGCCGCGCTGCTGCACGACATCGGCAAGGGCTGGCCGGGCGACCACTCGGTCGCCGGTGAGACCATCGCCCGCGACATGGCCGGGCGGATCGGCTTCGACAAGCACGACGTGGCCGTCGTCGCCGCGCTCGTCCGCCACCATCTGCTGCTCATCGAGACCGCCACGCGGCGCGATCTGGACGACCCCGCGACCCTGCGGGCGGTCGCCGACGCTGTCGGCTCACCGGGCACGCTGGAACTGCTGCACGCGCTCACCGAGGCCGACGCACTCGCCACCGGACCCGCCGCCTGGTCCGCCTGGCGCGGCTCGCTCGTCGCCGACCTGGTGAAACGGGTCGCAGGGGTGCTCGCCGGGCAGGCCCCCGAGGAACCGGAGCCCGCGGCGCCCACCGCCGAGCAGGAACGGCTCGCCGTGGAGGCGCTGCGCACGGGTGGTCCCGTGCTCGCCCTGCATGCCCAGGCCGAGGCCCCCCAGCACGAAGGTGAGCCCGAGCCGGTCGGCGTTGAACTCCTGATCGCCGTGCCCGACCAGCCGGGGGTGCTGCCCGCCGTCGCGGGTGTCCTCGCCCTGCACCGGCTCACCGTGCGTGCCGCCGACCTCAGGGCCATCGAACTGCCGAGCGAGGTCGGTTCCGGATCCGTCCTCGTACTCGACTGGCGGGTGGCGGCGGCCTACGGCTCGCTGCCGCAGGCCGCACGGCTGCGGGCCGATCTCGTACGCGCCCTCGACGGCTCGCTGGACATCCGGTCCAGACTGGCCGAGCGCGAGGCGGCGTACCCGCGCAGGCGCGGTGCCACCGCGCCCCCGGCCCGGGTCACCGTGGCCTCGGCGGCCTCCCGGTTCGCCACCGTGATCGAGGTGCGGGCCCAGGACGTGCCCGGGCTGCTGCACCGCATCGGTCGGGCACTGGAGTCGGCGGCGGTACGGGTGCGCAGCGCGCATGTGTCCACGCTGGGCGCGAACGCGGTGGACGCCTTCTATGTCACGGGTCCCGAAGGCGCCCCGCTGCCCTCGGGGGAGGCCGCGGAGGTCGCCAGGACGCTGGAGGCCGCGCTGCGCGCCTGACCGCCTGCCCCTCGGGGGCGTGCGTACGGTCCCGGGGCGGGGGGCAGACCCCACTCGCCCGTACGGATACCCTTGGGGGACATCTGCCCACCTGCCCCCGAGACCCGAGGATCCGCGACCGCCGTGTTCGATACCCTTTCCGACCGCCTTGCCGCGACATTCAAGAACCTCCGGGGCAAGGGCAGGTTGTCCGAGGCGGACATCGACGCCACAGCACGCGAGATCCGTATCGCGCTGCTCGAGGCCGACGTCGCGCTGCCCGTCGTCCGCTCCTTCATCAAGGACGTCAAGGAGCGCGCTCTGGGCTCCGAGGTGTCCCAGGCGCTGAACCCCGCCCAGCAGGTCATCAAGATCGTCAACGAGGAGCTCATCGGGATCCTCGGCGGTGAGACCCGGCGCCTGCGGTTCGCCAAGCAGCCGCCCACCGTGATCATGCTCGCGGGTCTCCAGGGTGCGGGTAAGACCACCCTCGCCGGAAAGCTCGGCCTCTGGCTCAAGAGCCAGGGCCATTCGCCGCTGCTCGTCGCGTGTGACCTCCAGCGCCCCAACGCCGTCAACCAGCTGGCCGTGGTCGCCGAGCGGGCCGGTGTCGCCGTGTTCGCACCGCAGCCGGGCAACGGCGTCGGCGACCCGGTCCAGGTCGCCAAGGAGTCGATCGAGTACGCGAAGTCGAAGGTCCACGACATCGTCGTGGTCGACACCGCCGGCCGCCTCGGTATCGACCAGGAGATGATGCAGCAGGCCGCGGACATCCGGGACGCGGTCAGCCCTGACGAGGTCCTGTTCGTCGTCGACTCGATGATCGGCCAGGACGCGGTCAACACCGCGGAGGCCTTCCGTGACGGCGTCGGCTTCGACGGCGTGGTGCTCTCCAAGCTGGACGGCGACGCGCGCGGTGGTGCCGCGCTCTCCATCGCGCATGTCACCGGCAAGCAGATCATGTTCGCCTCCAACGGCGAGAAGCTGGACGAGTTCGACGCGTTCCACCCGGACCGCATGGCGTCCCGCATCCTCGGCATGGGCGATGTGCTCTCGCTCATCGAGAAGGCCGAGCAGACCTTCAGCCAGGAAGAGGCCGCCAAGATGGCCTCCAAGCTGGCGAGCAGCAAGGGCAAGGACTTCACGCTCGACGACTTCCTGGCCCAGATGGAGCAGGTCAGGAAGATGGGCTCCATCTCCAAGCTGCTCGGCATGCTGCCCGGCATGGGTCAGATCAAGGACCAGATCAACAACATCGACGAACGCGACGTGGACCGCACGGCGGCGATCATCAAGTCGATGACGCCGGCCGAGCGCCAGGAACCGACGATCATCAACGGCTCGCGCCGCGCCCGTATCGCCAAGGGTTCCGGTGTCGACGTCAGCGCGGTCAAGGGCCTGGTCGAGCGGTTCTTCGAGGCCCGCAAGATGATGTCGAGGATGGCGCAGGGCGGCGGTATGCCCGGCATGCCGGGGATCCCCGGCATGGGTGGCGGCCCCGGCCGCCAGAAGAAGCAGCAGAAACAGGCCAAGGGCAAGCGCAAGAGCGGCAACCCGATGAAGCGCAAGGCCGAGGAGCAGGCCGCCGCGGCCCGTCGCGAGCAGGCCGCTGAGGGCGGTGCGTTCGGCCTCCCGCCGGGCGGCGCGGGCAAGGACTTCGAGCTCCCGGACGAGTTCAAGAAGTTCATGGGCTGACAGGCCGCCCCCGTGGAGCGGTGCCAGAGGGCCCCGCGGTCGTACCGACCGCGGGGCCCTCGGCCATGTGCCCGTCCCGGTGGCACCCCCCGGTGAGCTGTGCGGTCATGGGCACGTGGCCAATTCCGTACCGCCGCGCGACCGCACCGACCAGCCCTGGCGGTCCGAGGGCGCTCCGCCGCCGAAGCGCCGGCCGCCCGGGGGCTGGATCGGCCTGGCGGTGGCCGCGCTCGTGGTGTTCGCCGCCGCGTTCCTGGCACTGACGTTCATCGGGGAGGAAGAGCAGCCCACCCTCTCGTACACCGAATTCAGCAAGCAGGTCACGGCGGGCAACGTCGCCAGAATCTACGCCAAGGGCGACGCCATCCAGGGCGAGCTGAAGAAGCCCCGGCCGCTGCCTGACGGAGACGGGGACTACACCAAGTTCAGCACCCAGAGGCCCTCGTTCACCGATGACAAACTCTGGCAGGAACTCACCCGGAAGGGTGTGGTCGTCACGGCGGAACCCGTCGTCGCCCAGCGCGGATTCCTCGTCAATCTGCTGATCTCACTCGCCCCGATCCTCGTGCTGGTCCTCATCTGGGTACTCGCCGCACGGCGGATGGGCACCGGTATCGGCGGGCCTCTCGGCCGCAAGGCGCCGCCCCGGCCCGTCGAGCTGACCGCGGGCAGGCGCACCACCTTCGACGACGTGGCCGGGATCGACGAGGTCGCCGGGGAGCTCGACGATGTCGTCGGCTTCCTCAAGAACCCCCAGGCATACCGGGACATGGGCGCCCGCATGCCCGGCGGCGTACTGCTCGCCGGACCGCCGGGCACCGGGAAGACCCTGCTCGCGCGGGCCGTGGCGGGAGAGGCAGGGGTGCCGTTCTTCTCCGCGTCCGCGTCCGAGTTCATCGAGATGATCGTGGGTGTGGGGGCGTCCCGGGTACGGGAACTCTTCGCCGAGGCCCGCAAGGTCGCGCCGGCCATCGTCTTCATCGACGAGATCGACACCATCGGCCGGGTGCGCTCCGGGGGCGCGGGCATCGGCGGCCATGACGAGCGGGAACAGACCCTCAACCAGATCCTGACCGAGATGGACGGCTTCACCGGCTCGGAGGGTGTGGTCGTGCTGGCCGCCACCAACCGTGCCGACGTGCTCGACCCGGCCCTCACCCGCCCCGGCCGTTTCGACCGGATCGTGCAGGTCAGCCCGCCCGACCGGCGTGGCCGTGAGGCGATCCTGCGGATCCACACCCGGGAGATCCCGCTGGCCGACGGGGTCGACCTCGCCCAAGTGGCCCGCACGACCCCGGGAATGACAGGTGCCGAACTGGCCAACCTCGCCAACGAGGCCGCGCTGCTCGCGGTCAAGCGCAGGCAGCGGGAGGTCACCCAGGGAGATCTCTCCGCGGCCCTGGAGAAGGTGCAGCTCGGCGCGGAACGGCCGCTGGTGATGCCCGAGGACGAGCGCCGCAGGACCGCGTACCACGAGAGCGGCCACGCACTGCTCGGCATGCTCCAGCCCGGCGCTGACCCCGTTCGCAAGATCACGATCGTGCCGCGCGGCCGTGCGCTGGGCGTCACCCTGTCCACGCCCGATGCCGATCGCTACGCCTTCACGGAGGAGTACCTGCGTGGGCGCATCGTCGGAGCACTGGGCGGAATGGCGGCCGAGCACGTGGTCTTCGGGGTGGTCACCACCGGCTCCGAGAGCGATCTGGACCAGGTAACCCAGCTGCTGCGGGGCATGGTCGGCCGCTGGGGCATGAGTGATCGCGTGGGCCGCTTCACCGCGATCCCGGGCCACGCACAGGAGGCGTACGGGCTCGCGGCCGCCCCGGCGACGCTGGACGCGGTGGACCACGAGATGCGCCGGATCGCCGACGAGTGCTACGAGAGCGCCTGCCGGCAGCTGCGGGACAACCGCGCCCGGCTGGACGCCCTCGCCGCGGCCCTGCTGGCCAACGAGACCCTTGAGGAGGAAGAGGCGTACCGGGCGGCGGGCATCACGCGGCTCACCAAGAGCAACGGGGCGGAGTAGGCCGTCCGGGTGTACCGCACCCTTCCAAGCTGAGCGGCTCTCCGGGGACGGGCGTACCCCTCACGGTGTCCTGGCGATCAGATACCGGAACACATTGGGCATCCAGACGGTGCCGTCGGACCGCACATACGGGTGCAGCGCCTCCGCGATCTCCTTCTCGACCTGCTTCTGGTCCGTCGCCCGTATCGCCGCGTCAAACAGCCCGGTCGACAGCAGCCCCCGCGCCGCGCTGTCCGTGTCCGCGTAGCCGAACGGGCAGGCGACCCGTCCCGAGCCGTCCGGGTTGAGACCGGCCCTGGTCGCCACCTCCTCCAGGTCGTCCCGCCGGGGCGGCCGCCAGCCACCGGCCGTCCGCAGCCGTTCGGTCAGCCGGCTCGCGACCCGCAGCACCGTCGCGGTCGCACAACGCTCGGGCGGTCCCCAGCCCGCCAGCACGACCGCGCTACCACGCGCGGCGAGCGGAACGGCTGCTTCCAGTGCGGGGACGAGCCCTTCCGAGTCGCCTGCCGTACACCCGATCGGCTGAAATGCGGTGATCACGTCGAAGCGGGCCCGGGCGGGGTCCGCGGCATCACCGGGGCCGCCCTCGACCAGCTGTATGTCCGCGCCGGGTACCCCGTCCCCGAGGGACGCGTGCCTGCCGTCGCCCGGGTCCGGGCTGAGGCGCCTGCGGGCCAGTGCCAGGCGTGCCCCGTCCGTGTCGACCCCGGTGACCTGCGCCCCACGCCTCGCCGCCATCAGCAGGGCCAGCCCCGAACCGCAGCCGAGCCCCAGGACCCGGGAACGCCCGCCGACCTCCAGATGCTCGTAGACCGCCTCGTAGAGGGGCACCAGCATCCGTTCCTGGATCTCGGCCCAGTCGCGGGCCCGCGCCGGGTCACCGGCCGGGCGTGCGAAGGCTGTGACGGGGTGGTGCCGGACGAGCGTGTGTCCCATCGAAAAGCGCCCCAATCCACCGAGAGGTCAGCCGTGCCCTGATTGACAGCCCCCCGTGTGCGTGCGCTCATGCGCCCCCGTATGCCAGAGAACTCCGCATCCGTCCTTACGTCCAGAGGTCGCGCCGCAAAGCCTCGGCGCGCTCCGGTCGTACGCCCCCAGGCTCGCAGCGATTCCCCAACCAGAGTGGGGCCGCCGTACGATTCCCGCCATGGCAAAGGCACCCGTCCTCACGCCGCAGGCCGAGGACTTCCCCCGCTGGTACCAGGACCTGATCAACAAGGCCGAGCTCGCCGACAACGGCCCGGTGCGGGGCACGATGGTGATCCGCCCGTACGGCTACGGGCTCTGGGAGCGGATGCAGCAGGAGATGGACGTCCGCATCAAGGAGGCCGGGGCCTCCAACGCGTACTTCCCGCTCTTCATCCCGCAGTCGTATCTGACCAGGGAAGCCGAGCACGTCGAAGGCTTCGCCCCCGAGCTCGCGGTCGTCACCCACGGCGGGGGCAAGGAACTGGAGGAGCCGGTCGTCGTCCGCCCCACCTCGGAGACGATCATCAATGACTACTTCTCCAAGTGGGTGCAGAGCTACCGCGACCTGCCGCTGCTCATCAACCAGTGGGCGAACGTGGTGCGCTGGGAGATGCGCCCGAGGGTCTTCCTGCGCACCACCGAGTTCCTCTGGCAGGAGGGCCACACCGCCCACGCCACCTGCGAGGAGGCGCGCGACTACGCCGCCCGAATCCACCGCGAGGTCTACGCCGACTTCATGGTGAACGTGCTCGGCATCGACGTGGTGCTCGGGCGCAAGACGCCCCGGGAACGCTTCGCAGGGGCCATCAACACCCTGACGCTCGAAGGCATGATGGGCGACGGCAAGGCCTTGCAGATGGGCACGAGCCATGAGCTCGGCACCAACTTCTCCAAGGCCTTCAACACCACCTATCTGTCGAAGGACGGCAAGCAGGAACTCGCCTGGCAGACCTCCTGGGGCTGCTCCACCCGGATGGTCGGCGGGCTGATCATGTCGCACGGCGACGACAACGGGCTGCGTGTGCCGCCCCGGCTGGCGCCGGTGCAGGCCGTCGTGCTCGCCATCAAGGACGACGAGGCGGTGCTCGCCCAGGTGCGGGAGCTCGGCGACCGGCTGGCGGCCGCCGGGATCCGGGTCCAGGTCGACGACCGCACCGACACCCCTTTCGGGCGGCGGGCCGTGGACTGGGAGCTCAAGGGCGTGCCGGTGCGCGTCGAGATCGGGCCGCGCGATCTGGAGAACGGCACGGCGATGCTCGCCCGGCGCATTCCCGGAGGCAAGGAGCCCGTGGCGATCGACGCGCTCGCGGGACTGCTGCCCACCGTGCTCGAGGAGGACCAGGCGCTGCTGCTGCGCCAGTCACGGGAGCGCCGCGAGGCCCGGACCACGGACGTGGCGACGATCGAGGAGGCGGCCGAGGCGGTGCTCGCGGGCGGCTGGGCGCGTGTCCCCTGGGCCGTCCTGGGTACGGGCGGGGAGGCGCTGCTCGCCGAGCAGGCCGTGTCCGTGCGGTGTCTGGTCGGCGATGACGGGTCGGTGCCGGAGGCCGACGACGCCCCGGGTACGCTCGCGATCGTCGCGCGTGCCTACTGAAGGGCGCGGCTGCCGAGCGGGTGTACCGGTCGGGTAGGCGTGTCCGGTCGAGCGGGCCGAGCCCGGAGCTCCGCCCCCCGAGCCGCGTCCGCGCCCCGGGTTCCCGGGGCGCCGCCGTGGCTACGTGCCGTGACGCGTGTCTTCGGCGTGTATTTCGCCGACGCTCCACTACGTACCGGCTTGTTGTGAGCTGCGTGACTTCTCCGCAGTTCAGCGCACCCGCCCTCGTCAGGACGCATCAATGCCAACTGACGGGTAAGTGCAAATTATTTGGGATGGCCCGGAATGGAACCCGAGAGGCCTCCGGCTCGTTGTCACGACGTGAGCACGACACCACCTGTTCTCGCCGCAGAGCTGGCGCAGGCGTGGGCCGACATTCAGCGGTACCACCCCGAGCTGCCGGATCTCGCCGCGCCCGAGTCCCTGATCGGAGAGTCCTCGTCGGCGTGCGGCCACGAGCTCTCCTTCGAGCGACTGCTCCATGAGGCAGTCCACGGCATCGCCGCCGCCCGAGGTGTCCGCGACACCTCCCGCGCCGGTCGCTATCACAACCGCCGGTTCCTGGCGATCGCCGAGGAGATGGGTCTGGACCACCCGGAGGAGCCACATCCGAGCAGCGGCTTCTCGCTGGTCACGCTCAACGTGGAGGCGAAGCGGCGGTACCGGCCGACCATCGAGCGGCTCCAGCGGGCCCTCGCCGCGCACACGGTTGCGACGGCTTCCGACACCAAGCGCACCTTCCGGGGTCCGGCCGCCCGGCACGGCTCGTCGGGTGGAGGTGTACGGGTCAAGGCCGTATGCGACTGCGGGCGCAATGTGAGGGTGGTGCCATCGGTCCTCGCCCAGGCTCCGATCGTGTGCGGAGGCTGCGGCAAACCCTTCCGCATCCCCGAAGCGGTGGCCGCGGCCGGCTGAGCGGCTCGGCACCCGGGTACCCGAGCCTCCCAGTGCTCGCGCGTCATGCGGCGTGAGTGCTTCGCGCGGGCGGACCGGACCGTGGTCCGCCCCCGCGTCATGGGTGTGGCAGAATGGCCAGCTGTACTCGACAGTCGCATAGGACCCCTCTCTCCTCCGGCTGACGCGTCCGTCGGGCCATCGGGTACCGCAACCCCACGCGGCAACTCGCTGTGCCCAACCACGTCAAAATCAGGAGAACCCACTCCCGTGGCAGTCAAGATCAAGCTGAAGCGTCTGGGCAAGATCCGTTCGCCTCACTACCGCATCGTCGTCGCCGACTCCCGTACCCGCCGTGACGGCCGGGCCATCGAGGAGATCGGTCTGTACCACCCGACGTACAACCCGTCGCGCATCGAGGTCGACTCGGAGCGCGCCCAGTACTGGCTGTCCGTCGGCGCCCAGCCGACCGAGCCGGTCCTCGCGATCCTGAAGCTCACCGGCGACTGGCAGAAGCACAAGGGGCTGCCCGCCCCTGAGAAGCCGCTGCTCGTCCCGGCGACGAAGGAAGACAAGCGTCGTTCCTTCGACGACTTCGCCAAGGCCCTCGAGGGTGACGAGAACAAGGGCGAGGCCATCACGCAGAAGGCCAAGAAGTCCGAGAAGAAGGCGGACGAGGCTGAGGCCCCCGCCGAGTCGACCGAGGCCTGAGCATGCTCGAGGAGGCTCTCGAGCACCTCGTGAAGGGCATCGTCGACAATCCCGACGATGTGCAGGTCGCCTCGCGCAACCTGCGTCGCGGGCGCGTGCTGGAGGTCCGGGTGCACCCCGATGACCTCGGCAAGGTGATCGGTCGCAACGGCCGCACCGCTCGTGCCCTGCGCACCGTCGTGGGTGCCATTGGTGGCCGTGGTGTCCGTGTCGACCTCGTTGACGTGGACCAGGTCCGCTGATCAGTTGATCACCGGCACGGGCCGGGGAGGGCTACTGTCCTCCCCGGCCCGTCGTCGTATGACAGGAGCATTGAGCGTGCAGCTGGTAGTCGCACGGATCGGCCGTGCCCATGGCGTCAAGGGCGAGGTCACCGTCGAAGTCCGCACCGACGAGCCGGAGCTGAGGCTCGGGCCCGGAGCCGTACTTCACACCGACCCGGCGTCGGCGGGACCGCTGACGATCGAGACGGGGCGGGTGCACAGCGGCCGGCTGCTGCTGCGCTTCGAGGGCGTACGGGACCGCAACGGCGCCGAGGCCCTGCGCAACACCCTGCTCATCGCCGAGGTCGACCCGGACGAACGCCCTGACGAGCCCGATGAGTTCTATGACCACCAGCTGATGGACCTCGATGTGGTGCTCGCCGACGGCACCGAGGTGGGCCGGATCACCGAGATCTCCCACCTGCCCTCGCAGGACCTCTTCATCGTCGAGAGGCCCGACGGCACCGAGGTGATGATCCCCTTCGTGGAGGAGATCGTCGCCGAGATCGATCTCGAGGAACAGAAGGCCGTCATCACCCCGCCTCCGGGGCTGATCGACGACCGCGCCGAGATCGCTTCGAGCCGCGACGAGGGCGGGGCCCCGCACGGCGAGGACGAGGACGGGGCCTGATGCGACTCGACGTCGTCACGATCTTCCCCGAGTACCTGGAACCGCTGAACGTCTCACTGGTCGGCAAGGCCCGGGCCCGGGGGCGGCTCGATGTCCACGTGCACGATCTTCGGAACTGGACCTACGACCGGCACAACACCGTCGACGACACCCCGTACGGCGGCGGTCCCGGCATGGTCATGAAGACCGAACCCTGGGGGGACGCCCTCGACCAGGCCGTCGCCGACGGCTACGAGGCCGGGGCACACGGCCCGGTCATCGTCGTCCCCACCCCCAGCGGGCGGCCCTTCACCCAGGAACTCGCCGTCGAGCTCTCCCAGCGGCCCTGGCTGATCTTCACCCCGGCCCGGTACGAGGGCATCGACCGCCGGGTCATGGACGACTACGCCACTCGCATACCGGTCCTCGAGGTCTCCATCGGCGACTACGTGCTCGCCGGCGGCGAGGCGGCCGTCCTCGTCATCACCGAGGCGGTGGCCCGGCTGCTGCCGGGAGTGCTCGGCAACGCAGAGTCCCACCGGGACGACTCCTTCGCGCCCGGCGCCATGGCCAATCTGCTGGAAGGCCCCGTCTACACCAAGCCACCCGAGTGGCGCGGTCGTGGCATTCCGGACGTGCTGCTCAGCGGTCACCACGGGAAGATCGCGCGCTGGCGCCGTGACGAGGCCTTCCGCAGGACGGCCGCGAACCGGCCGGACCTGATCGAGCGCTGCGACCCGTCGCTGTTCGACAAGAAGGACCGGGAGATCCTCTCCATCCTGGGCTGGGCACCCTCGTCCGACGGCGGATTTTGGCGCAGGCCACCGGCCGTGGAACAATAGGCCGCTGCCGTACGTCCGACGTGCGTCCCCTGCCACAGGGGGACACGGCGCCCGCTCCGACGTGACGGCCTCCATCCCATCTTCTTCATACCGCTGATGACCTGTGGCATTGGCGAAGAAAGCAGACGAACATGTCGCACGTGCTCGACGTCGTCAACTCCGCCTCGCTGCGGACCGACGTCCCGGCTTTCCGTCCCGGTGACACCGTGAACGTCCACGTTCGCGTCATCGAGGGCAACCGCTCCCGTATCCAGCAGTTCAAGGGTGTCGTCATCCGCCGCCAGGGCTCCGGCGTCAGCGAGACCTTCACGGTCCGCAAGGTCTCGTTCTCCGTCGGTGTCGAGCGCACCTTCCCGGTGCACAGCCCGATCTTCGAGAAGATCGAGCTCGTCACCCGTGGTGACGTCCGCCGCGCCAAGCTGTACTACCTGCGTGAGCTGCGCGGCAAGGCCGCGAAGATCAAGGAGAAGCGCGACAGGTGAGCTCAGGCTCACACCGCGCCAAGCTGAGGCCTCATACGGTCTTTATCGCGGCCGGATAGCATCTGGCACCGATGGACACCGACGTACAGCACACGGAGCGCGACCGCTCATCCGCCCAGGGGACCGACGAGTCCCTGCCGGAGCAGCGGTCGCGCTCCGTGCGTATACCCGCGCGAGCTTCCGGATTCCTGCGCCGGCTCACCCTGCGCCGTGCGGCCGGTCTCGGCGTCGTCGCCGGTGTCCTCCTGCTGCTGCTGAGCCACTTCGTGGTCCAGCCCTTCCTGATCCCCAGCACCTCGATGGAACCCGGACTCCAGGTCGGCGACCGGGTGGTGGTGAACAAGCTGGCGTACCGTTTCGGATCCGAGCCCCGGCGCGGGGATGTCGTCGTCTTCGACGGCACCGGGTCGTTCGTCCAGGAGGCGGGGGACCGCAATGCGCTCGCCGGGCTGGTGCAGGGCACCGCGGCCGCACTGGGGCTCGCCGAACCGGCCGAGACCGATTTCGTGAAGCGCGTGGTCGGCGTGGGCGGCGACCGCGTCAAGTGCTGCGGTAAAGGGGGGAGGCTCGAGGTGAACGGCATGGCGATCGACGAGTACTACGTCCATCCCGACGACGCCCCCTCCCGCGTGCCGTTCGACATCGTCGTACCCGAGGGCACGCTCTTCGTGCTGGGGGACCACCGCGGCAAGTCCCGTGATTCCCGGGACCACCTGGGAGATCCCGGCGGCGGCATGGTGCCGCTGGACAAGGTGATCGGCCGGGTGGACTGGATCGGCTGGCCGGCCGGACGCTGGTCGTCGCTGGAGCCGACCATGAACTTCGACTCCGTGCCCCCCGGCGGTGCCCATGGGTAACCGCGGACGGCGTGCGAGCCACCGGGCCGATACCCGGTTGCCGACCGGTTCCCGCCCCACCAACGGCACCCGGACCCTGCCGGGGCGTGCGGAGCGGCGCAGGCTCGCCCGCAAGGTGAAGCGGCGGCGCCGGCGCTCAGCCGTCAAGGAGATACCGATCCTGATCGTGGTCGCGTTGATGATCGCGCTCGGGCTCAAGACCTTCCTCGTGCAGGCGTTCGTGATCCCGTCGGGCTCGATGGAGCAGACGATCCAGATCGACGACCGGGTGCTTGTGGACAAGCTGACCCCGTGGTTCGGCAAGAAGCCGGCGCGCGGCGATGTCGTGGTGTTCAGGGACCCGGGGGGCTGGCTCCAGCAGGAGCAGACACCCGTCAAGGACGATCCGGTGGTGCTCAAGCAGGTCAAGCAGGTGCTGACCTTCATCGGGCTGCTCCCCTCGGAGGACGAGCAGGATCTGATCAAGCGAGTCGTCGGTGTCGGTGGTGACACCGTCAAGTGCTGCGACACGAACGGCCGGGTCACGGTCAACGGCGTCCCGTTGAACGAGCCCTATCTCCACCCCGACAGCGGGCCGTCGACACTGCGCTTCGAGGTGCGGGTCCCCGACGGACGGCTCTTCGTGATGGGCGACCACCGGTCCAACTCGGCCGACTCGCGGGCCCATCTGAACGAGGCCTATGACGGCACGGTGTCCCTGGACGGGGTCATCGGACGGGCCGTCGTGATCGCCTGGCCCTTCGACCACTGGAAGGGCCTCGAACAACGCGGGACCTACGCGTCGGTACCCGACGCGCGGGGTGCCGCGACCACCGCCACAAGCCCGTCGCATAGTGTGTCCACTCAGAATCTGAACGCGATGCTCGGCCTCCCGGACGCCACGGAACTTCCGCTGGCGATGGGGGTGGTGGGGCTGCACCGTCTCCGGCACGGGGCGTGGCGCGGAGCGAGGAGTGGATGTGGGGGACGTGGCGGTCGACGCACGATCTGGACCCGGGCGAGACGAGCGGTCCGGGGGACCGGCAGAGCCCGCAGCGTCCGCAGGACCCGAGGAACGCCCCGCTGAGGATGACGGGCAGATCGTCCCGGTCAGGAAGCAGCGTTCGTTCTGGAAGGAGCTGCCGCTGCTGGTCGGTATCGCGTTGTTGCTGGCGTTGTTGATCAAGACGTTTCTGGTGCAGGCGTTCTCGATTCCGTCGGAATCGATGCAGGACACGCTTCAGCGTGGTGATCGGGTGTTGGTGGACAAGCTGACTCCGTGGTTCGGCGGGGAGCCGGAGCGGGGTGAGGTGGTGGTGTTCCATGATCCGGGTGGGTGGCTGGACGGGGAGCCGACTCCTGAGCCGAATGCGGTGCAGCAGTTTCTGGGTTTCATCGGTCTGATGCCGTCGTCCGAGGAGAAGGATCTGATCAAGCGGACGATCGCGGTGGGTGGTGACACGGTGGAGTGCAAGGCGGGTGGTCCGGTGAAGGTGAACGGGAAGGCGCTGGACGAGCCGTACATCTATCCGGGGAACACGCCGTGCGACGACGCGCCGTTCGGGCCGTTGAAGGTGCCCGAGGGCAGGATCTGGGTGATGGGCGACCACCGGCAGAGCTCTCTTGATTCCCGCTACAACCAGAACGGGCCGTACGCAGGCTTCGTGCCGGTGGACAAGGTCGTGGGGCGGGCCGTGGTGGTGGCCTGGCCGATCGACCGCTGGTCGACACTGTCGGCGCCGGACAGCGCATCCGGCCGCTGACACGCGGACGCGCCGGGCGGCCCCGGGCGCTCCGTTGCGCGATGATGGAGGCCGGTCCCGCTCGCGGGTGCCAGAAGGACCCGCTTGACAATGCTGACGGATGACGAAGCTGACGAAGCGCCCCCCGGCCGCCCGGCGAGCACGCTGAGCGACCGGGGGGCGCTTGCCGATGGGGCGCACGGCGGGTGGGGCTGCGCACCGTGAGCCGCCGGTCGGCAGGCGATCGGAGAATGGCAGTAGCCGTGCGGAACTCCCGCTCGTTGTTCGGAGTAATGGGCCTGTGATCGGCAGTGCCCAGGGGCAGGCGTTGGCGCAGCAGATAGAGGAGTGGATGTGAGCGACGTGGCCGTCGGTGCACAGTCTGGACATGGAGACCCCGAGCAGAGGCCCGAGCAGCCCGCCGAGTCTGCCTCCGATCCCGCAGGATCCGCAGGTCCCGTAGATCACCCCGATGGGGACGGCCCTCAGGTCAGGAAGCAGCGTTCGTTCTGGAAGGAGCTGCCGCTGCTGGTCGGTATCGCGTTGTTGCTGGCGTTGTTGATCAAGACGTTTCTGGTGCAGGCGTTCTCGATTCCGTCCGATTCGATGCAGGACACGCTTCAGCGTGGTGATCGGGTGTTGGTGGACAAGCTGACTCCGTGGTTCGGCGGGGAGCCGGAGCGGGGTGAGGTGGTGGTGTTCCATGATCCGGGTGGGTGGCTGGACGGGGAGCCGACTCCTGAGCCGAATGCGGTGCAGCAGTTTCTGAGTTTCATCGGTCTGATGCCGTCGTCCGAGGAGAAGGATCTGATCAAGCGGACGATCGCGGTGGGTGGTGACACGGTGGAGTGCAAGGCGGGTGGTCCGGTGAAGGTGAATGGGAAGGCGCTGGACGAGCCGTACATCTATCCGGGGAACACGCCGTGCGACGACGCGCCGTTCGGGCCGTTGAAGGTGCCCGAGGGCAGGATCTGGGTGATGGGCGACCACCGGCAGAACTCCCGGGACTCCCGCTACCACATGGAGGACGCCAACAAGGGCTTCGTGCCGGTGGACAAGGTCGTAGGGCGGGCCGTGGTGGTGGCCTGGCCGATCGACCGCTGGTCGACACTGCCGGTGCCGGACACCTTTGACCAGCCGGGCCTCGCCGCGGCGGCGACGACCGTGGCACCCGGTGCCATCGGTGTCGCGGGCGCACTTCCGCTGGTGATCCGCCGCAGGCGGAGGCTGACTGATCGCCGTACCGCCGGGTAAGGTGCCGACTCAGATCAGCGATTGTCGACTCCGGAGGGAGGCGCTGGTATGAGCGGAACAGGATCCATAGCGGGCGGTCACGGCCGTGTCGGCAGGGTGTTGTCGGGGCTGGCCGTGGCCGTCGGCTGTGTGTTCTTCCTCGGAGGGTTCGCGTGGGGAGCCATCGCCTACCAGCCCTACACGGTGCCGACGGACTCCATGTCGCCGACGGTCCACCCCGGCGACCGGGTGCTGGCGGAGCGGATCGACGGTTCCGAGGTGCGGCGCGGCGATGTCGTGGTCTTCACCGACAGGCTGTGGGGCGATACGCCCATGGTCAAGCGGGTCGTCGCGGTCGGCGGCGACACCGTCGCGTGCTGTGACGCTCAGGGCAGGCTCACCGTCAACGGCAAGGCGGTCGATGAGCCCTATCTGCTCACCAAGGGCCAGGCCTCGCCCACGGAGTTCAGCGTCGAGGTGCCGGAAGGGAAGCTCTTCCTGCTCGGTGACGAGCGCATGGGCTCCCTGGACTCCCGGGAGCACCTGCAGGACGCAGGGCGCGGCGCGGTGTCACGCAGCGACGTCAGCGCGCGCGTGGACGCGGTGGCCTGGCCACTGACCGGCGGACTCGTGGCGCGTCCGCAGGGCTTCGCGACACTGCCGGGTGGGGTTTCCCAGCCGGGTCCGGTGAAGCTGATCCTCGCGGCCGTGGCGGCCGGGGCGGTGCTGATCCTGGGCGGCGCGGCCTACGGGCCCGTGGCCCGGCTTTTCGGGCAGCGGAAGGCACCCGAGGCGCGTGACCGGGTGACGACCCACGCCTGAGGTCCGGAAATTGCCTGGGGGCGCGTGAGCCTGGCGCACAATGGGGAGACGCACGGCTGAAGGGGAACATGCCATGAGCGCCGAGGACCTCGAGAAGTACGAGACCGAGATGGAGCTGAAGCTCTACCGGGAGTACCGAGACGTCGTCGGGCTGTTCAAATACGTGATCGAGACGGAACGACGCTTCTACCTCACCAACGACTACGAGATGCAGGTGCACTCGGTGCAGGGTGAGGTGTTCTTCGAGGTCTCGATGGCGGACGCGTGGGTCTGGGACATGTACCGGCCCGCGAGGTTCGTGAAGCAGGTCCGGGTGCTCACCTTCAAGGACGTGAACATCGAGGAGCTGAACAAGAGCGACCTCGAGCTTCCGAGCGGCTGAGCCATCACCCTTCCGGGTGATGGGGATATCCACAGCGAACCGGTTGTCCACCGAGAATCACCAAGATCCACCAGCGGGGGAGTGACGCGTCAGAGTCGGTGCCGGAGGTGGTACCGGGATGAACGCGACACGGGCACTGGGACGCTATGGCGAAGAGCTCGCGGCACGTCGGCTGGTCGAGGTCGGCATGGTCGTGCTGGCGAGGAACTGGCGGTGCGGGCGGGCTGGTGAGGTCGATATCGTCGCCCGCGACGGCGACGCGACCGTCATCTGCGAGGTGAAGACCCGCAGGGGGGCGCCTCCGGGCGGTCCGGGCCCATCGGGCCGTTCCGGCGGAGGACCCTTCCAGCATCCGATGGCCGCGGTCACCCCGGCCAAGGCGGACCGGCTCAGACGGCTGGCCGCCTGCTGGCTGCACCGATGCGGAGCGCCACCACCGCAGGGCGGGGTGCGGATCGATCTCGTCGGGGTGCTCGTGCCCCGAAGGGGTGCGCCGCTCGTCGAGCATGTGCGGGGGGTGGCCTGATGGGGTTCGCGCGCACATGCTCCGTGGCGCTGGTCGGCGTGGAAGGCGTGGTCGTCGAGGTCCAGGCCGATCTGGAGCCGGGTGTCGCGGCCTTCACCCTGGTCGGCCTGCCGGACAAGAGCCTCGTGGAGAGCCGGGACCGGGTCAGGGCGGCCGTCGTCAACTCCGGGGCCGAGTGGCCGCAGAAGAAGCTCACCGTGGGCCTCAGCCCCGCTTCCGTGCCCAAGAGCGGCAGCGGTTTCGATCTGGCGGTCGCCTGCGCCGTGCTCGGCGCGGCGGAGCGTATCGACCCCGCGGCGATCGCCGATCTGGTGCTCATCGGCGAGCTGGGCCTCGACGGGAGGGCCCGGCCGGTGCGCGGAGTGCTGCCCTCGGTTCTCGCGGCGGCCGAAGCCGGATACCGGCATGTGGTCGTCCCCGAGCAGACGGCCGGTGAGGCCTCGCTGGTGCCAGGGGTGTCCGTGCTGGGTGTGCGCAGCCTGCGCCAGCTGATCGCCGTGCTCTGCGAGGAACCGGTGCCTCAGGAGGAGCCGGAGGACGAGGGACGGCCCGACGCGATGCTCGCCGGACTGCTGGTGCCCGGAGCCGGCGTCGGCACGGGGCTGGCGGGCGACAGGCGGGCCGGTGCGGGGCACACCCCCGACCTGGCGGAGGTGGTCGGTCAGCACACCGCTCGCACAGCGCTGGAGGTCGCCGCCGCGGGAGCGCACCATCTGCTCCTCCAGGGCCCGCCAGGAGCGGGCAAGACCATGCTGGCGGAGCGGCTCCCCGGGCTGCTCCCGCCGCTGACCAGGCGGGAATCCCTCGAGGTCACGGCCGTCCACTCGGTGGCGGGCATCCTCCCCCCGGGTGAACCTCTGGTCCGCTCGGCTCCGTACTGCGCGCCCCACCACTCCGCGACGATGCAGTCACTTGTGGGAGGCGGGCAGGGCCTGCCGAGACCCGGGGCCGTTTCGCTGGCTCATCGTGGGGTCCTCTTTCTGGACGAGGCCCCCGAATTCTCGGCCAAGGTCCTCGACGCGCTTCGCCAGCCGCTGGAGTCCGGGCATGTGGTCGTGGCACGCAGCGCTGGTGTGGTGCGGCTTCCCTCCCGCTTTCTGATGGTGCTGGCCGCCAACCCCTGTCCGTGCGGACAGCACACCCTGCTGGGTACCGGCTGTGAATGCCCCGCCGCGGTGATCCGCCGCTATCAGGCGAGGCTGTCCGGGCCGCTGCTCGACCGGGTCGACCTGCGGGTGGGGGTGGAGCCGGTCAGCCGCCTCGACCTGCTGGGACGCGAAGGACGGGAGGGGCGGGGAGAGCCCAGTGCGGCGGTCGCCACCCGTGTCCAGGAGGCGAGGTCCAGGGCGGCGGCCCGGCTGGACGGCACACCGTGGACCGTGAACAGCGAGGTGCCGGGACATGAGCTGCGCGTCCGCTGGCGCGCGGCGCCCGGCGCGCTCGGCGCGGCCGAGCGGGACATGGAGCGGGGGCTGCTCACCGCCCGGGGACTGGACCGGGTCCTGCGGGTCGCCTGGACCGTCGCCGACCTCCGCGGCCGTGACCGCCCCGCTGCCGAGGACGTCGATCTGGCCCTGCAACTGCGCACGGGTATCTCCCGGGGTGTTCCGGCCACTGTCGGAGGCTGGCCATGAGCACCCGGACAGCAGCCGGCGTGAGCGATGAGGAGCGGCTGGCGCGGATCGCGTTGACCAGGGTCGTCGAACCGGGTGATGAACACGGCGGGCGGTGGCTGCGCGACCACGGTCCGCTGGGGCTCATGGAGCGCCTGTGCTCCCGCGGCGGCCCTGACCTCGCGCGCTCCGGAGCCGGAGACCAGCGGATCGAGGGATACCGGATACGGGCCCAGGCGGCACGCCCCGAGCAGGACCTCGAGGCGGTGGCGGCGCTCGGCGGCCGTTTCCTTTGCCCCGGCGACCTGGAGTGGCCCACCCAGCTCGATGACCTCGGAGACACCAGACCGGTCGGCCTGTGGCTGCGGGGAGGAGCAGACCTGCGGAAATGGGCCCTGCGGTCGGTGGCGGTGGTGGGGGCCCGGGCCTGCACCCCCTACGGGGCGCACATGGCGGCACGCCTCGGTTCAGGGCTTGCCGAGCGCGGCTGGGTCATGGTCTCGGGAGCGGCCCACGGGGTCGACGGAGCCGCTCACCGCGGTGTCCTGGCGTCCGAGGGGGCGACCGTCGCCGTGCTCGCCTGCGGGGTCGATGTCGCCTATCCACGCTCCCACGCCGGGCTGATCGGCCGCATCGCCGAACAGGGCTTGGTGGTTGGCGAGTTGCCGCCGGGCGCCCATCCGACACGCAGCCGGTTCGTGCTGCGAAACCGGGTGATCGCCGCCCTCACCCGGGGCACGGTCGTCGTGGAGGCCGAACTGCGCAGCGGCTCACTGGTCACTGCCCGCGCCGCCCAGCGGCTCGGACGCTGCACCATGGGGGTACCCGGCCCGGTGACCAGCGGACTCTCCGCGGGAGTGCATGAACTGCTGCGTGCGGGGGCGGTGCTGGTGACCGACACCGACGAGGTGGTCGAGATGGTCGGGGACATCGGTGAGCTCGCACCCGTCCGGCGCGGCCCGGTGCTCGCACGGGATCTCCTGGGCCCTGAGGAGACCAGGGTCCTGGAGGCGCTCCCGGCACGAGGCGTGCTGAACGGGCGGGATATCGCCCTCAGGGCGGGGACCACCCCGGATGAGGCGCTCGGCAGGCTGTACGAACTCCAGTCGCTCGGCTTCGTCGAACGACTGGGCTCAGGCTGGCAGTTGGCGTGGGGCGCGCCCCAGACGGCGAACTCCCGGCGAGGCGGTGCTTGACCTGGAGCATTCGGGTGAAAGGGTGATGCCGACGACCTTCGCCGTGCCCCCGAGGCCCCCTGGACACCGGCGCGGAAGAGGGTGGGCGCGCTAATCGAAGGTCTGCCCGATGCCCCTTACCCACACAGGCGCGATCCGCCGATGTTCGCGCACCGCAACCGTTCAGTCACGCTACGCTCCAGGTTCCCTCACCGGCCAACCCACCGACAGCCCCTCACACCCCACAGCAGAACGGCTCAAGGCAACGCATGCCCCAGCACACCTCCGGGTCTGACCGCGCGGCGGTGCCCCCCGCCGCCCGTGGCCCTGTGCGCCCGCCGGCGCCCTCGTCGCTCGACGAGTTGTGGCGGTCGTACAAGGCCACCGGTGACGGACGGCTGCGGGAGCAGCTGATCCTGCACTACTCGCCGCTGGTGAAGTACGTCGCGGGGCGAGTGAGCGTCGGACTGCCGTCCAACGTGGAGCAGGCCGACTTCGTCTCATCCGGGGTCTTCGGACTCATCGACGCCATCGAGAAGTTCGACATCGAGCGGGCGATCAAGTTCGAGACATATGCGATCACCCGCATCAGAGGCGCGATGATCGACGAACTCCGGGCGCTGGACTGGATCCCGCGCTCGGTCCGGCAGAAGGCCCGGGCCGTGGAGCGTGCCTACGCCACGCTGGAGGCGCAGCTGAGACGCACGCCGTCCGAGAGCGAGGTCGCCGATGAGATGGGCATCGGGCTCGAAGAACTGCACGCGGTGTTCAGCCAGTTGTCCCTCGCCAATGTGGTGGCCCTGGAGGAGCTGCTGCACGTCGGAGGCGAGGGCGGTGAGCGGCTCAGTCTCATGGACACTCTGGAGGACACCGCCGCCGACAACCCGGTCGAGGTCGCGGAGGGCCGGGAGCTGAGACGGCTCCTCGCCCGGGCGATCAACACGCTGCCCGACCGTGAGAAGACCGTCGTCACGCTGTACTACTACGAGGGCCTCACCCTCGCCGAGATCGGCAACGTCCTCGGCGTCACCGAGAGCCGGGTCAGCCAGATCCACACCAAGTCGGTCCTCCAGCTCCGGGCAAAGCTCGCGGACGTCGGCCGCTGACACGTGCCTCGCGCGCGGTCGCCGTGGTCCACGCCCCAATACTCTTCGTCCATGTCCGCCGGGACCACGCCGCCCGTACAGTGGTTCCGTGCCAAGGATTCGAGCGGCCTCTGTGGCCGAGCACCGGACCATGCAGCGCGGCGCCCTCCTTGATGCCGCGCGCTCCCTGCTGTCCGAAGGCGGTACGGAAGCACTGACCTTCCCCGCCCTTGCCGAGCGCACCGGGCTTGCCAGGTCCTCGGTCTACGAGTACTTCCGCTCGCGGGCCGCAGTCGTCGAGGAGCTGTGCGCCGTCGACTTCCCGGTCTGGGCCGCCGAGGTGGAAACCGCCATGGAGCGGTCCGCGACGCCCGGAGGCAAGGTCGAGGCCTATGTCCGCCGCCAGCTCGATCTGGTCGGGGACCGACGTCACCGGGCCGTGGTCGCGATCTCCGCGAGCGAACTGGACGACGGCGCCCGCGAGAAGATCCGCGCCGCGCACGGCGGCCTTGTCGCGATGATCGTCAAGGCCCTTGAGGAGCTCGGTCACCAGCAGCCCCGTCTCGCCGCCATGCTGCTCCAGGGCATCGTGGACGCCGCGGTCCGCCGTATCGAGCTCGGCGCCGCCGAGGATCCCACCGAGATCGCCGAAGCCGCGGTGTCCATGGCTCTGAGGGGCGTCCGGGGCGACTGACCCGTACGAGCGGCGGCGGGCCCCGTAGCGCGCGGTGCGACCAGACCGCCACCGCGGCCAGGGCCGCCCCTTGCATCACGTCGGCCCCGGCCCGCGCCGGACGCGCCGCGGCAGCCATCAGATGCCCGGATCCCGACCCGGGCAGCGGCACTCCGAAGACGGGCAGCAGCCGGGAAGGACCGCGCCGCAGCTCGGACGCGGGCAGCAACGACAGCGGATCGAGATAGGCGTCCCCGCGCCGCAGGCCCCAGTGCAGACACCCCTGGGCACAGTGCGAAGGCACCTCGGCGCGGACGGCCACCACCTCCCCCCTGGTGACCTCGGTGCCCGGCGGGACCAGCGGGCGCACCGGCTCGTAGGTGGTGCGCAGGGGAGGCTCCCCGCTGCCCGCCAGAACGATCGACAGCACCCCCCGCCCCGCCACCGGCCCCGCGAACGAAACGCGCCCCGCCATCACAGCCCGCACCTCCGCGCCGGGCGGCGCGGCCAGATCGACGCCGCGATGCCCGGGCCCATAGGGCCCGGCCGGGGGCTCGAAGCCCCGGACCACCACCGGCCGCGGCTGTCCCCACATCCTCACCGGCCAGGTCCCGGCCGGCTCCGGCCCCGGCGCCCCGGCCCGGGCCTCGGCGCCCGCGCTCACCAAGCTCACCCACACGAACACCACCACGGCGAGCACCCTGGCGAGCAGCGCGACCCTCACGGACTTCGCTACGCGTCTCATGCCGCGACCGTGCCGGATTCGCGTCAACCCCGCTGATCATGGCCGGGATCTGTGGACGACCGACCGGTTGTGGACAGTGCCGTCACCCGGCACTGCGCGGGTCCCGTACACTTCTTCTGGCGATCCGGGCCACCGGGTCGACTTCGCACGCCCCGCCACCACCCCTTTCAGCGGTCGGTGGTCGCGCCCCTCGGTCCTCGCGGCACGGCGCGCCGGGGCGTCAGGACACAACCGAGAAACTCAAGGAGATACGGCCATGGCCGTCGTCACGATGCGGGAGCTGCTGGAAAGCGGCGTCCACTTCGGTCACCAGACCCGTCGCTGGAACCCGAAGATGAAGCGCTTCATCTTCACCGAGCGCAACGGTATCTACATCATCGACCTGCTCCAGTCGCTGTCGTACATCGACCGCGCCTACGAGTTCGTCAAGGAGACCGTCGCCCACGGCGGTTCCATCATGTTCGTCGGCACCAAGAAGCAGGCCCAGGAGGCCATCGCCGAGCAGGCGACGCGCGTCGGGATGCCGTACGTCAACCAGCGTTGGCTGGGCGGCATGCTCACCAACTTCTCCACCGTCTACAAGCGCCTTCAGCGTCTGAAGGAGCTTGAGGCGATCGACTTCGAGGATGTGGCCGCCTCCGGCCTCACCAAGAAGGAGCTCCTGGTCCTCTCTCGTGAGAAGGCCAAGCTGGAGAAGACCCTTGGTGGTATCCGCGAGATGCAGAAGGTGCCGAGCGCCGTCTGGATCGTCGACACCAAGAAGGAGCACATTGCCGTCGGTGAGGCGCGCAAGCTCAACATCCCGGTCGTCGCGATCCTCGACACCAACTGCGACCCCGACGAGGTCGACTACAAGATCCCGGGCAACGACGACGCGATCCGCTCCGTCACGCTGCTCACCCGTGTGATCGCCGACGCTGTCGCCGAGGGCCTCATCGCCCGCTCCGGCGTGGCCACCGGTGACTCGAAGCCGGGCGACAAGGCCGCGGGCGAGCCGCTGGCCGAGTGGGAGCGCGACCTGCTCGAGGGCGAGAAGAAGGCCGACGAGGCCCCGGCCTCCGAGGCTCCGGCCGCCGAGGCCGAGAAGAAGGCCGACGACGAGACTCCTGCTGCTGAGGCCGAGAAGCCGGCCGAGGCCGCTGCCGAGGCTCCGGCCGCGGACGCCGAGCAGGCCTGACACCTCAGGTCCGGAAGCTGACGGCGGGGGCCCAAGAAGCCCCCGCCGTTCACCCGTAGATCGTTCGACTCTTCGACTTCAGAGAGATTCACAGACATGGCGAACTACACCGCCGCTGACGTAAAGAAGCTCCGCGAGCTCACCGGCGCGGGCATGATGGACTGCAAGAAGGCCCTGGACGAGGCCGAGGGCAACGTCGACAAGGCCGTCGAGGCGCTGCGCATCAAGGGCCAGAAGGGTGTCGCCAAGCGTGAGGGCCGCTCCGCCGAGAACGGCGCCGTGGTCTCCCTGATCGCTGACGACAACACCTCCGGCGTCATCCTCGAGCTGAAGTGCGAGACGGACTTCGTCGCCAAGGGTGAGAAGTTCCTGGCCGTGGCGAACACCCTGGCCGCCCATGTCGCCGCCACCAGCCCGGCCGACCTCGAGGCGCTGCTCGCCTCCGAGATCGAGCCCGGCAAGACCGTCCAGGCGTACGTGGACGAGGCCAACGCCAACCTCGGCGAGAAGATCGTCCTGGACCGCTTCGCCCAGTACTCCGGTGCCTTCGTGACCGCGTACATGCACCGCACCATGCCTGACCTGCCCCCGCAGATCGGTGTGCTGGTCGAGCTCGACAAGCCGAACGCCGAGGTCGCCAAGGGCATCGCGCAGCACATCGCCGCCTTCGCGCCGAAGTACCTCGCCCGCGAGGACGTCCCGGCCGAGGTCGTCGAGTCCGAGCGCCGCGTCGCCGAGGAGACCACCCGCGCCGAGGGCAAGCCCGAGGCCGCGCTGCCGAAGATCGTCGAGGGTCGCATCAACGGCTTCTTCAAGGACGCCACCCTCCTTGGCCAGCCGTACGCGCTCGACAACAAGAAGTCCGTCCAGCAGATCCTGGACGACGCTGGTGTCACCCTGAAGCGCTTCTCGCGCATCAAGGTCGGCATCTGAGCCGGTACGCGAGCTACACGGGAGCCCGATAGGGTTTTCCCAGCAGTCGTAGGCCGCGAGACGCCGGACGACGACCGCAGATCTGACGAGGAGGCCATTGCCGCAGGGACACCAGCACCCATCGGCAATGGCCTTCTTCGTATGTGCACGAGGAGATCTCCATGAACAAGGGCGCGGACGCCAACCAGGCAGCCGACGACAAAAGCGACCACACCGGCATGAAAGCCGGCCGCTTCATGCTGAAGCTGTCCGGTGAAGCCTTCTCGGGCGGCACCGGTCTGGGCGTCGACCCCGACGTCGTACACGCCATCGCACGGGAGATCGCCGCGGTCGTCCGTGACGGGGCGGAGATCGCGGTCGTCATCGGCGGCGGCAACTTCTTCCGCGGCGCCGAGCTCCAGCAGCGCGGTATGGACCGGGCCCGCTCCGACTACATGGGCATGCTCGGCACCGTCATGAACTGCCTCGCCCTCCAGGACTTCCTGGAGAAGGAGGGCATCGACTCGCGTGTCCAGACGGCCATCACCATGGGCCAGGTCGCGGAGCCGTACATCCCCCTGCGGGCCGTACGCCACCTGGAGAAGGGCCGCGTCGTGATCTTCGGCGCCGGTATGGGCATGCCGTACTTCTCCACCGACACCACCGCGGCCCAGCGCGCCCTGGAGATCGACGCCGAGGCGCTCCTCATGGGCAAGAACGGTGTCGACGGTGTCTACGACTCCGACCCCAAGAGCAACCCGGACGCGGTGAAGTTCGACGCGCTGGAGTACGGCGAGGTGATCGCCCGCGACCTCAAGGTCGCCGACGCCACCGCCATCACCCTGTGCCGTGACAACTCGCTGCCCATCCTCGTCTTCGAAATGCTCGCCGCGGGCAATATCGCGCGGGCCGTCCGGGGTGAGAAGATCGGCACGCTGGTGAGCGACCAGGGCACCCGGGGCTGACCCGGTCCGCCCTCCCTTCAAGGGGGGCGGGATGGACAAAGCCCTGCCGGTCGGACACCGTGCAGGGGAACGCGACGCCAAGTTTCTCCGGCCTCGTACTCGTAACGCGCACTCGGAAACCGGACTCGCGGGCGCAGTCGTCACGCGGATTCGTAGAGTGAACCGTCACGCGTACACGCCGGGCCCACTCAAGACACGCAGGAGCAAGTGGTGATCGAAGAGACCCTCCTCGAGGCCGAGGAGAAGATGGAGAAGGCCGTCGTGGTCGCCAAGGAGGACTTCGCCGCGATCCGCACCGGGCGTGCGCACCCGGCGATGTTCAACAAGATCGTGGCCGACTACTACGGTGCGCTGACACCGATCAACCAGCTGGCCTCTTTCTCGGTGCCCGAGCCGCGGATGGCCGTGGTGACCCCGTTCGACAAGAGCGCGCTGCGCAACATCGAGCAGGCGATCCGGGACTCCGACCTGGGCGTCAACCCCAGCAACGACGGCAACATCATCCGAGTGGTGTTCCCCGAGCTCACCGAGGAGCGCCGCCGCGAGTACATCAAGGTCGCCAAGGGCAAGGCCGAGGACTCCCGGATCTCGATCCGTTCCGTGCGCCGCAAGGCCAAGGAGGCCATCGACAAGCTGATCAAGGACGGCGAGGTCGGCGAGGACGAGGGCCGCCGGGCGGAGAAGGAGCTCGACGACACCACCGCGAAGTACGTGGCGCAGGTGGACGAGCTGCTCAAGCACAAGGAAGCCGAGCTGCTCGAGGTCTGATGAACGACTCTTCCTGGGGAGCCCCGCCGAGTGCGGGCTACAGCCCCGACCACTGGGGGCCGCCCGACCAGCGGGCCGCCTCGGCGGGTCCCGCATACGATGTGCATGACGCCCGTCAGACGCGGCCCATGCCCGTCGTGCCGGACGTTCCCGACACAGGTAGAGACGCAGAAGACCGCGACGACCGCTACCGGGGGGCTGCTCGATGGAGTGGCTCCCCGGTCCGCGCAGAGATGCCGCAGGAGCCCATGCCCATCCCCCCGCCGTCTGCGGCTTCCGAGCCGCCGCAGCCCTCGCAGCCGCCGCAGAAGAAGCGTGCCGGCCGGGATCTGCGGGCGGCGATAGGTGTCGGTGTGGGGCTCGGCGCGGTGATCATCGCATCCCTCTTCATCGTCAAGGCCGTCTTCGTGGCCGTGATCGCGGCTGCCGTGGTCGTCGGCCTGTGGGAGCTGACCTCGCGCCTCAAGGAGCGCAAGGGCATCAACGCGCCCCTGGTGCCGCTCGCGGTGGGCGGGGCATGGATGGTCGTGGCCGGCTATGTGCGCGGTGCGGAGGGCGCGTGGGTGGCCACGGCGTTCACCGCGCTGGCCGTGCTCGTCTGGCGGATGACCGAGTCCCCCGAGGGCTACCTCAAGGACGTGACGGCGGGGCTCTTCGCCACCTTCTACGTGCCGTTCCTGGCCACGTTCGTGGCGATGATGCTCACCGCCGACGACGGGCCGCAGCGGGTTTTCACGTTTCTGCTGCTGACCGTGGTCAGTGACACCGGCGCCTATGCGATCGGCTGGCGATTCGGCAAGCACAAGCTCGCGCCCCGCATCAGCCCCGGAAAGACACGCGAGGGCCTGTTCGGCGCTCTGGCCTTCGGGATGGCGGCCGGTGCGCTCTGCATGCCGCTGCTGATCGACAGCGGCACCTGGTGGCAGGGCCTGCTGCTGGGTCTCGCGATCGCCGCCAGCGCCACCCTGGGCGATCTGGGCGAGTCGATGATCAAGCGAGACCTCGGAATCAAGGACATGGGCACCCTGCTGCCCGGCCATGGCGGGATCATGGACCGCCTGGACTCGCTGCTGCCGACTGCACCGGTCGCCTGGCTGCTGTTCGTGCTGTTCGTGGGCACCGGCTGAGGATCCGCCGTCGTCACACCGAGGGGGCTCACCGGTCCAGCCGACCAGGGTGAGCCCCCTCGGCGCGTCCGGGACCTATTCGACGGGGCGTTTCGCCTCCTCCTCCGTGGAGTCGGGCTTCAGGGCCCTGGCCCCCAGCAGGCCGACGACGATCAGGGCGATGCCCAGCCAGGTCGCGTCCTCCACGATCAGGACGACGACGCCCAGCGGGATCAGCAGTCCGACCAGCGGGTAGATCAGACCGCTCGCCGTCGGCACGTTCGCGCTGCCGCGCGCTCTTGCCCGTACGTAGTCCGGATACCACTCGGTGAAGCGGATCGTGACGATGATCGCCAGGACCGGGAAGATCCACGCGGTCCAGATGTTGTCCGGCTCGCGCAGGACGAGATCACCGATGCCGCCCGAGACGGCCGCTACCAGGAACGTGAGCCCCCAGACGGCCGTGATCACGTAGTTGGTCCGCATGAAGGCGGGGGTTTTCCAGTACTGGGGGTCCACCTGCTCGCGGGCGTACTGCACGGTGAAGGGAACCCGGGCCGCCATGGAGCCGAAGGCGATGAGCGCGAGCGCGACGTTGGCCGCCTCGTCGGCGTACGTCTCCAGCCACTCGTGGGTCGCGTCACTGGCGGTCACGCCGATGATCGCCAGTGACGCGAAGAACACCACGTCGGCCACTTCGAGGATCTTGAACGAGGTGCCCGGGTGCAGGACCCTTCCGAGGACGACGAAGACGACCGAGATACCAAGGGCGATCAGCACCGCCACCTCGAAGCGCCCGGGGCCGGAGAGAACGGCGAAGACGATCCACGGAGCCATCCCCACGACCGGCTGCTCCAGGAAGCCCGCGAGCCACTTGCCCGCTGCGGAATCGGCCACGGCTGTCATGGGCGCACCCCTCGGGACTACGACGCGCGGAATTCCAGCCTGACCCCGGAGCGACGAATGCGCGACAGCGGTGTTCGACGACCGTGCACAGCGTGCAGCCAGGGCACCGGATTCGATCTGCGACACTGGTACGGCCATGCCTAAGCCCGGAGAACTCACTTTTATCGCGCCCCGCGGAGCCAAGAAGCCCCCGCGGCACCTCGCCGACCTCTCGCCCGCCGAGCGCAAGGAAGCGGTGGCTGCGATCGGCGAGAAGCCGTTTCGCGCCAAGCAGCTGTCGCAGCACTACTTCGCGCGGTACGCGCACGACCCCGGCCAGTGGACCGACATCCCCGCCGCGTCGCGGGAGCGGCTCGCGGCGGAGCTGCTGCCGGAGCTGATGTCCGTCGTGCGGCATGTCTCCTGCGACGACGACACCACCCGCAAGACGCTGTGGCGGCTGCATGACGGCACGCTGGTCGAGTCGGTGCTGATGCGCTACCCGGACCGGGTCACCATGTGCATCTCCTCGCAGGCGGGCTGCGGTATGAACTGCCCGTTCTGTGCGACCGGCCAGGCGGGCCTCGACCGCAATCTGTCGACCGCCGAGATCGTGCACCAGATCGTCGACGGTATGCGGGCGCTGCGCGATGGTGAGGTCCCCGGCGGCCCGGCGCGGCTCAGCAACATCGTGTTCATGGGCATGGGCGAGCCGCTCGCCAACTACAACCGGGTCGTGGGAGCCGTCCGCCGGCTCACGGACCCCGAGCCGGACGGCCTCGGGCTCTCGCAGCGGGGCATCACCGTCTCCACCGTCGGGCTCGTCCCGGCCATGCAGCGGTTCGCCGACGAGGGCTTCAAATGCCGGCTCGCCGTCTCCCTGCACGCTCCCGACGACGAGCTGCGCGACACCCTCGTGCCGGTGAACACCCGCTGGAAGGTGCGGGAGGTGCTGGACGCCGCCTGGGAGTACGCCGAGAAGTCGGGCCGCCGTATCTCCATCGAGTACGCCCTCATCCGCGACATCAACGACCAGGCATGGCGTGGAGACCTCCTGGGACGGCTGCTCAAGGGTAAGCGGGTGCATGTCAACCTGATCCCGCTGAATCCCACGCCGGGTTCCAAGTGGACGGCCTCCCGTCCCGAGGACGAGAAGGCGTTCGTCGAGGCGATCGCCGCTCATGGGGTGCCGGTCACCGTGCGCGACACCCGGGGGCAGGAGATCGACGGGGCCTGCGGTCAGCTCGCAGCATCCGAGCGCTGAGCCTTGGGCCGGGCCTCCAGGGGGCCCATGTACGCTGGGCCCCGAACATTCACATATTCCGACAGGGGAGCGCCACAGCGCTGAGAGTGCGGTGATCGTCAGACCGCAGACCCTCTGAACCTCGCCCGGGTCATTCCGGGTAGGAAGTTCGGACGAGACTCAAGCTGTTGCGCCCTGCCCGGCTCCGGATCCCCGGGATCCGCCGACGTGGCAGGGCCGCGTCTCTTCCTGGTCACTCCAGGAGGAAGCTCAGTGAGCACCACCAAGAAGATCACGGTCGCGGCCCTGGTCGCGGCCCTCGGCGCCGGCACGCTCACGGCCTGCGGCGGGGAGTCCGAGGACAGCGGTTCAGGGGCATCCAAGACCGTGACGCTCGTCAGCCATGATTCCTTCGCCGCCACCCCGGCGGTGCTCAAGGAGTTCACCCGGCAGACCGGCTACACGGTCAAGGTGCTGAAGAGCGGCGACGCCGTCGAGGCCCTCAACAAGGAGATCCTCACCAAGGGATCCCCTCAGGGCGACGTGTTCTTCGGCGTCGACAACACCACCCTGTCGCGGGCCCTCGACAACGGCGTCTTCACGCCGTACGAGGCCAAGGGCCTGGACCGTGTCCCCGAGGACCGGCAGCTCGACAAGGACGAGCACCGGGTCACGCCCGTCGACACCGGCGACATCTGCGTCAACTACGACAAGAAGTACTTCGCCGACAAGAAGCTGGCCCCGCCGCAGACCTTCGACGATCTGGCGAAGCCCGCCTACAAGAACCTCCTCGTGGTCGAGAACGCCGAACGCTCGTCGCCGGGCCTCGGCTTCCTGCTCGGCACCGCCGCCACGTACGGGGACAAGGACTGGCCGGACTACTGGGCCAAGCTCAAGGCCAACGGGGTCAAGGTCGTCGACAGCTGGGAGCTCGCCTACAACCAGGAGTTCTCCGGTTCCGCAGGCGGCAAGAAGGCCAAGGGCGACCGGCCGCTCGTCGTCTCGTACGCCTCCAGCCCGCCGGTCGAGGTGCTCTACTCCGAGCCGCAGCCCAAGGAGGCGCCCACCGGAGTCGCCACCGGCACCTGCTTCCGCCAGACCGAGGCCGCGGGTCTGCTCAAGGGGGCGAAGAACGAGGCCGGGGGCAAGGCCCTGCTGGACTTCCTGATCAGCAAGAAGTTCCAGGAGGACATGCCGCTCAACATGTTCGTCAACCCGGTCGTGAACGACGCCAAACTGCCCGCGCTCTTCACGCAGTTCGGTGCCGTGGTCGACAAGCCGGAGACCATGGCACCCCAGAAGATCGCCGACAACCGCGACCAGTGGATCCAGTCGTGGTCCTCACTCGTCCTGAAGTAGACGAGCTCCCCAGGACACCCGAGTCGCCCGGGCCGCCCGGGACGCGAGGGGGGGACGCGGCGCGGCTCGCCCTGATGGCGGTGCCCGTCGCGTTCTTCGCGGTCTTCTTCGCGTACCCGGTGGCCGGGATCGTCGGCCGCGGGCTCCGACCGGACGGCGTCTGGCGTTTCGGCCACATCGGCGAGGTGCTGAGCCGACCGGACATCCTGGACGTCCTCTGGTTCACCCTGTGGCAGGCGCTGGCCTCCACCGGCCTCACCCTGCTGTTGGCACTGCCCGGCGCCTACGTCTTCGCCCGCTTCGACTTCCCGGGCAGACAACTGCTGCGCGCGGTCGTCACCGTGCCGTTCGTGCTGCCGACCGTGGTGGTCGGTACCGCCTTCCTGGCGCTGCTGGGGCGCGGCGGGCTGCTCGACGAGCTGTGGGGCGTGCGCCTCGACACCACCGTGTGGGCGATCCTCCTCGCGCATGTCTTCTTCAACTACGCCGTGGTCGTACGGACCGTGGGGGGACTGTGGTCGCAGCTCGACCCGCGCCAGGAAGAGGCCGCGCGGGTGCTGGGCGCCGGACGGTTCGCCGCCTGGCGGAAGGTCACCCTGCCCGCGCTCACACCGGCCGTGGCCGCGGCGGCGCTCATGGTGTTCCTGTTCACCTTCACCTCCTTCGGCATCGTCCAGATCCTGGGCGGCCCCGCCTACTCGACGGTCGAGGTGGAGATCTACCGGCAGACGGCCGACCGGCTCGACCTGCCGACGGCCGCGGTGCTGACACTGCTCCAGTTCGCCGCCGTCGGCGCCATCCTCGGCGTGCACGCGTGGACCGTACGGCGGCGTGAGACGGCCCTGAAGCTGGTCGACCCCGCGCTGACCGCGCACCGGCCGCGTGGTGTGGGCCAGTGGGCGATGTTCGCGGGCGTACTCGCCACCGTCGCGCTGCTGATCCTGGTCCCGCTGGGCGTACTGGTCGAACGGTCCCTGGACGGACCGGGCGGCTACGGCTTCGCCTTCTACGAAGCCCTCCGGTCGGCGGAGGCCAGTGGCGGCACCTTCCTGGTGCCGCCACTGGAGGCGGTCTGGAACTCCTTGCAGTACGCGCTCGCCGCCACGGCCATCGCCCTGCTGATCGGCGGGCTGGCGGCAGCAGCCCTGACCCGCAGGGCCGGACGGCTGATCCGCGGCTTCGACGCCCTGCTGATGCTGCCGCTCGGGGTTTCCGCCGTCACCGTCGGCTTCGGCTTTCTGATCACCCTCGACGAGCCGCCGTTCGATCTGCGGTCCACCTGGATCCTGGTGCCGCTGGCCCAGGCCCTGGTCGGGGTGCCCTTCGTGGTGCGTACGATGCTGCCGGTGCTGCGCGCCGTGGACGTACGGCTGCGCGAGGCGGCGGCCGTTCTCGGCGCCTCGCCCCTGCGGGCCTGGCGCGAGGTCGATCTGCCGCTGGTGCGCCGGGCGCTGCTGGTGGCCGCGGGCTTCGCCTTCGCCGTCTCACTCGGTGAGTTCGGGGCGACCGTCTTCATCGCCCGCGCCGACAACCCCACCCTGCCGGTCGCCGTGGCCAGGTTGCTCGGCCGCCCGGGCGAGCTCAACTACGGGCAGGCGATGGCGCTGTCCACCATCCTCATGCTGGTCTGCGCGGCGGCGCTGCTGCTGCTCGAACACATCCGGCCCGACCGTTCCGCAGGGGAGTTCTGATGCTGACGCTGGAGGCCGCGACCGTACGGTTCGGGCAGCGGGCGGCGCTCGACACGGTGGACCTCGAAGTCGCCGACCAGGAGATCGTCTGTGTCCTGGGTCCGAGCGGCTGCGGCAAGTCCACGCTTCTTCGTGCCGTCGCCGGACTCCAGCCGCTGTCCGGCGGCCGGGTCCTGCTCGGCGGAGCGGACCAGACGGGTGTACCCGTGCACCGGCGCGGGGTCGGGCTGATGTTCCAGGACCATCAGCTCTTCCCGCAGCGCGATGTCGCCGGGAACGTCACCTTCGGCCTGCGTATGCACGGCGTGCCCCGCGCGGAGCAGCAGCGCCGGCTGGCGGAGCTGCTCGACCTGGTGGGACTCCCGGGCGCCGGGCAGCGGGCCGTCGCCTCCCTGTCGGGTGGTGAGCAGCAGCGGGTCGCCCTTGCCCGGGCGCTCGCCCCGCGGCCGAGGCTGCTGATGCTCGACGAACCCCTGGGCCAGCTCGACCGTACGCTCAGGGAACGGCTCGTCGTGGAACTGCGCTCTCTCTTCGGGCAACTTGGCACCACCGTGCTCGCCGTGACGCACGACCAGGGCGAGGCCTTCGCGCTCGCCGACCGTGTCGTGATCATGAGGGACGGGGTCATCGCCCAGAGCGGCACCCCGCGCGAGGTGTGGCAGCGCCCCGCCTCCTCGTTCGTCGCACGGTTCCTCGGCTTCGACAACATCGTGTCCGGCGAGGTGAACGGCCAGGCCGCCGACACCCCCTGGGGGAGGATTCCGGTACCGGACGGCTCTCCCCAGGGACCGTGTGCTCTGCTGGTCCGCCCCGCCGGTGTCCGGCTGGCCGGCCCGGGGGACGGCCTGGACTGCGAGGTGGTCTCCCGCACCTTCCGGGGTACGCACGCCGCCGTACGGCTGCGGCCCGCGAGCGGTCCCGCGCTGGAAGCCGAGTGCCGCCTGACCGACGCCCCCGAGCCGGGGACCCGCGTCGGCGCCGGCTTCACCGCGGACGACGTGGTGCTGCTTCCCGCTCCCGGCCCGGACGCTCCCTGAGTCGGTCTCAGCGGCCCGGACGCTCCCCGAGTCGGTGTCACCCGGGCGGACGGTCTCACCGGACTCCGGCGGGCTCCCGATCGGGAAGGGACACGGGAACGAGGTCCTCGGTCTCCGGCCGTCCGAACCAGGCCACCGCCACCGCCCCCGCCACGGCCAGCACGAAGCCGGCGACCGCCAGCCAGCCGAACCCCGCACGGGAGGTGTCGTTGAGCCAGAGCACGCCGACCGCGCCGGGCAGCACGGTCTCGCCCACCACCAGGGCTGCCGTGGCCCCGTTGACCGAACCGATCTGGAGCGCCACCGTGTGCAGATACATACCGCCGGTGCCCGCGATCAGGATCGCGTAGAACGCCGGGTCGCAGACGAGAGCGACCGGGTCGAACGGGTCGATACCGTTCAGCACCCGCACACCGACGCCGAGGGCACCGAAGCCCATCCCCGACAGCAGCCCCGCGAGGATCGCGGCCCTGGCGCCGAGCAGCCGCACCACGACGGTGCCGCCCACGATCAGCAGCAGCGAGATCGCCAGCAGCCACCAGTGGGTGGCGACGGGGGTGTGTCCGCTCCCCTCCGGACCGGCAGCCGAGGCCAGCAGGATGAGGGCGGAGCAGACCACGGCGATGGACGTCCACTCGGCGCGTGTCAGCCGGATTCCGAGCAGCCGGATGCTCAGCACCGCGGTGATCACCAGATTGGCGCTGATGATCGTCTGCGACAGGAACAGCGGCAGCAGCCGCGCCGCCACCGCCCCCAGCCCGAACCCGACGAAGTCCAGGATCGTGCCCACGATGAACTCCCAGGTCATCGCGGCCTTAGCGGTCGACGAGAGGCTCGGGCCGCCGTGCTGGGTGACACCCCCGGCGGCCTCCCGCCGGGCGGACTTGCGGGAGCCCACGGCTTGCAGCACCGACCCCGTTCCGTAGCAGATCGACGCCGCCACGGCGGTCAGCAGTCCTATGAGCACCGAGGGCCCCCTTTTCACGCTGGTCGGCGGGGCGGCTGTGCGGCCCCGTATGTTCCGACTGCCAGACGTGAGCCGGGGCCCGGAAGTTGCTTCCGGCTATCCGGCCCGCACGGCGGCCAAGGCTTCGGGCACCTCGTCCACCGAGTCGACGAGGGCGATGCGGGACTCCATCGAGCGGCCCGCGGCCAGTGACCGCAGCAGGGGCCAGGCGGGGAGCCGCTCCGTCCAGTGGGCGCGGTCCACCAGCACCATAGGGGTGGGCTCCCCGCGGGATTCGTAGTAGTTCGGGGTCGCCTTGTCGAAGATCTCCTGGAGGGTGCCCGCGGCGCCCGGCAGGAACACCACGCCCGCGGTGGAGCGGGCGAGCAGCCCGTCCTCGCGCGTGGCGTTGGCGAAGAACTTGGCGATATGGCCCGCGAAGGGGTTCGGCGGCTCGTGGCCGTAGAACCAGGTGGGGATGCCGATCGAGTCGCCGCCCCGCGGCCAGCGCGAGCGGACATCGAAGGCCGCCGACGCCCAGTCCGAGACGGATGGGGTGAACGAGGGTGCCTTGGCCAGCAGTTCAAGGGACTCGTCGAGCATCTCGTCCTCGAACGGAGCCGCGTATCCGCCCAGGTTCGCCGCTTCCATCGCACCCGGTCCGCCACCGGTGGCGACCAGCAGTCCGCTGCGGGACAAGGCGCGCCCGAGCCGGGCGGCGCCCGTGTACGCGTCGGTGCCGCGGTGCATCGCGTGCCCGCCCATCACGCCCACGACCGGGACATCGGCGACGAGTTCGTCGAGGGCGTCGGATACGGCGTCGTCATGGATCGCCCGGAGCATCGAGGCGTAGATGTCGCGGTCGTCCTTGGTCTGCTGGAACCACTCGTACGCGAAGGCGTCGGGAGTGCCCTCGTAACCGGCCTCGGCGAGCCCGGCGAAGAGCTCGTCGGGGGAGTACAGCAGCCCGCGGTACGGGTCGAAGGGCAGATCGGGAATCGGCGCGAAGACCAGCGCGCCATCACCGCGCACCTTGGTGCACGCGTCCGGTTCCATGGCGCAGCCGAGGAACACGGCACCGCTGGTGTCGCTGGACAGGAGCGCGAAGGTGCGCTGGGTCAGATCGACGGACTGGACGCGCCGGCCCGCGAGGGTGCTGCGGCCGACCACCTGGTCGAATTCCTCGATGGTCTCTATCTCACGGTCGTCGTCGTGGGACGACCCCAGCTTGTGCCTTTGTCCCAGCGCCATCCGCACACGATAGGGCTCAGCCTGGGCGCAGCCCCGACCGGGGTCAGGGCCGCAGCGGCATCGTCGCGAGCTGCGCCACCACCCAGGTGAGCGGTGCGAACACGGCGAGCAGAACCACCGTCCGCAGCACCGCCGACGCGCGCAGAGTCGAGCACCGGGCCCCGAGGCCCCGCAGCCCGGACCTGATGACCGCGCGGGCGTGTCTGGCCTCCAGGGCCGAGGTGAGCAGCGTCGCCACGGTGCAGGCCAGTACGAGCGTGGCGCCGAGACCGGTCAGCTCGCCGAACGGACGCGGCCAGTTCGCGCCCTGGGCGAGTACGGTCACGGCGACGACGGCGGAGGACACCGCGCAGAGCAGCCCGAGGGGCCGTCCGATCCGGACGGCGTCCGCCATCAGGGCCCGTCCGGCGAGCAGCCGTACCGCTCCGGGCCGCAGCGACTGGACCGCGATCCCGCACACATAGACGATCCCCGGCCCTGCCACCGCCAGTCCCAGTACGGTCAGGGCCCAGCCCGCCATCACTCCGGCCGGGGCATGAGTGCCCGCGTCGACGGTCGCGACGGGGCCCGTGTACGACCGCAGCGTGAGTCCCGCGGCGGTGAGCGCCACACCCCAGGGCAGCCCGGCGGGCGTGGCCTCCGAACGGGGCTCGCCGCCCTCGAACTCGAAGCTCTCCTCCCGCTTCGTACCGCGCGGGCGCAGCGCTAGTGCCGCCGCTGCCGAGGCCGCGAAGGGTACGAGGGCGAGCAGGGTGAGCACCGCTCCCAGCGGCAGCGGCTGTCCGGCCGCGAGCAGGGGCCCCGCCGCCCCGTCGAACGGAAGCCCCGTCAGATCCCCCCGCAAATGCAGGAACACCAGCAGGGCCAGCGCGCTGCCGAGCGTGCAGGAGACGGCGGTCGACACCGCGGCCAGCACGGTCAGCCGGGCGGGGCCGAGACCGACTGCGGACAGCCCGGGCCGTGGCCGGGTGGTGGGATCCGTACGGGCCACCGCCACAGCGAACTGCACCGTCGCGGCGAGCGGCAGCAGGCACCACAGCAGTCGCGCCACCGGTTCAGGGGAAGGCTCCGACCGGGCCGCCGCGTCCGCCAGAGTGCACAGCAAGAGGAACCCGACACCGCCCGACGCCGCGGCGACGAGCAGCCGCCGCAGCTGCACCAGGGCGTGGGCGCCACGGGCTAGACGGAGAGAGAGCACGCCGCCCGGCCTTCCGTACCGGAGCCGTCCGCGGGCGCGACACGACGGCCGTCGACCAGTGCGACCATATGGTCGGCCAACGTCGCCACCTCCGCGTCGTGCGTGGCGAGAACGAGGGTGATCCGGTGGGAGCGTGCGGCTGTGGTGAGCGTACGCAGCACCTGGGCCCGGTCCGTGACGTGCAGGGCGGCCGTGGGTTCGTCGGCGAACAGCACCGTAGGGGCGGCGACGAGGGCACGGGCCATGGCGACCCGCTGGCGCTGGGCGTGCGGCAGCGCGCGGGGCCGCTTGCGGGCGAGCGGGCCGAGGTCGAGCCGCTCCAGCCATTCCATGGCGGCGCTCTTGGCCTTGCGATGGGAACAGCCGCGCAGCATCAGCGGCAGGGCGGCGTTCTCCCAGACGTTGAGCTCGGGGACCAGCTGGGGCTCCGTGCCGAGCCAGCTGAAGCGGTCCCGGCGCAGCCGCTCGCGGGCGAGCGCGCTCATGGTGTGGACGGGGGTGCTGTTGAACCACACCTCGCCCTCTTTCGGGACGAGCTGGCCCGAAAGGCAGCGCAGCAGGGTGGTCTTGCCGCTGCCGCGCGGGCCGGTCACGGCGAGGATCTCGCAGTCGCGCACCCCGAGCGAGACCCCGCGCAGGGCGGGCGAGCCGCCGAGGGAGTGGTGCAGGGAGCGCGCCCAGAGCACGTCGTTGTCCGGCGGAGCCACCATGGCGTACACCTCGGTTCAGATCCGTGGTCCTTCCCCCGTACGGGGGAAAGGACGTCGAGGCCGATACGTCACAGCACCGTAGGCACTCGGAACCGGGTGCGCGGACGGCACGCGGCCCGGGTGCACCTGTTCTCACTCGAACAGGCTCATCCGGGCCGCGAAAAGTGGGATTTCGGGGATTACAGCTTGGTCCAGGCCTCCGTGAGAACGGACCGCAGCACCTGCTCGATCTCGTCGAAGGTCGACTGGTCGGAGATCAGCGGCGGCGCGAGCTGGATGACCGGGTCGCCGCGGTCGTCGGCGCGGCAGTAGAGACCCGCGTCGAACAGCGCCTTGGAGAGGAAGCCGTAGAGCACGCGCTCGGTCTCCTCCTCGTTGAAGCTCTCCTTGGTGTTCTTGTCCTTGACCAGCTCGATGCCGTAGAAGAAGCCGCTTCCGCGCACATCACCGACGATCGGCAGGTCGTGCAGCTTCTGAAGGGTGCTCAGGAAGGCGCTCTCCTGGTCGAGCACATGCTGGTTCAGCTTCTCGCGCTCGAACAGATCGAGGTTGGCGAGCGCGACGGCCGCGGAGACCGGGTGGCCACCGAAGGTGTAGCCGTGCAGGAAGGTGTTGTCGCCCTTGTAGAACGGCTCGGCCAGCCGGTCGGAGACGATGCAGGCGCCGATCGGGGAGTAGCCCGATGTCATGCCCTTGGCGCAGGTGATCATGTCCGGCACATAGCCGAACTTGTCACAGGCGAACGTCTTGCCGAGGCGGCCGAAGGCGCAGATGACCTCGTCCGACACCAGCAGCACGTCGTACCGGTCGCAGATCTCGCGGACCCGCTGGAAGTAGCCGGGCGGGGGCGGGAAGCAGCCGCCCGCGTTCTGCACAGGCTCCAGGAAGACCGCGGCGACGGTGTCGGGGCCTTCGAAGAGGATCTCCTGCTCGATCTGGTCGGCGGCCCAGCGGCCGAAGGCCTCCGGGTCGTCGCCGAACAGCGGGGCGCGGTAGATGTTGGTGTTGGGCACCTTGTGCGCGCCGGGCACCAGCGGCTCGAACGGGGCCTTGAGCCCCGGCAGCCCGGTGATGGACAGGGCGCCCTGCGGGGTGCCGTGGTAGGCGACGGCGCGGGAGATGACCTTGTACTTGGTCGGCTTGCCCACGAGCTTGAAGTACTGCTTCGCGAGCTTCCATGCGGTCTCCACCGCCTCGCCGCCGCCGGTGGTGAAGAAGACCTTGTTCAGGTCGCCGGGGGCTTCGACGGCGAGGCGCTCCGCCAGCTCGACGGCCTTCGGGTGGGCGTACGACCACACCGGGAAGAAGGCCAGCTCCTGAGCCTGCTTCGCGGCGGCTTCGGCGAGTTCCTTGCGACCGTGGCCTGCCTGTACCACGAACAGGCCCGCGAGCCCGTCGAGATAGCGCTTGCCCTTGTCGTCGTAGATATAGGTGCCCTCACCCCGCACGATGGTGGGGACGGGTGCGTTCTCGTACGACGACATGCGGGTGAAGTGCATCCACAGGTGGTCGTAGGCGGACTGGGAGAGGTCGCTGCGGTCCTTGCTCACGGCTATCGGGTTCCCCACATATAGGTCTGCTTCTTCAGCTTGAGGTAGACGAAGCTCTGGGTGGAGCGCACACCGGGCAGGGTGCGGATGCGCCGGTTGATCACTTCAAGCAGGTGGTCGTCGTCCTCGCAGACGATCTCCACGATGAGGTCGAACGAGCCCGCCGTCATCACGACGTACTCGACCTCGGACATGGCGCTCAGCGCGTCGGCCACCGGGTCGAGATCGCCCTCGACGTTGATCCCGACCATCGCCTGCCGGCGCAGACCCACGGTGAGCGGGTCCGTGACGGCAACGATCTGCATGACGCCCTGGTCGAGCAGCTTCTGGACGCGCTGGCGGACCGCTGCCTCGGAAAGGCCGACGGCCTTGCCTATCGCGGCGTACGGGCGGCGCCCGTCCTCCTGCAACTGCTCGATGATCGCCAGGGAGACGGCGTCGATCGTCGGCGACGAGCTGTTTCCGGTCCTGGACTCTGCGCTTCGACTGGCCACGAGCACACTGTGCACTGGAGTCGGCCATCCCGCAACCCATCTGCGATGAAATTCGTTGTTCGACCTTCCCAATCTCACTGATTCCGTAGCTACGGGGCGTCTGGTCTGTCGAAAGCGTCGCCTGGCGGACTACCCTCAAGGACGTATGGTTGGGGTGAGTTGAGGTGTCTCACCCCTTGGACATCTCACCCGTTGGACATCTGACAGGAGGAGTGGCTGTGACCACCGAACTGCGTCGTCTGCGCAACTACATCGACGGAGAGTTCCGGGACGCCGCGGACGGGCGGACCATCGAGGTGGTCAACCCGGCCACCGGCGAGGCCTACGCGACCTCACCGCTGTCCGGCCAGGCGGATGTCGACGCCGCCATGGCCGCCGCTGCCGCCGCCTTCCCGGCCTGGCGCGACACCACTCCGGCGGAGCGCCAGAAGGTCCTGCTGAAGATCGCGGATGCCTTCGAGGAGCGTGCCGAGGAGCTGATCGCGGCCGAGTCGGAGAACACCGGCAAGCCGCTGGAGCTCACCCGCACCGAAGAGATCCCGCCGATGATCGACCAGATCCGCTTCTTCGCTGGTGCGGCGCGGATGCTCGAGGGCCGCTCCGCCGGTGAGTACATGGAGGGGATGACCTCGATCATCCGCCGCGAGCCGGTCGGTGTGTGCGCACAGGTCGCGCCGTGGAACTACCCGATGATGATGGCCGTCTGGAAGTTCGCCCCGGCGCTGGCCGCGGGCAACACGGTCGTCCTCAAGCCCTCGGACACCACCCCGGCGTCCACCGTGCTGATGGCCGAGATCATCGGCTCGGTCGTGCCCAAAGGTGTCTTCAACGTGCTGTGCGGCGACCGCGACAGCGGCCGCATGATGGTCGAGCACCCGACCCCGGCCATGGCGTCCATCACCGGCTCGGTAAGGGCCGGCATGCAGGTCGCCGAGTCGGCGGCCAAGGACGTCAAGCGTGTCCACCTGGAGCTGGGCGGCAAGGCCCCGGTCGTCGTGTTCGAGGACACCGACATCGCCAAGGCCGTCGAGGACATCTCCGTCGCCGGCTACTTCAACGCCGGCCAGGACTGCACGGCGGCGACGCGTGTGCTGGTGCACGAGTCGATCCACGACGAGTTCGTGGCGGCGCTCGCGAAGGCGGCGAAGGACACGAAGACGGGCCAGCCGGACGACGAGGACGTGCTGTACGGCCCGCTCAACAACGCCAACCAGCTGAAGCAGGTCACCGGCTTCATCGACCGCCTCCCGGCGCATGCCAAGGTGGAGGCGGGCGGCCACCGGGTGGGCGACAAGGGCTACTTCTACGCGCCGACCGTGGTCTCCGGGCTGAAGCAGGACGACGAGATCGTCCAGAACGAGGTGTTCGGGCCGGTCATCACCGTCCAGCCGTTCCGCGACGAGGAGCAGGCGGTCGAGTACGCGAACGGCGTGGAGTTCGCGCTGGCTTCGTCGGTCTGGACGAAGGACCACGCGCGGGCGATGCGGATGTCCAAGGCGCTGGACTTCGGCTGTGTGTGGATCAACACCCACATTCCGCTGGTGGCGGAGATGCCGCACGGCGGGTTCAAGAAGTCCGGGTACGGCAAGGACCTGTCGGCGTACGGGTTCGAGGACTACACACGGATCAAGCACGTGATGACCTCGCTCGACGCGTAGTGCCTCCCGCGGGGGGGGGGGGGGGGGGCCGGGGGGGGGGGCCGCCCCCCCCCCCGCCGGGGGGGGGGGGGGGGGGCCGCGCCCCCGGCGCCCCCCCCCCCCCCGGCCGAAATAGTGGGGGGGGAGGCGGTGGGGGAGGGGGTTTTG
>NZ_JBEYBS010000025.1:0-108779 GCF_040632375.1 Streptomyces sp. NPDC019396 | reverse complement strand
CCCTCGTACTGGGCGTACTTGGGCGATTCCGACAACGCTGCGAGCGTGCGTGCCAGCCGTCGCGGGGCAGGCGGGACTTTCGAAACACGCCCTAGCGGGCGCTTGCCGCGCCGCTGTCGATCATCTCGGCCAGGACCGCTCGCCGGTCCTCCCCCGGCTGTGCGCGCAGCGGGCGGGCCAGGCGGTGGCTGTCGTAGTGCCAGCAGTGGTCGAGGTCCTGGTGGACCTCACCCGTCTCGGTGATGGGGCTTGAGCTGCCCAGCAGCCGGGTCAGATCGGTGGCCAGGTCACGCCAGGAGACATGGCCACTGACGGCGTTGGCCACGCCGTGCACGGGCGCGTCCAGACAGGCCGTCACCGCCCTGGCCAGGGCCGCCGCATGCACCCAGGCCGCCCCGTACCAGCGGCGTCCCCCGGCCCCGGACTGCGGCAGTTCGATCGGCCGTCCTTCGGCGGCGGCCTGGTAGAGCAGTCCGGTCGCCCCCCAGCGCAACTGGTCGCGCAGCCGGTCGTGCGCACCCCAGACGATCGGCGAGCGTACGGCGCTGGCCCCGCCCCGGCCCTCGGTTCCGGCCGCGCGCAGCAGCAGCGACTCGCACTCGAGCTTGGCGCGCCCGTAGGGGCTGAGCGGCTCTCCGGGTACGGACTCCTCCGCGACCTGGTCAGCATCCGGATGCCCGTAGGCGTCGACGCTGCTGACGAAGACGAAGGGGCCGCGGCGCCACCCTTCGACCATGGCCCGCATGGCGGCCAGATCCACCTCGGGGCTGGTGAAGGTGCAGGCCGCGTGGATGACCGCGTCCGCCGCGGCGACCGCGTCACGCAGCGCTGCCGGGTCGGCGAGATCGCCCTCGAGGACCTCCACACCGTCCCCGGAGACGAGGTGAGCGGACTCGGGGCGGGCCAGGGCCAGCACCGGGCGCCCCTGCGCGGCCAGTTCACGCAGGATGAACGCGCCGACCCCGCCCGTGCCCCCGGTGACCAGGATCGTGCCGGGGCGGCTCGGCCGCTGGTGCGCGGTGACCAGGGTCGCCGCCCCGGATCCGGTCCGTTCACCCTCGCGGGCGTCCAGCAGCGTGGTGAGTGCCCGGGGAGTACGGGCCTGGAGGATGTCGAGCCCGGTCAGCGGCAGCTTCAGCGCCGCCCGCAGCCGCTCCGCCAGCTTGACGGCCACGAGGGAGTGCCCGCCGAGGGCGAAGAAGTCGTCGTCGGGCTCCGGGGTCCGTCCCAGGAGCGCGGTGAAGCCTTCGACGACGGCTTCGGCGCGCGGGCCCTCCGGTGCGACGCGGCCGGAGGTGACGACGGGCAGCCCGGGCAGCCGCGCCGGATCGACCGCCCCTTCCGGGGTGCGGGGCAGGGCGTCCAGGAGGGTGACCGCGACGGGCACCGACTCCGGTGCGAGGGCGGCGCGCAGCCGGGCACTCAGCTCGTACGGGGTCGGGCCCACGCTGTCGCGCAGCACCACGTACGCCAGCAGCGGGCCGCCGTGCGGTTCGGCCACATGGGCGTCGGCGATCCGGGGGTGGGCGCGCAGCAGCTCCCCGGCGGGGTGTGCGTCGTGCTTCGTCCGGTTTCCGTCGTGGTCCGCGGCGGTGCCGTGCTCGGCTGCGACACCCGGTAGTTGTGACAGCCTCAGCGAAGGCTCCGCCACCACGGCCTCGAGCAGGGCCGCGTACCGCGTGCCGAGGGCGGCCGCGGTCGAGTCGTCCAGCGCGGTCCTGCCGTACTGCACGAGGGCGGCGGGCTGCCCGGAGGTGACGAGGCCGAAGGAGAGGTCGAACTTGGCCTCACCGGTCTCGACGTCCACGTACTCCCCCGCCGTGTCCGGCAGTCGGAGAATGGCCGGTTCGCCGATGACATCGGAGGTCACCCGGACCAGCGCGGTGCCGTCGGCGTCTCGCGCGGCGGCGCCGAGCCGTTCCAGAACGAGGTCGAAGGGGACGTCACGGTGCCGCTGGGCCTCCAGCAGCGCGTCCCGTACCCGTGCGAGGAGTTCGGTGAACGCCGGGTCGCCGGAAGTGTCGACGCGGACCGGAAGGGTGTTGACGCACAGCCCCACCAGTTCGCGCATCGCGGCGCCCTGGCGGTGGGTACCCGCGACCCCGATGATCAGATCGTCGTCTCCGGTGAGGCGCTGGAGCGAGGCGAACGCGGCCGTGAGCGCCACCGTGAACAGCGTGGCGCGGTGTTCGCCACCGAGGGCGCGCAGCGCTTCGGGCAGCTGCTCGGCGAGCGGGACGGTGTGGGTGCCGGCGGGCCTGAGGCCCGCGTCGGCGGACGAGGTCCCGGGGCGGGGCAGGCGCGGGGCCCTGGCGCCGCTCAGCCGTTCGACCCAGTGGGCGAGGCCCTGTTCGGCCTGGGCCGCGGCAGCGTGTTCCCCGCGTGCGAAGTCGGCGTACTGCGGCGGCCGGGGCCATTCCGGCGCCTCAGCGCTGCCCCCTTCCCGTACGGCTGCCGCGTACAGCTCGGTCAGCTCCCGGGCCACCGTGTCCAGCGATCCGCCGTCGATGGCGATGTGATGGAAGGTCAGCAGCACGGTGTGGTCCTGCTCGCCGTGGCGGAGTGCCAGGGCGCGCAGCACCGGTCCGGCGGCCAGGTCGAAGCCGCGCCGTGCCTCGTCGGCCAGCAGGGCCGGGGCGTCCTCCTCGGCGCAGTCCCGGACTGGCACGGGGATCGCCGCGGGCGCCTCCAGGACCTCCTGGTACGGCTCGCCGTCGCGCTGCCCGTAGCGGGTGCGCAGGATCTCGTGGCGGCGCACGAGCACGGTGAGCGCGGTGGCGAGTGCCTCGGTGTCGAGCGGGCCACGCACCCGGGTGGCGAACGGCACGCTGTAGGAGGCTCCGGCATGACCGAGCCGGTCCATCAGCCACATGCGGCGCTGGGCGTGCGACAGCGGGGCGGGGCGTCGCAGCGCCGTCGCCGTCGCCGTCGCGTCCGCGCCGGTCCGGGCCGCGACAGGGGTTGTGGTGGCCCGTGCGGTGGCCCGGGCACGCGCCCGGCGCAGCAGTTCCTCCTGGCGGGCGAGCTGCCCCGGGACATCAGGTGTGTCAGTGGTCATCGCGTGTGCTCCGCTGCGTCATCGGGGTGCAGATCGCTGTGTACGGCGAGTAGCTCGCGCTCGACCAGGGCGGCCAGACCTGCCACGGTCGGGGCGCCGAAGAAGTCGGCGAGCGTCAGCTCCACGCCCAGCTCTTCGCGGAGGTCGTCGGTGATGACGAGGGCGAGCAGCGAGTGGCCGCCGAGCGCGATGAAGTCGGCGTCGGGCCGGATGACATCGGTGCCGAGGGCCCGGCTCCAGATGTCGGCGACGGCCTGCTCCAGCGGGCTCATCGGCGCGGCCGGCGCCTCGGTCGCGGCGGCGCCGAAGAGTGCCGTGAGCGCACGCCGGTCGACCTTTCCGCTGGAGGTGAGCGGCAGCCGTTCCACCACGGTCACACTGTCCGGTACGAGATGGGCGGGCAGCACCGCGGCGAGTCGGTCCCGCAGGACATCCGCCTGGGGCACCGGGCCCGGCGCGGCCACGACGAAGGCGACCAGCCGGGCGTCGCCCTCGGTGGGCCGGTGGACGGTGACCGCCGCGTCGTCGACGTCGGGCTGCTCGCGCAGGGCGTGTTCCACCTCGCCCGGTTCGATGCGGAAGCCGCGGACCTTGACCTGGTCGTCGGTGCGGCCGTGGAAGTCGAGGGCGCCGTCGGGCCGGGTGGCGGCCAGATCACCCGTGCGGTAGAGCCGCCCGTACTCGGGGTGCTCCACGAACCGCTCCGCGGTGAGTTCCGGCTGCCCCGCATAGCCGTGGGCGAGCCGGCTGCCGCCGATCCACAGCTCCCCGCGCTCTCCGTCCGCGACCGGGCGGCCCTGTTCGTCCAGGACATGGACGGTGGCACCCGCGATGGGCCGGCCGATGGGTATCTGCCCCTCGCAGTCGGCGAGACTGACGCGGTGCGCCGTGGCGAAGGTGGTCGTCTCCGTCGGTCCGTAGCCGTTGACGAGTTCCAGCCAGGGGAAGGCACGCAGTACCTCACGGGCGTGCTGGGCCGCGAGGGCCTCGCCGCCGATGACGACGCCGCGCAGCACCGAGAACACCCGCGAGCGGCGGGTCGCGAGCTGGTGGAAGAGCGCGGTGGTGAGGAAGGCGACGGTGACGCCGTGCCGCTCCACGTGCTGGGTCAGTTCCTCGAACGAGGGCCGCTCGACGGTACACACGACCACGGCGGCACCGGCCGCGAGCGCCCCCCACACCTCGAACGTCGAGGCGTCGAAGGTCATGGGCGAGTGGAACAGCACGCGGTCGCGCGGGGTGATGGTGACGTATGAAGTGGGGGTCACCAGCTCCACGACGGCGTCATGCGGGACGGTCACACCCTTGGGGCGGCCGGTGGAGCCCGAGGTGAACATGATGAACGCGGTGGGGTCCGGGTCCGCCTCGGGCTCCGTCACGGCGGCCGCGGTGAGGTGCGGCTCGCCGGGCAGCACGAGGATGGGGCCGGCCGGCGCCGAGGACTCCAGGAGCTTGCGGTCACCGACGGTCAGCGTCACCCGCGCGTCGGCGATCATGGCCTCGGTACGCGGACGGGGGTGCGCGGGGTCGAGCGGTACGCAGACGGCACCGGCCCACCACAGGGCGAGCTGCGCGACGATGGTGCGGGCGGACCGGGGCATCAGCAGTGCCACCCGATCGCCGCGGCGCACACCGTGGTCCCGGAGGTGGGCGGCGAGGGCGCGGGCCGCGGTGTCCAGTTGGGCATAGGTGAGCGTGGTGTCGCCGTCGGCGACGGCCAGCGCGTCCGGGGTGGCACCGGCGTGCCGGGCCACGAGGCCGGGCAGCCCCCCGTGGACCGTGGCCGTGGCGGCGTCGGGGCAGGAGGTGGGCACGGGGCCTTCCTTCGCGGTGGTGTGGGTGTGCGGGTCGGTGACGGACATTCAGGCTCCCGGCTGCCGCGCACCGGTACGGCGCTGGTCGATCAGGGCGGCCACGGCCCGCAGGTCGGGCTGGCGCAGCAGCTGGGGGGCCCGCAGGCGTACGCCTGCCTCCTGTTCGATGGCCGTCAGGAGCCGCGCGGCCTGGACCGAGGTGCCGCCCAGGTCGGTGAAGTTGTCGGCGAGCCTGATCGACGGACGGCCCAGCAGATCGCGTACCGCGCGCAGGACCAGCAGCTCGTCGGGGGTGGCGTCGGCCGGCAGTCCGCCGTCGGAGGACGCCGCTTCGGCGGACTCGACGGCTGCCTCGCGGGTCAGCGCGGCCCGGTCCACCTTGCCGTTGGCGTCCAGGGGGTAGCTGTCCGTGATCCGGACGGCGGACGGCACGGCCTGCTCGGGCAGCCAGGCTCGTACCGCCGCCAGCAGCGCGACGGCGTCGGGCGCCGCGCCCTCGGCGGGCCGTACATACGCGACGAGGCGGGTCTGGCCGTCCGGGGTGCGGGGTGCGGTGACGACAGCGCTGCGCACCGCCGGGTCCTGCTCGAACGCGGCTTCCACTTCGGCCGGTTCGATACGGACACCGCTGATCTTCACCTGGTCGTCGAGGCGGCCGAGGAACTCCAGGCTCCCGTCGGCCGCCATCCGCACCCGGTCACCGGTGCGGTAGAGCCGGTCGGCACCGGGCAGTTCCAGGCCGGGGTGAGGGGCGGTGAAGCGGCTGGAGGTGAGCTCGGGGTCCAGATAGCCGAGCGCCAGGCAGGTGCCGCCGATGCGGAGTTCGCCGTCCGTGCCGCGCGGGACGGCGCGGCCTTCGCCATCGGTGACGACCACGGTCGCGCCCGGTACCGGAGCGCCGATGGGCGGCGGAGTCTGCTCGCCCGCGCGCCCGTCCGTGCCCGTCATCGCGTACGTGGTGGTGACGACCGTGGCCTCGGCGGGTCCGTAGGCGTTGTGGACCGTGGCGGTGACATCGCTACCGGGGCGGCGGCGCATCCGGTCGCCGCCCACGATCAGATGACGCAGTGCCAGGTCCTGGGGCCAGGGGCGGTCCAGCAGGGGCTCGATCATCGGGGTGGCTCCGACGCTGACCGTCACCTGGGCATCCCGCCACCAGTCGGTCAGCACGGCGGAGTCCCAGCGGACCTCGTCCGGAGCGGGGACGAGGGCGGCGCCGGAGGTGAGCCCGGCCCAGAGCTCCATCAGGTGCGGGTCGAAAGCCACCCCGATGAGCAGGGACTGCCGGTCACCGGGGGCGAGCCCGGTTTCGCCGCGGTACCAGTCGAGCAGGGTGCCGAGGGCGACCTCGGCGACGGCGACGGCCTTGGGCCGACCGGTGGATCCTGAGGTCAGCACGGCGTAGAACGCCTCGTCGGGCGCGCGGCGGGCGCCGGGTCCCGGGGTGGCGAAGGCGGCGACGACCGCGGCGCCGGTGTCACCGGCGTTGGCGCCTTCGGCGGGCAGCGGCAGGGGGACATGACCGGAGGTGCCGACGGCCTGGTGGCGCGGCGGCAGGGCCTGCGGGTCGCCTATCAGGCAGACCACGTTCAGGTCCTCGGTGACGGCGTCGGTACGGCGCTGGCCCGGGCGGGGGCCCAGCGGCAGATAGACGGCGCCGATCCGGGCCAGCGCGATCGCGGTCACCACGAGAGCGGCCGAGCGGTCGAGGCATACGCCCACCAGGTCCCCGGGGCGTACCCGGTCGCCGAGTGCCGTGATGACCTCGGTGGCGGCCACGTCGAGGTCCTCGTAGGTCCAGGTGTGGCCGGCGTCGACCACGGCGGGGGCCTGCGGGCTGCGGCTCACCCACTCCTCGAAGAGGGGGAGCACTCCGGCGGTGGCGGATGGAGCGGGCCCGTGGGCGATGCTGAGCGCGGTGCCGTCGGCGGTGGCGGTCCGGTCCGTCAGGGTGTGCGGCGAGTTCAGCGTGTGCAGCGGGTTGAGGGTCTCGGTCATCAGGACTCCGTCGAGGTGGTGGCGGTGGCCGCGAGGGCGACGGCCTGGTCGGCGAGCACCGGGTTCTGGAAGAGCAGCCGCAGCGGCGGGCGCTGTCCGAGCCGCGGTTCCAGCCAGGCGGCGAGCTGGGCCGCGAGCAGGGAGTGGCCACCGGTCCTGAAGAAGTGCGAGCCCTCGTCGAAGCGGCTGTGGCCGAGCACTTCGCGCCAGCCTTCGGCGAGCAGGGCGGTCATCGGGTCGGCGGAAGCGGGAGCGTCACCGGACGCGGCGGACTCGACTGCTTCGGGCGCGGCGGGCGCGGCGGCGTCAACGGGGTCCAGTGCGGCGGCCATCCGTGCCAGCGCCACCCGGTCGGGCTTGCCTCCGGCCAGCGTCGGCATGCTGTCAAGACGTGCCCAGCGGGCCGGTACGAGAGTGGCGGGCAGGCGCCGGCTCAGCTCGGCGTGCAGCGCCTGCTCGTCCCGGTCCGCCTGTTCGTCCGTGCCCGCCGCGCGCTCCAGGAAGCCCACGAGCCTAGGGCCGCCGGGGGTCTCCCGGTCGAGTACGACCGCGCAGGACTGGCCGCCGAGCGCGGCCGACGCCGCCGCCTCCACTTCCTCCAGCTCGATGCGGTGGCCGCGCAGCTTGATCTGGTTGTCGCGGCGGCCCAGGAAGTGCAGCAGTCCGTCGAGCCCGCGGTAGCCGAGGTCTCCGGTGAGGTAGACCCGCTCTCCGCCGAGCGCGTCGACGGTCACGAAGCGCGCCGCCGTGACCTCGGCGTTTCCGGCGTACCCTTCGGCGAGTCCCGGTCCCGCGATGGCCAGCTCGCCGACCGCGCCGGGCGGCAGCGGGCGGTGGTACGCGTCGAGGATGTGCACCCGCTCGCCGGGCAGTTCGGTGCCGAGGGGGATCTCGGCGCCGTCGGTGAGCTCGTCGCGGCGGATCTCGTGGACGGTCGAGCTGATGGCCGCCTCGGTGACGCCGTACACGTTGAGCACGGTGGCGTCGGTGTCCTCCAGGAAGTCCCGGAGCGCGTCGGCGGGCAGCCGCTCACCGCCGAGCACCAGCAGCCGGGGAGCCCAGGCGCCGTCGCGCAGCGCGGGCCGCATGTCCTCGCGGGTGGCGAGGAAGTAGCTGGTGGGCAGGTTGGCCACGGTGACCCGGGCGGCAGCCAGCTGCGCCGTCAGCTCGGCTCCGGTGGGCACCTCCTGGCCGGGGACGACGAGGCAGGCTCCCGCGTACAGCGAGGGCAGCACCTCCTCCAGCGCCACGTCGAAGGAGGGCTGGGCGAACAGCAGCACCCGGTCCGCGGGTACCAGGCCGAAGCGCTCGGCGGCAGCGGTCATATGGTGCTCCAGCGCGGCGCGGCCGACGGCGACCGGCTTGGGAATGCCCGTGGAACCCGAGGTGTGGATGATGTAGGCGGCGCCGGGCACCCTGTCGGCGTGGTGCGCGCGGGGCAGCTCGGTGGAGTCGAGCGTGGCGGTGGGCAGGCCGTCAGGGACCGTCACCGGGGTGTCGGACGACGTCAGGACCAGGGCCGGGGCGAGCCGCTTCAGCAGCAGCTCGATGCGGTCCGCCGGGTCCGACGGGGAGAGGGGGCAGTACACCGCTCCCGTCCGCAGGCAGGCCAGCAGGGTGGTCACCGAGTCGAGGCCCCGGGGCAGTACGGCGGCCACCGGCTGACCTGGTGTCACCCCGGCTTCGCGCAGCCGGACCGCGAGCGCCTCGACCCGGGTGTCCAGGTCTCCGTAGGTGAGGCGGCGGGCGCCGATCAGCAGGGCTGGCAGGGCAGGGTCATGTGCGGCGATCGGATCGACCGGGGCGGGGCTCACGGCCGCCTGACGCTCCGGTACGGCGGCGGTGCCGGCGGCCACCGGGTGCGCGGGCGCGAGGTCGGCCAGCGCGGTGGCGGGGTCGTCGAGGTAGGCACGCAGCAGGTCGAGGAACCGCCCGGCGAGCAGGTGGGCCACGTCCTCCCCGAAGAGGTCGGCATCGTAGTCCCAGACCAGGGTCATTCCGGGAGCGCCCCTGCGGGGGGTGACTCCGCGCCGGTCGTCCGGCAGGAGCACGACATCCAGATCGAACCGGGTGGTCCCGGTGTTGAACCCCTCGAAGAGGGTGATGTCGAGGCCCGGGACGTCGATCTCGGGCAGAGGGGCGTCATGGGCGCTGAACATGACGTTGAAGAGCGGGTTGTCGGCGCCCGATGTGTGCATCCCGAGGGCACGGGTGAGTTCCTGTACCGGCACTTCCTGGTGCGGAAGGGCCCGGAAGAGGGTGTCGGTGACCTCGTCCATGGTGTCTTCGGCGGGGGCCGCGGGGTCCAGTCTGAGCGGCAGCGGGATCGTGTTGACGAACATCCCGACGGCGTCGTCGAAGCCGCGCGGGCGGTTGCCGACGGCCGTGCCGACGACCATTTGCGAGCGTCCGCTGTGCCGGCGCAGCAGCTCGGCGAAGAGCCCGAGGAGGGTGGCGAACGGGGTCAGGCCGCGCGAGCGGGCGTGTTCCCGCAACCGGGCGGCCAGGTCGGCACCGATGGACTGTCGCAGTTGTCCGCCGCGGTGCCTGCGCCGGGCGCCGGGCCGGGTCACTCCGGGCAGCGGCATGTCATGGTCGACATCGCGCAGTTCGTCCGTCCAGAAGTCGAGGCTCTCGGCCGGGAAGGGCGCGAGGGCCTTCGCCCGGACGTGGTCGGCGTACGAGGACGCCGGCGGCAGAGTGACCGGTTCGCCCAGGACATGGCCCCGGTAGACGCGGAAGACGTCGTCGAGCAGGATCGCGAGCGAGTGGCCGTCGTGGATGAGGTGGTGCTCGACGTGGATGAGGCGGTGGTGGTCCTGCGCGAGTCGCACCAGGGTCCAGCGCAGCAGGGGGGCCTCGAAGGTGTCGAGTGGTGTTTCCGCTTCGGTGCGCAGGAGCTTCGCGAAGGCGGCCTCGGAGTCCTTCTCGCCGCTCAGGTCGACCTGGTGCAGGCGCGGCGTGCAGGTCTGGGCCACCCGCTGTCCGGGCATCGCCCCCTCGACGGCGACGAGTTCGAGTCGCAGGCCGGGGTGCCGTCCGAGGGTGGCGGCGAGTCCGTGGCGGAGAGCGTCGGTGTCGAGGGTGCCGTACAGGTCGAGTGCGCCGGTGAAGTTGTAGGCGCGACTGCCGGTGTGCACCTGCTCGTGCAGCCAGACGATCTCCTGCGAGGAGGAGAGGGGAAGCATGGGCGATCCCTGAGGTTGTCGGGTCGGTTCTTTGCGGGCCGGGCACTGTCGTGCCCGGCGGGGTGACGCGGGCGGTCCGCGGATCGCGCGGTGTGGCCCGGCTGTCGGTTGATGGTCCTGAGCTGCCCAGCCGGTGGCCGGTCAGCGGCGGCCGGTCGGCGGGTGCGGTCGGCGGAGATCAGCCGACGGCGCCTGCGGGCGTCGTAGCGACCGCGTCGGCAAGTGCCGCGAAGGCGCGCTCCGCTCGGTCGTCGTCGACGACGGCGCGATCCCACACCATGCGCAGGTGCAGGGTGGGGCCGTGGGTGACGGAGACGGCGAAGGGTCCGCGTACGGGCCTGCCGTCGACATGCGTCTCACGGCCGGTCACACCGCCGAGAGTGAGCGGGGGTCTCCGCTGGGTGTCGTCCACGGTCAGCAGACCGTCGAGCCGGCCGGTCCAGCCGGAGCCGGCTGCCCTGGCGGCGTGCACCACGGCGTCGAAGGGCGCGTCGGCCCGGTCGAGATCCTCCCACCAGTCGAACGCCGTCGAGTTGCCCGCGGGCCCCTCGCTGGTCGTCGCCGGGAAGACCACGGTGTTGAGGAAGCAGCCGATGACCTGCGCCGCGCCGGGCGGTCGCCCGCCCCAGGGGTAGCCGAGCGGCACCTGGTGCCCTGGTCCGTAGAGCGCCCCGGCCGCGGCCCGGCAGGCGTCGAGCAGGTCGGGGAACGAGACACCCGTTTCCCGAACCGGGACGCGGCGCTCGGCCGCGCCACTCGGCGGAGCTCCGGCGACCGGGTGGCCGGGAGACGGGAGCGGAGCCTGTTCGCGTACGGCCCGCAGCCGCTCGCCCCAGTAGGCCATAGCGGCGGGCGACGAGGCCCGGTCCTCCGCTTCGAGCTGGAGCAGTACGGCCTCGCGGTACGCAGCCAGCTCGGCCGCCGTCTCGCCGGGGCTGGGCCCTTCGGCGTCCGGTCCCTCGGCGTACGCGGCTTCGATTTCCCCGACGATGCGCGCCAGCGACTGGCCGTCGCAGGAGGCGTGGTCCAGGACGATCGCGAGGACCTCCTCGCCGCCGGGTGCCTCGTCCCGCGCCAGGAACATCCGCATCGACGGTCCCTGCGGGGACCAGCCGGCGAGTGTCCGGCGCAGCGCGGCGGCGGTGTCCTCGCCCGGGGCCGGGGTCACCACGGCCATGGGGACGTCGGGCCGCTCCGGGAGCAGCACGGGTGCGCCGCGCACCACGGCTGACCGGGCACGCAGGACGGGGTGGAGCGCGGCGAGGCGGTTGGCCGCCGCCGCGAGGCGTGCCGGGTCGACGGTGCCGTGCGGGAAGGCGAAGAACATCGGCACCAGGTCCGGGCGGCCCGCGGTGTCCAGCGAGCGCACCAGCGCGAAACGGCGCTGGGCTCCGGTGACGGGCAGCGGATCGTCAGCCCCCTCACCGGCTCCTATTCGCCGATAGCGGGCCAGATACTGGCTCGTGATGCTGGGCACGTGATCCTTCCTGGGTTGTCGTCTGTCCGTGCTGTCTTCGGGACATCGATGGTGCGGGCATTCAGCCCACCGGGGCGGGGTCGTGCTCTACGGCGGCGGCTCCGTCGCCGGCGTCGCCGGTGTGCGCGGCCGTCGGCAGGTCCCGCATCCGGCTCAGCGGTGACAGCAGCAGTGGCAGGGGTGCGACGAGGAGTCCCGCGGCGCAGCAGGCGAGTGCCGTGCGCGGTCCGTAGGCGTCGGCCAGTGCTCCGCCGAGCAGACCGCCGAGCGGGAGGGTGCCCCACGTGAAGAAGCGCAGGGTGGCGTTCATCCGGCCGAGCAGCCGTGGCGGGCAGAGCGCCTGACGGAAGCTGACCTGTGCGACGTTGTAGACGACGGCGCCGAAGAAGACGACACCGGAGCCGACGGCGAACAGGAGCGCTCCGGTCACTCCCTTTCCTGACAGCGGCCACAGCAGCGCGAACGGCCCGGTGACGAGGAGGGAGAGCCAGATCGTACGGGCCTGGCCGACCCGGCTCGCGAGCGCACCGGCGCAGAACGCGCCCACGAGTCCGCCGACGGCCGACGCGGACAGCACCAGGCCGATCGCGCCTGGCTCGAGTCCGAGCACACGGACCAGGTACACGGTCTGTGTGGCCATCAGTATCGCGGCGAAGAGGTTGGTGAGGGCGGTGGTGAGGGCGATGACGCGCAGCAGGGGCTGGCGGGCGACGAATCGCACGCCCTCGGCGATATCCCCGCGCAGCGATGCGCTGGGCTCGGGCTGCGGCGGGTCCTCGTGCTGCCTGATGCCGAGCAGGAACAGGGCGGACAGCGCGTAGCCGACGGCGTCGGCGACGATGGCGAGGTGGGCACCGACCAACTGCACGAGCCCGCCGCCGACTCCGGGTCCTGTCACCTGTGCCGATGAACGGACCGTTTCCAGCGCTCCGTTGCCCGCGACAAGCTGCTCCTTGGACAGGATCTGGGGCAGGTAGCTCTGATGGGCCACATCGAAGAAGACCGTGGCCGCACCGGTGATCAGGGCCACGGCGTACAGCTGGACCATGGTCAGCGCACCGGCGACGGCGGCGACGGGGATGCTGGCCATGGCCGCGGCGCGCACGATGTCGGCACGGATCATCAGGGGCCGCTTGCGCATCCGGTCGGTCCACGCTCCGGCGGGCAGCCCGATGAGCAGGAAGGCGGCGGTTTCCGCGGCAGTGAGCACGCCCACCTGGAAGGCGGACGCTCGGAGTTCGAGCACTGCCACGAGCGGCAACGCCACGAGGGTGACCTGGGCGCCGAGTTGTCCGGTGGCCGCACCGGCGAGCAGAAGACGGAAATCGGGCATGCGCAACGGGCCGCCGGTGGCGGCTCGGGGTGTTACGGGCATGTGAATGACCCTCAGGGAACGGCGGATCTGCCGTCAAAAGCCACTGATCAATTTCGGTCGATTCCTTTGCCGTTTTGACATCAGCTCAGCAAATTTTTCGCCAGACGGGGGCTACATCCGGATGAATGACATCTACCAGGGTCATCTGCGGACAGGTGCGCCATCAACGATCACATGAAGTATCCGTCCGATCACGGAGCCCTCCCAGCCTGATCGCATGATGGCTCAAAACAGTCATTCCTCGGTCGATCAGTGCCGGAGCTGCCCTTTCCGGCCGCTATGGACGCACGCAGGGGTGGACCACCGTGCACCGCTGTCCTTCGAAGGAGTGGCTCAGTGAGCATGTTTGCGCAGGTCGGCGGGCCATGGCGGGCCACGACGGCACATACGCCGCGTCGTCCGGTCGACTCTTGAGTGCTCGGGGGAGTTGGCCGGACAGCTGGGGGCTCAGTGACGACACGTCATGCTCGTATCCGCATGTTGCTCAGCGGTGTGCTCGCCGGGGGCGCCCTGGTGGCTCCCGGGCCTGCGGCAGCCGCCACCGCCGCGCCCACCGCCAAGTCACCCGCCTGGGTACGGATCGCGCCGGGGGTCGCGTACCGGCGGTTGGACATCGCCGCGCGGAGTGGTCCCGTACGGGCCCATCTGCTGACGGTCGATCTGCGCGATCCGCGGGTCTCCGTGGGTCTGCTGTACCCGGGCTCGGTGAGCGCCCGGGCCCCGCTGTCCTCACTCGCCGACGCGGCAGGAGCGGTGGCGGGAGTCAACGGGGACTTCTTCGACATCGCGGAGACCCAGCACCCCGGGACCGAGCCGACCGGCGCCCCGGTGGGACCCGTGATCGCGGCCGGACGTCAGCTGAAGGGGGCCGTCCCCGACGGCCAGCGGTTCGGCCCGGCGCTGCCGTCGGGAACATCGACACGCGAGGTGCTGGGCGTGGGCGAGGACGGCACGGCCCGGCTCGGCCAACTCGTCCTCGACGGCACGGTGTCCACACGGTCCGGCACGCTCCCGCTGCGCGGGCTGAACCAGTACGCGCTGCCGGTCGGCTCCGTGGGCGCGTTCACCTCCGACTGGGGTGCCGCCTCACGGATGCGGGCCACCTGCGGCACCGACACCCGCCGCGCCGCTCCGTGCAGCAGCCGGACCTACGAGGTGACGGTGCGGGACGGACGCGTGGTGGCCGTGGCCACCGCCCCGGGCCGGGGGCTGATCGGACCGGGCACCGAAGTGCTGGTGGGCCGGGAGGCCGGCGCCGCCGAACTGCGCAAGCTGTCCGTGGGCGACCGGGTCACCGTCCGCCACCGACTTGTCGACACCCGCTCCGGCGCCGCGTACCGCTTCGCGCTTGGCGGGTATCCCGTACTGCGGGACCAGGCGCCCCTGCCGGGTCTGGACGAAGGCCCCGGGGCTGTCCGTACGGCCGCCGGCATCGCGGACGCCGGGCACCGGCTGCTGCTGCTGGCCCTGGACGGCGCGCCGGATTTCCGGAACGGTCTGACGGTGGCCGAACTGGCGGCGGTGATGCGGGACGCCGGGTGCGTCGACGCGTTCAATCTGGACGGAGGCGGGTCGTCGACCCTGGTCACCCGTGGCCGGGAAGCGACGCATATGACCGTACGTAATCATCCCAGCGGCGGTTCGGAGCGTGCGGTACCGAACGGCATCGGGGTGTTTTCCCGCGCGTCCGGCGTTTGACGGGACGGATTCGCGGTGTCACCGCGCGGGACGGCCCCGCTCTCACTAGCGTGATACCGGTCACGGTCCACCAGTCCGGGGCCGTCCTGCGGACCGGGGGCCTCCACAGCGCAGACAGCGAAGAGAGTCAGTCATGGCCGCAGCACCCGAAGGCAGGCCGATCTGGGCCGACGCGATGTTCTCCGACCTGGAGGGAGCGAAGACCTTCTACGCCGAAGTCCTGGGCTGGACGTTCGGTGAGTCGTCGTCGGAACACGGGAACTACACACAGGCGTACGCGAACGGCAAGGCGGTCGCCGCGGTCGTGCCGCCCATGCCGGGTCAGGAGGGCCAGTCGCAGTGGTGTCTCTACCTGGCGTCGCCGGACGCCGCCGCGACGGCTGAGAAGATCCGCCAGAACGGCGGTACGGTCCTCATGGAGCCCATGCAGGTCGGTGAGTTCGGCACGATGTGCCTCGCCCAGGACCCCGGTGGCGTCACGTTCGGGGTCTGGCAGCCGGGCACCCACACCGGGTTCGAGACGGCGGCCACCGAGCCGGGGTCCTACTGCTGGGCCGAGGTGTTCACGCGCGAGCCGGAGAAGGCGGACGGGTTCTTCCCCGCGGTCTTCGGCTACGGCGTCAAGACCATGCAGGACGACCAGATCGACTACAAGATCTACGGCCTCGGCGAGGACACGCCCGTACTCGGGCGGATGAAGATGACCGACGAGGAGTTCCCGCCGGAGGTCCCGTCGTACATCCAGGTGTACTTCACCGTCCCGGACTGCGATGCCGCGGTCGCCACGGCCCAGAAGCTCGGTGGCAGGCTGGTGTTCGGGCCGATGAGCATGCCGTTCGGCCGGTTCGCCGCGCTCGTCGACCCGCAGGGCGCCGCGGTCGCGGTGATCGACGTGACGACCACCGAGGGTGAGATGCCCACGCTGACCTGAGCGGCGCGCCCACCTCGTCACGGATGCCCGGGACCGGCGAGTGAATTCGCCGGTCCCGGGCATCCGCGTGTCGTCGTCCGGCCCCTGGCTCAGGGCCCCAGCTTGCTCACCACATCGGCGGTGGCGGACACTCCGTTGTGGATCGTCGGCGCCATGCTCGTGCCTGCCAGGAAGAAGCCGAGCAGGGCGCAGACCAGTGCGTGCGAGATCTTCAGACCGCCGTTCCGCAGATAGATCACCGCGAGAACGAGCAGCAGAAGCACGACTGAGACGGACACGACCATCCCCAACCTCCTTCGCCGCCGCACGGGAATGCGGCATTCGGCCGCCAGTGTGGCGGAGTTGAGGTGCCGGATGGCCGAGTGGCGCGCCCGCCGATCGGGTGGTCGTCGAGGTCGCCGGAAAGGGGTTCGGATCCATGTGCTGCGCGCCCTCCCGCACAGGCGGTCGGTGCCGGGGTGTTACCGGGGGGCGGGCAGGCCGACGAGTTCCGCCAGCACCTCCTTGTGGCGTCCGGGCGTACCGAGTGCGAGCTCGTCCGTCTTGGCGCGCTTCAGATACAGATGGGCAGGGTGCTCCCAGGTCATGCCGATACCCGCGTGCAACTGCACGCACTCCTCTGCGGCGTGGACGGCGACCCGGGAGCAGAAGGCCTGCGCGACGGACACCGAAAGCGCCGCGTCGTCGCTGCCGGTGGCGAGCGCGTCGGCGGCACTGCGTGCGGCGGCCCGGGCGCTCACCACATCCAGCCACAGCCGGGCCATACGGTGCTTCAGCGCCTGGAAGGAGCCGACGGGACGGTTGAACTGGTAGCGCTCCCGCGTGTATCGCACGGCTTCCTCGAGGCACCACTCGGCGACGCCCAGTTGCTCGGATGCCAGCAGCCCGGCCCCGGCGAGCAGGCCACGGTGCACGGCGGCCCGGGCGGTCGCGGCGTCCGCGAGCCGGGTGCCGGCCGCGCCCTCGGCGGTGACGGTGGCGAGCGGGCGGGTGAGGTCGAGCGGGAGCTGCGGAGTGACCCCGGCGTCCGTGCGCGGCACCGCGTACAGCCCGTCCGTCCTCGTCACCAGCAGCACATCGGCGAACTGCGCGTCGGCGACAGCGGACACGGCGGGGCCGGTGGGCGGTTCCGCGCCGGGCGCGGCGGACAGCGGCACGGCGAGCACGGTGACGGTCCGACCGGCTGCCGTGTCCGCGAGCAGCTCTGCCGCCGCGTCTCCCCGCCCGGCGCCCTCTGCGAGGGCGAGCAGCGTCTCGGTGGCGATGACCGAACTGGTGAGGTAAGGCGCCGGGGTCACGGCCCGGCCCAGCTCCTCCAGCACCACCGCGGCCTCACGGTGGCTCGCCCCCTGTCCGCCGAGCTTCTCCGGTACGAGGAGCCCCGCGGCGCCCATCTCCGCCGCGAGTGACCGCCACAGCGCGGGATCGTAGGGGTTCCCGGTCTCCATGCCGGTGAGGGTGGCCTGGAGGTCCGCGCGATCAGCGAGCAGGGCCCGTACGGCGGCGCGCAGATCGTCCTCGGCGTCGGAGTAGAGCAGATCCGGCTGGGTGTTCGTGTTGCTCGTGCTCATCGGGCGAGGTCCTTCCAGGCGACATCCTTGTCGGTGCGCGGTTCCGCGGGCAGTCCGAGGACGCGTTCGGCGACGATGTTGAGCAGCACTTCGCTGGTGCCGCCCTCGATGGAGTTGCCCTTCGTGCGCAGATAGCGGTAGCCGATGTCGCGGCCGGTGAAGTCGACCTGTTCGGGGCGGCGCATGGTCCAGTCGTCGTACAGCAGTCCTTCCTCGCCCCGGAGTTCGAGTTCAAGGCCGCTGATCTCCTGGTTGAGACGGGCGAAGACGAGCTTGGTACCGGAGCCTTCGGGCCCTGGCTGGCCCGCGGCGAGCTGCTGGCGCAGCCGCTCGCCCGTGAGGCGGGCGACTTCGGCCTCCACCCAGAGGGCGAGCAGGCGCTGGTGCATCTCATGGGTGCGCAGTTCGGGACGCTCGCGCCAGGTCGCGGCGGCAAGCCCGATCATTCCGCCTTCGCGCGGCAGCCGCATGCCGCCGATGGTGACGCGTTCGTTCATGAGGGTGGTCTGGGCGACCTTCCAGCCCTCCCCCACGGGTCCGATGCGGTGGGCGTCGGGGATGCGTACACCGGTGAGGAAGACCTCGTTGAACTCCGCCTCGCCGGTGATCTGGCGCAGGGGCCTGACCTCGACGCCGGGGTCCGTCATGTCGCAGATGAAGTAGGTGATCCCGCGGTGCTTGGGTGCGTCGGGGTCGGTGCGGGCGATGAGGATGGCCCAGCGGGCGATATGGGCGCTGGACGTCCACACCTTCTGCCCGCTCACCACCCAGTCGTCGCCGTCGCGCACGGCGCGGGTGCCGAGTGCTGCCAGGTCGGAGCCCGCACCGGGCTCGCTGAAGAGCTGGCACCACACCTCTTCGCCGGCCCACAGCGGGCGCAGGAAGCGGCGCTTCTGTTCCTCGGTCCCGTAGGCCAGGATCGTGGGCGCGGCCATTCCAAGGCCGATCATGATCCGGCGGGGGTCGTTGTCGGGCGCTCCGGCCGCCTCGAGTTCCGCGTCCACAACGGCCTGGAGAGTACGGGAAGCACCGAGCCCGCCGAGTCCCGGCGGATAGTGCACCCAGGCGAGACCGGCGTCGAAGCGGGCCTTGAGGAAGTCGGTGCGGCCGGTGCCGGCGGGCGGATGGGCAGCGAGGAACTCCTGCGTGCGTGCCCGCAGTTCGGATGCGTCCGTCATGACACGGCTCCTTCGGGGAGGATGACGAGCCGGCCGGTGGTGGCCCCGTCGGCGACCCGCTGCACCGCCTCCGCGGCGCCGGCGAAGGGCACTCGCTCGCTGATGAGCGGCTTGATCAGGCCCTTCTCGGCATACTCGGTGAGGGTCTCGTGGCAGCGGATGACCGCCTCGGGGTCCTTCTGGTTGTAGAGGCCCCAGTGCAGACCGACGATGGAGTAGTTCTTGATCAGCGCGTGGTTCAGCCCCGGGGTGGGGACGGTGCCGCTCGTGAAGCCGACAATCAGGATGCGGCCTTCGAAGGCCACGCACTTGACGGACTTGGCGTAGGCGTCACCGCCGACCGGGTCGTAGACGACATCGGCGCCGCGGCCACTTGTGGCGTCCTTGACCACGGCCACCAGATCGTCGCTGTGCCGGTCGATGACGACGTCGCAGCCCAGTTCCCGTGCGACGGCCGCCTTGTCCGCCCCGCCGACGACGCCGATGACCGTGGCCCCCGCCGCCTTGCCGAGCTGTACGGCGGCGCTGCCGACACCGCCTGCCGCGGCGTGCACCAGCAGGGTCTCGCCCTCCCTGAGGCGGGCGCGGCGGTGCAGTCCGAACCAGCCGGTCTGGTAGCCGATGTGCAGGGCGGCGGCTTCGGCGTCGTCCAGGGCGTCCGGCGCGGGCAGCACCCCGGCGGCCGGCGCCAGGGCGTACTCGGCGAAGCCCCCGTGGGGCAGCGCGGCGGTGGCGATGACCCGCCGGCCGTCCTCGGTCTCGCCGCAGAACTCCACACCCGCGGTGAACGGCAGCGGAGGGGTGATCTGGTACTGGCCCCGGCAGAGCAGCGCGTCCGGGAAGTTGATGTTCGCTGCGCGCACCCTGAGCAGGAGCTGTCCATCCCCCGGCTCCGGCCTGGCGGTCTCCTCGAGCCGCATCACCTCACTCGGTTCACCGTTCCGGTGCACACGCCATGACTGCATTCGGGGCCTCCGCGGTTGGTCGGGGGGTACGTCCGCTCAGGGCGCATACTAAGCGGTCGCTTGGGTTCTGTGAACCACCCGTTCCGAGCCGATCGGCGGGGGAAGCGCGCACATACGCGCTCAGCGGCCGAAGATCTCGAACCCCACGGCCGGCCTGCCACCGAACCGGTCCGCGAGGGCACGGACGTTGCCGTTCTGGAATGTGCGGCAGTAGTCCTCGGGATCCTCGTCCGTGAGCGCCTCGATATAGCTGCGGTGCTCCAGCAGCGACCGAACGGCGCGGTCCAGCCCCGCGGCGGCGCCCACGGCGTGGGTCGGCGTGGCGGAGCCCGCGATCGCCACCCAGCGCACCCCGCTCCAGGGCTCCAGGCCCTGCTCGGTGAGGAGTTCGGGGAAGATCCAGCGGTTGCCCGCGTCACCGGCCGCGTCCAGGGTGGCCCGGCCGACGGCGCGGTGGTCCGGGGTGTTCCAGTTTCCGCCGACGGCCGGGCCCCAGGTGTCCCGGTGGTTGAGCGTGATGACGAGTTCGGGGCGGTGGCGCCGGACCGCGGCGGCGATGTCACGGCGCAGCGCGGTGCCGTACTCGATCACCCCGTCATGGTGGTCGAGGAACTCCACTGCGGACACCCCCACGACGGCCGCACTGGCCCGCTGCTCGCGTTCGCGCAGTGGTGCGCACTCGGCGGGCGCCAGGGTGTCGATCCCCGCCTCGCCCCGGCTGACGAGCAGATACGCGACCTCCTTGCCGCGGTCCGTCCAGCAGGCGACGGCCGCGGCGCAGCCGTACTCAAGGTCGTCGGGATGGGCCACGACCGCCAGGGCGCGGGTCCAGTCGTCCGGCATCGCTTCGAGCTGAGGTTGGCTCATGATGCGAGCGTAACGTCCCCGGCCGATCACGCCTCGTCACGGACGAGGGCCAGCAGCCGGTCCACGACCCGGGCGCCGGACGTACGGACTCCGTCGTGCTCGTACTCGTCGGTGACCCAGGTACGCAGCCCTCGGATGCTCCGTGCGGTGGCGAGCGAGTGGGCCGTGTCGACGTACATGTCGTCGTGGTAGACGGCGGCGGCGACCGGGACCTCGTTGGCCGCCAGACGCTCGGGGTCGTACAGCGGGAGCCAGTCGCTGCGGGCGGCGAGCAGCTCGGCGGCCTCGCGCAGCGGGCGCAGGGCGGGGTCGGTCTCGAAGTGCCAGGGGTGCACGGACTCGCCCGTGAAGAGCAACGGGCCGTCCCCGGCGAGCGCCTTCCCGGAGTCGAACTGCGGGAATTCGGCACGGACGCGCTCGGCCGCCCAGGCCGTCGGCGCCGCGCCCTGGGCGTAGATCGCCTCGTGGAGCACCGCGTACAGCGGATGGGCGGCAAAGGACAGTGCGGCGGCCACACCTTCCTGGAAGGCGTCCGAGAGCTCCTCACCCCGCGCGCCGTCGATGAACGCGTTCTCCAGCAGATAGTGCAGTTGGTGGCTGCCGTCGGCGGTGCCGAGCTGGATGCCGAGCGACTGGAACGCCTCGGCGGTCAGCACATAGCCGCCGGGGAGCACGGGCCGGTGCTCGATGAGATGGGCGGCGATGCGGCGGGCGCGTTCGATGTCCTGCGGATAGCGGGCGTAGTGGGCTTCGGCCTTGCGCTGGATACGCGGATACGCGGCGCGGTAGACGTCTTCGGCGCGCGCGCCCAGCGAGGGCAGTCCACCGGTGATCAGCACCGTCCGCAGGCCCTCGGGAGCGGTCGACAGGTAGTGGGTGGCACAGAAGCCGCCGAAGCTCTGGCCGAGTACGGTCCACCTGGCCCCACCGGTGAGCTGGCGCCGGACCGCCTCGCAGTCGCGGACGATGCTGTCGGCACGGAAGTGGGCCAGATAGTCCGCCTGCGCCCCGGGACCGCCACGCAGCGGGAGGGTCTGGCGGTTGGCGGGCGTGGACAGGCCCGTACCTCGCTGGTCGAGCAGCAGCACCCGGAACTCCTGGACGGCCCGGCCCAGCCACGCCTGTTTGCCGTGGAAACGCCGGGCCCCGAACCCGGGCCCGCCCTCCAGATACACCAGCCAGGGCAGCTCGGCACCGGCCCGCGCGCTCGACGCCACCTCGCGCCCGTAGAGACGGATCTGTTCACCGGCCGGGTCGCCGTGGTCGAGGGGGACGGTGAAGTGGCGGTCCGTGAGGATGAGGCCCGGCTGCCGGTAGCTGGTCAATGCTGCTCCTGCTGTCTGTCCGCTGATCGACGGTCACGCTCACGTCCATCATGTGCGTCACGGACGCGGCGCGCCTAGCGTGGATCCATGATCAGGTTCGAGCAGGTCAGCAAGGTGTACCCGGACGGCACCACCGCTGTCGACGACCTGTCGTTCGCGGTCTCCGAGGGCGAGCTGGTGCGTCGTGGAGCCCCGGCCGCCCTCCGTCCATGGACCTGCCGCGGGCGGGGCGCGTCAGCGGCGGGGACCGGCACTCCGGGGCAGCCAGGCTGGGTGGCTGCCCCGGACCCCGGCAGGGCGGTGGCCGGTCAGCCCAGCAGCTTCTGCTTGGCCTTCTGGAACTCCTCGTCCGAGAGGTCTCCCTTGGCCTTCAGCTCGGAGAGCCTGGACAGCTCGTCCGTGGTACCGCCGCCTTCGCCCTTCGCCGCCTGCCGGACGTAGGCACTGAAGGCTTCCTGCTGTTCCTGGGCGTGCTGGATCTCGCGCTTGCCCATGCTGTCGCCGCGCACGATCACATAGATCAGCACGCCCAGGAACGGGATGATCAGCACGAACAGCAGCCACAGGGCCTTGATCCACCCGTTCATGTCGTGGGAGCGGAAGATGTCCAGGATGACCCGGAAGAGGATCACCAGCCACAGGACCCAGAGGAAGATCCACATCACGGTCCAGAACGCGCCCAGCACCGGGTAGTCGTACGCGAGGTAGACAGTGCCGTCCATCGCCGTCCTCCTGCCGTTCTCGTCGGACGCCGGGCGTCCGCTCCCGGCCAGTGTGTGACGGTCCGGCCGTGCGGCCCTCACCCGGCAGGGGTGAATCGACGCGAAGGCGGTCTCGCCTGGCAGCCCGGCGTATCGGGGCGCCCATGTGAGCCACCGGGTGAGCGGGCCGTGTCGGTGCCGTACGCGCCCAGCGGGGTCGATCACGATGGGCGGGCCGTGATGCCTCGGGTAGTGGTGGGTGACGTATGGCGGACGCGACGGTGTGCCGGCAGATGGGCGCGTGCCACGGGGGCCCGGTCGGGACGGTCCGCCGGTGAGCGGCGGGGGTGCCTGGGCCGGGGTCGCCGTGGCGGCGGTCACCGCGGGCTATGCCCTGGCGTCCAAGCGCCTCGCCCGTGCCTCGGTCACCGCGCCGCTCGTGTTCACCGTCTGCGGGGTGTTCATCGGGCCGGTGGGTCTCGGCATCCTCGACCTGGAAAAGGACGCGGGCGCGATCCTCGTCCTGGTGGAGGCCGCGCTGACGCTGGTGCTGTTCACCGACTCCTTCGAACTGCGTGGCCGGGACCTGCATCTCGGGCGCCTGCTGTCCGCCCGGCTGGTGACCGTCGGTCTGCTGCTGACCATCGGGGCGGGGTGGCTGCTTGCCGTGCTGCTGCTGCCCGGGCTGAGCGGCTGGGAGCCCGCCCTGATCGCGGTGATCCTCGCGCCCACCGACATCCCGGTGTGCAGGGCGGCCGTCGCCAACCGCCGGGTGCCCCCGGTGGTGCGGCACGGGCTCACGGTCGAGACCGGGGTCAACGACGGTGTCGTCCTGCCGTTCTTCCTCCTCGTGCTGGCCGCGATCTCCGGCACTGCCTCATCGGAGCACGGCCTGGTGGGGGTGTTCTGGCGGTCGCTGCTCCTCAGCAGTGCGATCGGGCTCGCCGTGGGCGCGGCGATCGGCCTGCTGCTGCACCGGGCCTGGGTGACCGACTGGGTGAACCGGGAGTGGAGCCAGGCCGTCGTGCTGGCGGTCGCCCTCGCCTCGTACACACTCGCCGCCACGGGCGGCAGCGGTTTCGTCGCGGCCTGGGTCGCTGGATTCGCCTTCGCCGCGCTGCTGCGGCGCGGGACGGCCCGCCACGGCACGGGCCCGAGCGGGCACAGCACCGATCTGGTCGGCAGCTTCACCGAGAGCCTGGCGTCACTGCTGGCCGCGATGAGCTTCCTGGTGTTCGGTGCCGTCATGCTGGGGCCCGCACTCCAGCACCTCACCTGGCGGGCCGCGTTGTACGCGGTGCTCTGCGTCGCCCTGGTGCGACCGGTGACGGCCGCCATCGCCCTGGTGGGCAGCGGGTTGCGGCTGCCGACGGTGGCATACGCGGCGTGGTTCGGTCCGCGTGGACTGCCCTCTCTGGTCTTCGGCCTGCTCGCCGCGAAGGAGCACGTCCCCGCGGCGCGCACCCTGCTGGAGGTGGTGGCGTTGACGGTGGCCTTGAGTGTGCTGTTGCACGGTGTGTCGGCGGTGCGGCTCAGCGACCGTTACGGGGCCTGGTTCGAGCGGGCGGCGGCAGCGCGCGGGCCCCGGTTGCGCGAGGCGGGGCCGGCGGACCAGGTCTGAGAAGGACGGCTATTCCGGCAGCTGGCGCATCTCCACCACATGGAGACCGAGATCCTGGAAGCGGGCGAGCAGCCCGTACAGGTGTGCCTCGTCCGTGACCGGTCCGTACAGGACCGTCTCCTCGGCCACCGTGGCCCCCTCCAGTTCGGGGAAGGCACCGGCGACGGCCGTGGACAGATGACCGGAGACGCGGAACTCGTATCGCATACGGACACTTCCCCGTGGACCATGGCCTCTTCGTGGGGCCGCTTGTACCGCCTCTTCGTGAAGTCGTGAAGCCGCTTCATGTGCCTCAGGAACCTCTACGCGCATGCTCCCGTGCCGGGGGGAGGCTCGCATCACCCTCCTGAGGTGAACCCGTCCCGTGGTGTCACAGCAGGTCCGCCTCGCGGGCGCGCCGTACCGCCTCGCTCCTGCGGGAGACGGACAGCTTGCGGTAGATGCTCTTCAGATGGGTCTTGACGGTGTTGACCGACAGATAGAGCTCGGCGGCGATCTCCTGGGTCGACATCATCTGCGCCACATACCGCAGGACCTCGCGCTCCCGTTCGCTGAGCTGCTCGAGGAGTGGCGGACGGCCGCCGCCTTCCTCGGGCCGCTCGTTCAGCCAGGGGTGCTCCGCCACGAGTGCGGGTGCCTGGGCGAGCAGATGCCGAAGCCAGGGGCCGGACTCGGCGAACGGCGCCCGCAGCAGCTGGGGGCGCGCGGCGTCGAGTGCCTGGCCGAGGAACACCATCGCGTGCGCGGTCGCCTCCTCCCGCAGCGCGGCATGGGCCTGGAGCAGTCGGGCGCGTACCCGGTCGGCGGGTCCGGGGGACGCGCCGTTGCCGAGCGGTGCGAGCAGCCGGCGCGCGTGCTCGCTGTCCCCGGCCGCCAGATGGACGGCAGCAGCCGCCAAGGCGTGGCCGGAACCGCCGTCGGCCGCTCCGTTGAGCGCCGCCAGAGCCGACGAGGCGTCGCCGCGGGCGAGATGCACGGTGCAGCGGGTCATGGTCACCCTGCGCGCGGCCTCAGCGCAGAGAGGCGTCGCCTTGCGGGGCGTGCCGTGGTCACTCGCACCGCTGTGGCCCACCGGCAGGCGCAGTGCGTCCAGTGCTTCGAGTGCCTGAGCGGTGCGACCCTGCGCCAGTGCCAGGCGGGCACGCAGCACCGCGGACTCGGCTGCGCCCAGCGGGTCGTGAGCAGCGCTGCGGGAGCTCGCAGAGGCGTCGATGTGGTGTTGGGCGCCGCGGAGGTCGCCCCGCTCCGATGCGACGGCGGCAAGGGCGAGATGGCAGAGCCCGGTGCGGTGGCCGTCGGGGATTCCGGCTTCGTCGGCGATGCGCAGCCCTTCACCGGCGTGTGCCTCGGCCTCGCGCAGCATGCCGTCGACGGCCTCGGTGAGGGCGAGTGCGCCCAGGCAGTGGTAGCGCACCGTGCGGGTCGTCTCATCACCCGCGACCTCCAGGGTCGCAGCGAAGGCTTCCCGGGCCTCGGTGCGCCGGCCCTCGGCAAGGAGCGCCTGGGCACTGCCGTAGCGGCAGAGGGACTCGATCTCGGGATGCTGCTCCAGTCGGGCCACGGGCACCTGTGCCATGAGGGCCCTTACCTGGCTGTCGCCGTCCCGGACCGTGCCCGTGTCACTGAGCAGACGCAGAAGTGCGTGGGTGAGACGCCGTTCGGGTGACGTCGGCGGTCCTTCGGGTCCCGTGGCTGCTGCCGGTGCGGCACCGTTTCCCGCCTCCTCCCCCGCACGGCCGAGCTGTCTGCGGCTCTCCTCGGCGTCGTGGCGAAGCAGCGCGACGGCGGACGCGACCAGGGCGGTTGCGGTACCGGGAGCCTCGGCGGGCATGGTCCGGAACAGGCACTCGAGGCCGTGGCTGTCCGGTCCGGTGAGGAGTCGTCCGATCGCCAGCCGGTCGACGAGGAGTTCCGCGGCGTACTGCCACTCCCCCGCCTCGGCGGCGTGTTCGAGCGCCTCGGCCAGCCGGCCGTCCGCGGCGAACCACTGCGCCGCGCGCCGGTGCAGGTCAGGTCCCAGCTCGGGGGCGCGGTCGTGCAGATGGGCACGGAGCACCTCGGCGAACAGCGGATGGCCGCGGTACCAGGCGGTGTCACCGATGGGTTCGATGAAGGCGTTCTCGCGGGCGAGCCGGGACAGCACGGCCGCGCCGTCGGCGCGTCCGGTCAGTGCGTCGGCGAGGGCCGGATGGATGTGCGTGAGGATGCTGGTGCGCATGAGCAGGTCCTGGACGGAGGCGGCCTGGGCTTCCAGGACTTCGGCCGTCAGATAGTCGGCGACGGCGTTGGGCGAGGTGGCGAAGGACCGGGCGAAGTGCTCGGCGTCATCGGCCCCCTGCATCGCCAGCGCGCACAGCCGCAGCCCCGCGGCCCAGCCCTCGGTCCGCCGGGTGAGCACTCCGACGCTCTCCTGCGAGGGCGTCAGTCCGTGCTGCTTCAGCAGTTGCGACGTCTCCCGCGGTGTGAAGGCCAGTTCGGCGCGGCGGATCTCGCAGATCCTGCCCTCGGCGCGGTAGCGGTGCAGCGGCAGCGCCGGGTCGACCCGGCCGATGAGCACCATCCTCAGGGCGGGTCCGGCGTGGGCCAGGACGAATTCGAGGTCCGCCGCCACCTGCCGGTCGGTGGCGCGCTCGATGCCGTCGAGCACCAGGACGACCGGCCCGGGGAGCCCGGCCAGCACGGAGGCGAGCCGGACGATCAGGGAACGGTCCACGGTGTCGGCGCGTGAGGGGGTGCCGATGCCGGGCAGCGGCACCTGGTGGTAGCGGAACGCCCCGATGACGTACGTCCAGAACGCGCCGGGAGCGTTCTCCTCGTTCTCCACCGTGAGCCAGACGACGGGACCGGGAGAGCCCCCGCCGCCCTGCCAGGATGCGGCGAGGGTGGTCTTTCCCGCACCGGCCGGACCGCTGATCACGGTCAGCGGGCCCCTGGTTCCTTCGGTGAGCCCGTCCAGGAGGCGTTTCCTGGCCACGAAGCCCGGCGGTACGGCGGGTACCGCGAACTTCGAGGCCAGCAGTGGATCGCCGCCCGGATCCGGCTGGGAGTCCTCGGCCATGGCTTCTACCGTCGTACGGTCCCGTCTTCCGGAGCACTGACGTGACCATGATCCCAGCGCCCCGGCAAGATCGCCATTGATCGTCGGCGGCACCCCCTGGGAGCCGCAGCGGAGGCGGCGCGGTGCGGCCCGTAGTGCAATGTCCTTGGGGTGGTCGGGGTGCGGGATTCGGAAGCCTGACCGGAGGTGTCATGGGCCGGAACGAGGGCCAGCTGCTCCGTTTGCAGCGCTGGACAGCGCGGTTCGCGATCGTGGCCGCCCTCACGGCGGTGGCGCTCTTCGTCCTCGTCGCCGGGCTGCGGGGCATCGCGCTGGTGGCCATCGTGGTGGTGGGCACGGCGGTGACCGCGGCCGCCCTGTGGTGGGCGCTGACCCGGCGTGGGCTGGTGCGGGTGTGCGCCATGGTGCTGGCCGTGGCGGCGCCGGTGGTGGTCATCTGGCTGGGGCTCACATCGGGGCTGTTGTGGCTGCTGGTGCTCTGCCTTGCGCTCGGGGCACTGGCGGCGACCGCCGGCTGGGAGGCGCTCGCCATGGACCCTGCCTCCGGAGCACAGCGCGCCGCCGAGACACCGCGCCCCGAACGACCGTTCCTGATCATGAACCCGCGCTCGGGCGGGGGCAAGGTCGAACGGTTCGGCCTGAAGGAGAAGGCGGAGGCCGCGGGCGCCCGGATCGCGCTGCTGGACCCGGCACGGCAGGTCGATGTGGCGGCCCTCGCCCGCCAGGCCGTGGCCGATGGCGCGGACCTGCTGGGAGTGGCCGGCGGGGACGGCACCCAGGCCCTGGTGGCGGGGATCGCGGCCGAACATGGCGTCCCCTTCCTCGTCGTGCCCGCGGGGACCCGCAACCACTTCGCGCTTGACCTCGGGCTGGACCGCAACGATCCCGCCGCGGCGCTGGACGCGCTGACGGATGGCGTGGAACTTCGGGTGGATCTGGGCTGCATCGGCGACCGGGTGTTCGTGAACAACGCGTCGTTCGGCGCGTATGCCGCGGTGGTGCAGAGCGATGCCTACCGCAACGACAAGGTGCGCACCACGCTCGACATGTTCCCCGACGTGCTCACGCACCGGGCCGGACCGCGGCTGACGGTACGGGCGCCGGGGAACACCGTCGACGCACCGCAGGCGGCCCTGGTGGGCAACAATCCCTACCGGGTGGGCGACCTGGCCGCGCTGGGGCGGCGGGACCGGCTGGACGGCGGACTGCTCGGCCTGATGTGCATCAAGGTCGACAGCGCCGCCGAGGCGGCGGATCTGCTGCGGGGGGAACGGGCGCCGGGTCTGACCGTGCTCACGGCTCCCGAGGTCGTCGTGGACGCCGACGCCCCGCGGATCGACGTCGGCCTCGACGGCGAGGCGCTCACCCTGCCGACACCGGTGCGCTGCACGATCCGGCCGCGTGCCCTGCGGGTGCGGGTGCCCCGCGCCCGGCCAGGCGTGCCCCGTGCCCGGCCGCGCCTGAACTGGCGGCGCATCGGGCTGCTGGCACTGGCGCGCTGAAGTGCTCCGCGCGCCCTTGCGCCTGCCTCTGCCCCTGGACGCAGACGTGCCCTGCGACCGGGTGGTCGCAGGGCACCTACGGCCGCAAACCGGCCTCAGCAGACGTCAGTCGCGAGCGGCCGCGCGGCGCTTGCGGGTCGCCACCATGATGCCGCCACCGGCGAGCACCGCGAGAGCCGCGGCACCGGCGATCACAGGCGTGGCGCTGGACCCACCGGTCTCCGCGAGACCACCCGGCGTCGTCTCGCTGGGCGTCGGAACCGGCGCGGCGGAGCTCGGCGGCTCGCTGGACGGGGTGTCCGACGGCTCGGGAGTGTCGGAGGGCTCCGGGGTGTCCGAGGGCTTGGGCGTCTCGGACTCGCAGACCGGGGCGGTCTTGGTCTCGTCGTGCGAGAACCGCTCGCCGTCGCCCGCCTTCACGACCAGGCGCACCTCGACCGCGGCCTTGTGGTCGGGCAGCTTGAGCGCCTCATGGAAGTTCGAGCCGAATTCCTTGGCGGGCAGCAGGTCCTTGCCGTCCACCGTTACCGTCACCGTGTTGGTGACGCTGTCCTCGTACGCCTTCAGGTCGACGGTGACCTCGGAGCAGGTCACCGTCCACACGGGGGTGTGGGCCGAAGCAGGGGTCGCGAACAGACCCATACCGACGAGCCCAGCGGCCGTGCCCGCTATGAGAGCGCCCGAGCGCTTCCACGCACGGGTTGGTACCTTCATCAATCCTCCACGCACTTTCAGTACTTCGTGGGTAGGTGCCGGGCACAGTACTCGCACAGCCGAACCATCCGCACCCCACCCCGCTCGATTGACCCGAGCGTTACCTGGAGTGTCCGATTCCGAATGGCCGGGCCGGAGGGGGTGGTTCCCACCTCCGGCCCGGCCGCGGCTCAGACGACGGCCCACGGCCGCCCATGGCCGTTGTGGGGCTTCGACGGGCGGGACGGATGGTGCGGACGGGACGGATGATGCGAACCACCACCCCCGTGTGCCGAGGTGGACACCGTCGCACCGGCTGTGGCTGTCGCCGTGCTGCCGTCGGGCGCGGTACCGGTGGCCGTCGCCGTGTTCCGCACCTTTCCGGCCCGGATGTCGCCCTTCTGGACGACGTAGGACGCCGTGCAGGTCATCGACTCACCAGGGGCGAGCTCGCTCCGGGGGCACGACACCGCCGGTGCGGGCCCCTGCCCGCTGAACCGGTGCTCGCTGACCGCCACGTCCGACAGGGGCACGCTTCCCGTGTTCTTGACGGTGAAGCGGTACTCGACCCGCGTGCCCGGACGGGTCACCTTGGCCGGCGAGGCTGTTTTGACCAGGGTGAGGGCGGCGACGGGGATGACGGTGGCGATGAACGTGGTGCCCGAAGTCGACGTCACCGGCGGGCCCGTGGGCGGCCTGCCGGAGGCGGTGGCTCCGTTGGTGACGGCACCGGCGCTGATGTCGGCCTGGGTCACCGTGTAGGTCGCCGTGCAGGTCAGCGAGGCCCCGGGCGCCAGAGAGGTGACCGGACACACTACCTGCGGGCGCTGTCCCGACCCGGTGAACGAGGGCTCGACGACCCCCACATCGGTCAGGCTCACACTACCGGTGTTGGTCACGACGAAGCGGTAGTCGACGCGCTGCCCGACGGCGGTGACCGTCGTCGGCTCCACCGACTTCACCAGCGAGAGCGCCGGCTTCTGCGCCGCGTCGACGGTCGCACTCGAGGTGGACGTGACGCTGGGACCGCCGTCGGGGGTGCCCGTGGCACGGGCGGTGTTGGTGACCGAGCGGGAGTTCATGTCGGTCTGCGTCACCACGTACGACGCGGTACACGTCATCGACGCACCCACGGCCAGCGATGCACCGGGGCATGACACCACCGGAGCCGTTCCCGAACCCGAGAACGCGATGTCGGCCACGGTGACGTCGTCCAGGGGCAGATTGCCGGTGTTGGAGACCACCAGCGTGTAGTCGACCCGCTGGCCGGCCTCCGTCACCTCTGCGGGCGACGCCGACTTCGCGAGCCGCAGTTCCGGATTGCGCCGCGGAGTGAACACGGCGGACGACTCGTTGGACTCCGCTCCCTGGCCCGCGGTGGACGTACCGCCGGCGACGGCGGTGTTGGTGATCTCCCCGGCCGCCACGTCAGCGGGCGTCACCGTGTACGTCGCCGTACAGGTCACCGCGCCGCCGGGCGCAAGAGCCCCGGACGGACAGGAGATCACCGGCGGGACACCGGTACCCGAGAAGGCCGTGTCACTCGCGGAGATGCCGGTCACCGTCACATTGCCCGTGTTGGTGACCAGATACGAGTACGTCAGCACCTCACCTGCACGGAACACACCACCGTCCCCGACCACCGTCTTCACCAGCGACAGCGCCGGATCCTGATGGGCCGTCACCGTCTCCTCCGCCGTCGCCGTCACCGCGGGACCCGAAGGCGGGGTGCCGGTGGCGGTGGCGCCGTTGGTCACGGCACCGGCGTTGATGTCGGCCTGGGTCGCCGTGTAGGTGGCCGTGCAGGTCTTCGACCGGCCGGGGGCGAGGGACCCCGGAGGGCAGGTGATGTTCGGGTCCGGGCCCGTTCCCGTGAACGCGGTCTCGTTCACCTGGACGTCGGTCAGCGTGACATTGCCGGTGTTGGTGACGACCAGCGTGTAGTCGATCTGCTGGCCGTCCGCGGTCACCGTGTCGGGAGAGGCCGTCTTCACCAGGGCGATGCCCGGTGCCTGCTGGGCGGTGACGGTCGCGCTGGACGGCGCAGTGGCCACGGCCGGACCGGTGGGCGGACGGGCCGTCGCACGAGCGGTGTTGGTCACCGAGCCCGCGTCGAAGTCCGCCTGGGTGACGGCGTAGGCGGCGGTGCAGGTGATCGAGACGCCGGGATTGAGGGTCGTGGTCGGGCACGAGACCTGAGGCGCCTGACCCGAGCCCGAGAAGTCGGTCTCGTGCACGGCCATCTGGGAGAGCGTCACATTGCCGGTGTTGGTGACGACGAAGGCGTAGGAGACGAGCTGGCCGACCGCGGTCACGGTCACCGGGTCCGCCGACTTCTCCAGGGACAGGGCCGGGTTGACCACAGGTGTGAAGACCGCCGACGCCTGGATCGACACCGGCGTACCGCTCGGTGGAGTGCCGGTCGCACGGGCCGTGTTGGTCACCGAGCCCGCATCGACGTCCTGCTGGGTGAGGGTATATGTCGCCGTGCAGACCATCGAATCACCCGGGGCCAGGGTCGTGCGCGGGCAGGACGGCTCTGGCGGCAGGCCTGACCCGGAGAAGGTGACATCCACGACGCCCACGGCGGACAGGGTCACGTTTCCGGTGTTGGTGACCCGGTACGAGTACGTCAGCACCTCGCCGGTCCGGAACACACCGCCGTCCCCGACCACCGTCTTCACCAGCGACAGCGCCGGATTCTGGTCGGCGGTCACCGTCGTACTCGACGTCGCCGTCACCGCGGGACCCGACGGCGGGGTGCCCGTGGCCGTCGCTGTGTTCTCCACCTCTCCCGCGTTCACGTCCGTCTGCGTCACCGAGTACGTGGCGATGCAGTCCATCGTCTGACCGGGGGCGAGCGACCCTCCCGGGCAGGACACCGCCGGTGCCCCGCCCGAACCCGAGAACGCGGTCTCGGCCACCGTCACACCGGTCAGCGTGACATTCCCGGTGTTCCTCACCGTGTGCGTGTACGTCACCAGCTGCCCGGCGGCCGTCACGGACTCCGGGTCGGGAGACTTCAGCAGCGTCAGCGCGGGATTCCGCTCGGCGGTCACCGTCGCGCCGGACGTGGAGGTCACCTCGGGTCCGCCGGGCGGAGTGCCCGTGGCACGGGCGGTGTTGGTGACCGAGCCGGAGTTCATGTCGGTCTGCGTCACCACGTACGACGCGGTACACGTCATCGACGCACCCACCGCGAGCGACGTGGTGGGACAGGACACCGCCGGTGCCCCGCCCGAACCCGAGAACGCGATGTCGGCCACGGTGACGTCGTCCAGGGGCAGATTGCCGGTGTTGGAGACCACCAGCGTGTAGTCGACCCGCTGGCCCGCCTGCGTCACCACGTTGGGTGAAACCGTCTTGACCAGCCGGATCTCCGGCCTGCGCGCCGGGGTGAACACCGCCGACGACTCGTTCGACGTCACCGTCTGCCCGGAGGGAGGGGTTCCGGTGGCGGCGGCGGTGTTGGTGATCTCCCCGGCCGCCACGTCAGCGGGCGTCACCGTGTACGTCGCCGTACAGGTCACCGCGCCGCCGGGCGCAAGAGCCCCGGACGGACAGGAGATCACCGGCGGGACACCGGTACCCGAGAAGGCCGTGTCACTCGCGGAGATGCCGGTCACCGTCACATTGCCCGTGTTGGTGACCAGATACGAGTACGTCAGCACCTCACCTGCACGGAACACACCACCGTCCCCGACCACCGTCCCCGACCACCGTCTTCACCAGCGACAGCGCCGGATCCTGATGGGCCGTCACCGTCTCCTCCGCCGTCGCCGTCACCGCGGGACCCGACGGTGGAGTGCCGGTGGCCGTCGCTGTGTTCCCCACGTCTCCCGCGTTCACATCCGTCTGCGTCACCGAGTACGTGGCGATGCAGTCCATGGAGGCGCCCGGGGCGAGAGTCGTGTCAGGACACGACACCACCGGATCCCCGCCCGAACCCGAGAACGCGGTCTCGACCACCGTCACACCGGTCAGCGTGACATTCCCGGTGTTCCTCACCGTGTGCGTGTACGTCACCAGCTGCCCGGCGGCCGTGACCGACTGCGGCACGGCCGACTTCGTGAGCGTCAGCGCGGGGGCGGGGGCGTCGGGGGTGTTGGTGAAGGTGCAGAGGACGCGCGGGCTGTTCCCTCCCGGTGCGGTGTCGGGGAAGTGCAGAGTGAAGGACGTGGCGGCGCCGGAGGACACCGGTGCGTTGCCGTTGGAGGTGTCGACACACGCGTAGGTCGTCGTGTAGTTGGCGAGGTTGCCGCCGGACGCGGCGTGCTCGGTGAGGGTGTACGTGGTGTTCGCCACCCCGACGACCGGCCCGGCCGTCACCGGCTGCACTCCGGTCGTGTTGCCGGTCGTGGTGGCGGTGTTGCCTTCGCGGATGCCGCCGCCGGTGATCGACAGTTCGAACTGGTCGTTCGACGTGGTCGATTCCATGAACCGCCCGACGATGTTCTTCGCCAGGGTCAGCGTCGGGTTGGTCGAGCAGGCACCGAGGTCCACGGAGACGAACGCCTGGTCCGACAGTCGCTTCGGCTGGCCGATGAGTTGCCCGTTGTTCGGGTTGACTGCCTGGAGGAAGGTCACGGCGGACGGAGGGACGGTGCTGTACTCGATGAAGAGCTTGCCCGCGTTGTCGAAGGCGATCCCGTTGTACTGACGCTGCTGCGGATTGTCGATGTGCGTCAGCACGGTCATGGAGAGCGGAGTGCCGGTGGCGGAGCCGGTCGTGGGCAGCGGCCCGTCCACGACGCCGATCGCCGCGTCGTTGACGCCGTTGGCGGAGGTGACGATGTAGAGGTTGCCCGCCGCGTCGAAGGCGATGTCGCCGTTGGCGCCCGCGACGCTGGTGGTGGGTAGGTCGAAGGTGGCGATCACACCCGGGATCGCCGTGTGGGTCGTGGTGTCGAAGCCGTAGACCTTGGCCTTGCCGGGCGCGGAGGCGGGATTGAAGGCGGCGTAGTAGTAGATGCCGCTGGACGGGTCGATGGCGCCGGCCACCACGACCACGCCATTGCCGGGTGTCGTCCCGGAGTAGGTGGTCCAGGTGTCACTGTCCGCGTCATAGCCGTGGACGACGATCGAGGACGGCCCACCGGTCCGGTCGACGACATACGCCCCTGTGCCTCCCGGGAGGATGCCGAGCGCGTTGGTCATGCCTCCTTGCGGGATCTTGCTGACCACGGTGGTGGTCACGGAGGGCGTGGGTCCCGCGAGGGTGCTGGTGTCCAGCGCGAGCAGAGTGCCGAAGTCCGAGGCGCTGGCACCGTTCTGGACCGCGTAGATCCGCTCGCCCGTGCAGCTCAGCGGGGCGGCCGCCGCCATGGCCGACCCGGCGGCCATGTACGGGTCCTCGTTCCGGTGCGGTACGGCACCCGGCTCGGCGTTCGCGGCCGCGAGGGGAACGGCGTGGACCGGGCCCAGCAGCAGCAAGGCACCCAACACACCGGTCCTGCAGCGCCTGGCTACCCCAGGGGGTCTGAATACGGACAAGGAGAACTCCCTGGAGTGATAACAGAATGCGAAATTGCCCGGCCAATACATCACAAGCAGAGATAGCCCATGCAAAATGCATAGCCGCATTCTGAATCACTGCGAAACTATCAGCCGAAAGGCCGAAGTCCGCACGAGAGTTACGCTAATCGTATCCTTTTACCTGGGTGCGCTCGAAGCCGTTCCCACGGCACGGCCCGGCGGGGTGAACGGCGCGCGGCGTCAGCGAGCGTCGCCCTTCTCCCGCCGCTGCTTGCCGCCGAACGTCAGCCCGCTTCCGGTGAGGTCGGCGCGGATTCCCTCGGGCTCCACCGCGATACCACGAAGGCGTATGTCACCCGTCGCGGCCTTCGGCAGCTCAAAGGAGAGCGACAGGCTTTCCGAAATCTGCGGCGGCTTCAGTTTCAGCAGTGAGCCGATCAGCTTGGGGTCGATTCCGGCCTTTTCCAGCAGCCAGGGATGGTCGATGACCACATCGACGAGGTTGACCTTCATCAGCTGCCTCAGAAAGCGGGGCGAGCCGGTGAGTTCGCTCAGCTCCGCCTCACTGCGCAGGGCACGCTCGATCTGCGCGCGGGGAATGCCGAGACGCTCGGCCACCACGGGCAGCGCCAGCAGGGCCTTGGCGCGGGCCGCCTCACGGCTGATGCGCTCCGCGGCTTCGGCGTGGAGGCGCAGGCCGGAGCGCTTCGGGTCCTTTCCGGGGCGGTAGGTGAAAAGACCGGGCACATCGAGGCGCATGTCCTCGACCGTGGTGGACACGGCCCGGTCTCCGTCCTGGCGGATGTACGCCTGCGCCCGCAGACTGACATCCCGCCCGGCGACCGGCAGCGATCCGGCGATCCGGATGCCACCGGAGCCGGTCTCGGTGAACCTCACTCGCGATGCGCCGAGTTCACGGTTCAGATCGTCGAAGGAGAGCAGGACATCGCCGTCCATGCGGTCGACGACCGCGCCCTCGACGGCGGTCGGCAGATCTCCGACGATCCGGATGTCCTCTGCCGTGGCGTGCACCTCGGCGATCGAGATCTTGTCGGCCGCCACGTCCGGGACGGTCACATCGGCCCTGTCGATCCGCTGGCGCAGGACCTGGGTGAGAAACGGAAAGCCCTTGATGTCGACCTCGGGCCGGGCTCCCCCACCGAGCGACTGCTGGATCTTCTCCGCGGCCTTGTCCTCGGCGTAGGCCACCGACAGCCGGTCGCAGAGGACGAGGAGCATCCCGCACACCACGGCGGCGACGGCGAGCTTGAACACTACCGGCACGGCCGCGAGCCGGCTCCGGCCCCGGTGGTTGGGAGGTGTCCACTCCTCCTCGTCGCCCTCGTGCGGGCGGATTCCCGGCGCGGCGGGAGTCACTCGACCGCGATACGGCAGCTGCTCGTCCAACTCGGGCTCCGGGTCGGCCAGTTGAGCGAGCTCTTCATACGGGTTGCGGGGATGCGCGGTAATGCGTGTGGGGGGTCGCATCAGCTCATCCCATCATGCGCACCGCCCTCGAACGCAACTTCAGATGATGTGATCTCCGCTTCGCCGCCCGCAGGGTCACGGTTCACTCGATGCCGCGGCCCCTGCGGAACCGCTCCAGCCCGGCGTCCAGGGCGACCATCCGCTCGGGGTAGTCGTACCCCGCCCGCTCATCGGCCGGCAGCTTCCACGGTTCGTGTACGGCAGGGCCTTCGATTCCGGCGAGTTCGGGTACCCAGCGGCGCACATAGGCGCCGTCGGGGTCGAAGCGCCTGGCCTGCCGCAGCGGGTTGAGCACCCTGTTCGGCCGGGTGTCCGTACCGGTGCCCGCCACCCACTGCCAGTTGAGCTGGTTGTTCGCGAGATCCCCGTCGACCAGCAGGTCGAGGAAGTGCGCCGCGCCGACCCGCCAGTCCACGTACAGGGTCTTGGTGAGAAAGCTCGCGGTCAGCAGCCTCCCGCGGTTGTGCATCCACCCTTCGTGGCGCAGCTGGCGCATGGCCGCGTCGATCACCGGGTAGCCGGTCCGGCCCTCCCTCCACGCCTGTGTCTCCTCCTCGGCACTGCTCCCCGAGCGCCAGTGGTCGTGCCGGGTCCGGTAGTCATGGGCGGCGGTGAGCGGCCGCGCGTCGAGCACCTGCTGGTGGAAGTCCCGCCAGCACAGCTGCCGTACAAACGCTTCCGCGCCCTCGCCCCCGGCGCTGCGGGCCCGGTGCACGAGCTCGGCCGGTGAAAGCGTGCCGAAGTGCAGATGCGGCGACAGCCGGGAGGTCGCGTCACCCGCGAGATCGTCATGCGTCTCGGCGTAGCGCGAGACCCCACTCCGCAGCCATGCGTTCTGGAGTTCGCGCGCCTCCTCCTCGCCACCGCGGGCCAGCCCCGGGGAGACCCCCTCGACGTCCTCGCGTGAGGGGACGGCGTCCGAACCGACGGCCCGGGGCACGCGCAGCGCCCTGGGGGCGCCGAGGGTGCCCCGGATCTCCTGCTGCGACCAGCGGCGGAAGTACGGCGTGAAGACGGCGAAGTGGTCCGAGCCCGACGGCACGACGGCACCGGCGCCGAGCGCGCTGACGACCGCGTCGTGGACGACCAGCCGGAGCCCCTGCCGCTCCAGCTCCCTGCGGAGCCGGGCCTCGCGGGCGTGCGCGTAGCCGCTGGCACCGGCCGCCATGTGCACCTCGCGGGCCTCCGCCTCGCGCGCCACCGCACAGACCGCCTCGAGGACCTCACCCGAGCGCACCACAAGCCGACCGCCGCGCTCGCGCAGCCCGCGGTCGAGGTCCGTCAGGCAGTCGGCGAGGAACGCCTGGCGGTTGGGGGCGCAGAAGCGCAGCGCTTCGATGGTGCGGTCGCGTACGAACAGCGGCACCACTTCGTCGCAGGAAGAGGCGGCCGCGCGCAGAGGCGGGTGGTCGTGGAGGCGCAGGTCGGCGGTGAAGAGGACGACCGCGGCGGTCATGAGGCCACTCCCTGGAGCGTGATGGAGGTGTTCACCCGGTGCTTCCCGTGTTCTTGGGGTGCTCTGTGTTTTCGGCATGCTCTGTGTTCCTGGCGGGCTCTGTGTTCGTGCCGACTGTGCTGTCGGCTTTTGTGCGTACGGCGGCTCTGGCGATGTTGCGTGCCATCCCACCGAACACAACGGCGTGGAACGGGGACACGCTCCACCAGTACAGGTGTCCGAGCAGACCGTGCGGGTGGAACAGCGCCCGCTGCCGGTAGCGGGACCGCCCGGTCTCCGCTCCCTCGGCGGGCTCGGCGTACATCTCGAGCCAGGCCAGCCCCGGCAGCCGCATCTCGGCGCGCAGGCGCAGCAGCCGGCCCGGCTCGATCTCCTCGACCCGCCAGAAGTCCAGCGAGTCACCCACCCGCAGGCGTGCCGCGTCCCGTCGGCCGCGCCGCAGCCCGTCTCCGCCGACCAGCCGGTCGAGCCAGCCGCGCACCGCCCAGGCGAGCGGAAACGAGTACCAGCCGTTGTCGCCTCCGATGCCCTCGATGACCCGCCACAGCGCCTGCGGGGAGGCGTCGACCGCGAGCGCACGCCTGTCCGTGTACAAGCTGCCCCCGGCCCAGTCCGGATCGGTGGGCAGGGGATCGCTCGGGGCTCCCGGCAGGGTGGCGGACGACCAGCGGGTGGTCACCTGCGCTTCGCGTACCCGCCGCAGGGCCAGAGCGAGTGCCTCGTCGAAGCCGATCGGGGCACCGGGCGGGTCGGGGACGTACCGCGCGATGTCGTGCTCGCCGCAGACGACCTCATGGCGCAGCGATTCCGCCAGCGGCCGGGCGAGGGACGGCGGCACCGGGGTGACCAGACCGATCCAATGGCTGGAGAGGCGCGGGGTCAGCATCGGCACCCGCAGGATGCGGCGCCGCGGCAGGGCGGCCACCACCGCGTACCGACGCATCATCTCCTCGTAGGTGACGACGTCGGGCCCGCCGATGTCGAAGGCGCGGTTGATCTCGTCCGGCATCCCCGCGCTGCCCACGAGATAGCGCAGCACGTCCCGGACGGCGATCGGCTGGATCCGGGTGCTCACCCAGCTCGGAGTGACCATGACGGGCAGGCGTTCGGTGAGGTAGCGCAGCATTTCGAACGACGCGGAGCCCGAACCGATGATGACCGCGGCGCGCAGTACGGTCGCGGGGACCTGGGACCCGAGGAAGATCTCTCCCACTTCGGCGCGGGAGCGCAGGTGTGGTGAGAGCTCGGCCGCCGGAACGTCCGCCGGGGTCAGTCCGCCCAGGTAGACGATGCGCCGTACTCCGGCCGCGCCGGCGCGCTCCGCAAAGATCCTGGCTGCCTCCCGGTCCGTGTCCTCGAACCCGCGCCCGGTGCGCAGCGCGTGGACGAGGTAGTAGGCGATGTCCACCCCCTCGAGCGCGGCGCCGACCGCGTCCTCGTCGGTCACGTCCCCGCGCACGATGTCCACGCTGCCTGCCCAGGGCTGGTCGCGCAGCTTGCCGGGGGATCTGGCCATGCAGCGCACCCGGTAGCCGGACGCCAGCAGCTCGGGCACCAGCCGTCCCCCGATGTAACCCGTCGCGCCTGTCACCAGGCAGTGCGGTCGCCGCATGTCCCTGTGGGTCTCGCCGCTCATGGCGCCTCCGTCCTCGCTGTACCTGTCTTGTTCCCGCTGCCTCTGCCGTGTCCTCTCACTGATTCGGCTCCCGGTGCCGTCCCGGATGCACCCGTGCGGGCGTTAACGGGCGTGAACAGCCGTGAACAGGCACGACGGGTGAACGAGCGTGGTGGAAACGCGGCGGCTGGGTATGGGGAGCCCATGAACACACTCCGGGTGGGAAAGATCCGACAGCGCCTGCACGCCAAGGACGTGGCCCTGTTCGGCACGGTCGCCAAGCGCCGCTGGCCGGGGGCCGAGCCGGTGCTGCCGCGGCTGAGCCGCAGCGCCAACCACGGGCTGCTGTGGTTCGGCATCGGTGCCGGGATCTGGGCGCTGGGCGGGGTGCGGGGGCGGCGGGCCGCGGTGCGCGGGGTGGCGTCGCTCGCGCTGGCGTCGGCCACGGTGAACACCCTGGCCAAGGGGGCGGTGCGGCGCGCCCGGCCTCTCATGGACGACGTGCCGATCATCCGGCATCTGCCGCACCAGCCCGTGACCAGCTCCTTCCCTTCCGGGCACTCGGCCTCCGCCGCCGCGTTCGCGACCGGTGTGGCCATGGAATCGCGGGGCTGGGGCGCGGCGCTGGCCCCGGTCGCCGCGTCCGTGGCCTTTTCCCGCGTCTACACGGGTGTCCATTTCCCCAGCGATGTGCTGGTCGGCGCGGCACTCGGGGTGGGGGCGGCGTACGCCGTGCGGGGGCTGGTTCCCTCCCGCTCGCAGCTCCCGGCACCGGCCAGGCCGCGGGCCGACGCCCCGGCACTTCCTGAGGGCAAGGGCCTCACCGTGGTCGTCAATCCGTCCTCCGGGGCCCAGCCGCAGCTGATCGACCCGGTACGCCAGCTGAGGACCGCGCTGCCGCAGGCCCGCGTGGTGGTCTACGAGCCCGAGGCCGGCCCCCTGCCCGACGTGCTCGCCGAGGCCGCGAAGTCCGCTGCAGAGTCCGGTGGCGCACTCGGAGTGTGCGGCGGAGACGGCACGGTGAACGCGGCGGCTGAGTGCGCGCTCCGGTTCGACGTCCCGCTCGCCGTGCTGCCCGGCGGCACCTTCAACCACTTCGCGGCGGACCTGGGTGCCGACACGATCCCGGTCGCCTGCGCCGCCGTGGAGGCGGGCAGCGCCGTACGGGCCGATGTCGGCCGGGTCAGGGCCGCCACGGGTGCGGACGGACGGTTCCCCGAGCACCGGACCGTGGGGCCGGATGCACAGGAGCCGCACTATTTCCTCAACACCTTCAGCATCGGGGTCTATCCGGAACTCGTACGCATCCGGGAGCACTGGTCACCGCGCGTCGGCGGACCTCCGGCCGCCGTGATCGCGGTGCTCCAGGTGCTGCGGACGACACGTCCGCTGCGCGCCAAGGTGAACGGCAGGGCCCGGTCCATCTGGCTGCTGTTCGCGGGCAACGGGGCCTACCGCAGCCTCGGTATGGCTCCGGCGCGGCGCCACGATCTGTCGGACGGTCTGCTCGACGTCCGCATCGCGCACGGCGGGCGTTTCGCCCGGACCAGGCTGCTGGCCACCGCTGTCGCGGGCGGGCTGGCCCGGACCAGGCTGTACGCCTCGGCGCGGCCGCGGCGGCTGCTGATCACGGACCTCCCGGAGGGCACGAGCATGGCGTACGACGGCGAGGTCGTGCCCGCGCCGTCGTCCCTTCTGATCGACAAGCTCGACGAGGCTCTGACGGTGTACCGCCCTGTGGCGGACTGACTCAGCGTCACCGCCGACTCCTCAGATCGGTTCCATCCGGCCGAACAACCCGGCATGACCGGGCGGGAGTTGGGTGAGGATGCGCCGCAGCAGGGCGTCGTCGGCGGTCTCGGCCACGACGCCGAGCACGGCGGTGACGGCACGGCGGGCCTCGGCGAAGTCGCCGGGGCCGCCGGCCGCCACCGCCTCGATGAATCCGCGCGGCGTCAGCGGCTCGCTGGCGGGCTCGCCGGCGGTCAGCAGCGGGCCGCACTGCTTCGGCAGCAGACGGGCGAGATCGCCGCGGTCATCGCCCACCAGATGGGCTCCCAGGACGTCCAGGACGATCTCGGTGGCATGTGCTGCCTCCTGCCGCAGCGTGTAGCGGCCTCGTTCCTGCACCTGATCAAGCAGCGTTTCCAACGGAATGTTCATGTCCGCTCCTTGTCGTGGCCGCCCTGCGGCGGCATGCACCCCCCGCTACCCGGCCCGGGATGGGCTACACGCCCTGTCACCCGCATGCGGCCCCCTGCCAGGGGGCGTTCTGACGGATCCCCACGGCGTGCGGCAGGATGACAGATCGCGTCGAGTCGGAGCCGCTGGTTCCCCGAGTCTCGGCGTGACCGTACGACGCACTCCCAGAACCCACAGGTGGCAAGGTGACGAGACATCACATCCGGACCACAGCGGCATCCACCGCTGTGCGCACACTCCCCGATGCCACGGGAGGGGCCCGTTGAACCGGGACCTCACCCCGCATGATCTGATCGTCGCCGGAATCGCGCTGGTCGCGGGCATCGGCGCGGCGCTGCTACTGCGCCTGGTCCTGAAGTGGCTCGGGGTACGCGCGAGCCGGACGCGCTGGGGCGGCGACGACATCCTCGTGGACGCCCTGCGCGCTCTGGCCCCGTGGGCGGCGGTCACCGGAGGAGCGGCGGTGGCGGCGTCGGTGCTGCCGCTGACGGCTTCCGTCGGGCGCAACGTCACCATGGTGCTCACCGCGGTGCTCATCATGGCAGCGACCCTCACGGCAACCAGGATCGTGGCCGGGCTGGTGCAGGCCCTGGCACAGTCCCGGTCCGGAGTCGCCGGATCGGCCACGATCTTCGTGAACATCTCCCGTGTCGTGGTCATCGCCATGGGATTCCTCGTGGTCCTGGAGACCCTGGGCGTCTCCATCGCCCCGCTGCTCACCGCTCTGGGCGTGGGCGGTCTCGCGGTGGCACTGGCCCTTCAGGACACCCTGGCCAACCTGTTCGCGGGCGTACACATCCTCGCCTCCAAGACCGTCCAGCCCGGCGACTACATCCGGCTCAGCAGCGGCGAAGAAGGCTATGTCGTCGACATCAACTGGCGTAACACCGTGGTGCGCCACATCTCCAACAACCTGGTGATCATTCCGAACACCAAGCTTTCGGGGACCAACATGACCAACTACCACCGTCCGGAGCAGCAGATGACGCTCACGGTCCAGGTGGGGGTCGGCTACGAAAGCGACCTGGACCATGTGGAGAAGGTCACGACGGAGGTCATCGAGAGTGTCATGGCGGACGTCGAGGGGGGTGTGCCCGACCATGAAGCGGCCATCCGCTTCCACACGTTCGGCGACTCGCGCATCGGCTTCACGGTGATCCTCGGCGTGGGCGAGTTCAGCGACCAGTACCGGATCAAGCACGAGTTCATCAAGCGGCTGCACCGGCGCTACCGTGCCGAGGGCATCAGCATTCCCGCTCCGATGCGGACCATCTCGATGGGGCAGGGGGAGCTGCAGATCCCCCACCAGCGCTCCACCGAGCAGGCTGGGCACGCGCCCACGTCCCTGCCCGCGCACGGCGCTCCCACGGCTCCTCCGGTGTGAGGGCACAGGGGATCTCAGGTGACATGCGTCAGCCCTGGCCGGGCCCGTTGGGGGTCCGGCCAGGGCTGAGTGGCTGAAAGACGCCGTCAGCGCCGGCGTGCGGCCTCGCCACGGCCACGCATGCGCAGCAGCACGACACCGGCGATCAGCAGCACGGCTCCGGCCGCGGACGGCCACAGCTGGGCGCCGGTCGAAGCGAGCCCACCGCCCGTCTGCGGCTGGCTGCCGGCGTTGACCACCGGCTTCGTCTGCACGTTCTGCTCAGCCGGCTCGTTCTGCTCATCAGCACCGGCGCCCGGGGCGGCGCCGGTACCTGCAGGCTGTCCCGCGGCCGCGTCCTTGCCGTCACCGGCGTTGCCCGCGCCGGCCTCGGCGCCGGGCTTGCTCTTGACCTCGGGCTGCTCGACGTTCCCGCCCGGGGCCTCGGGCTGCTCGACGTTCCCGCCCGGGGCCTCGGGCTGCTCGACGTTCCCGCCCGGGGCCTCGGGCTGCTCGCCGCCACCGTTGTTCTGGCCCGCACCCGGGTCCTGGGGGGCACCGGGCTCCTGCTGGTCGTCACCGCCCGGGGCCTGGGGCTGCTCCCCGGCACCCGGCTCCTCGGGAGCGCCGGGCTCCTCACCGCCGTCACCCGCCGGAGGGGCTCCGGCATCGCCGCCGGCGCCGCACTGGCGCCCCTCGTTGATGCAGCTCACCACCTCGTTCATCAGGTTCTCGTCGAAGACGTTGATGAAGTCGCCGTGGTCCGTGACCGGCTTGTGCAGCTGCTCGGGGAACGAGTCGACCGCGAAGACGCTCGGGTTGTTCCCGTCGAAGACCGGCGGCGGCACGTCGTACACGATCCGCTGGACGAGCTGCGGAATGGCCTTGAAGCCGTTCTGGCAGGCGCCGTTCTGGTCGGCGAAGGCGACATGGGTGCGGTGGTTGGCGCTGTCGGTGTTCTGGCCGTCCCAGCAGCTCTGGAACTTGAACGACCGCACGACCTTGCTGCCCTCGGGGCAGACCGGGTACTTGTCCTTGAGCTGGCGGTTCTCGAAGCCCGTGCAGCTCCAGGAGGCGTTGGCGTTGGCGTTGCCGTTGACGAACGCCTTGGCGTCACCCGTGATGATCCGCAGGAACCGCGGCATCGCGGTGACCTCGCTGACCGGACTGCCGACGAAGTTCAGCGTCACCTGGGACGGTGTCTGGATCTCGCCGACGTTCTTGTCCTTGCCGCCGCCGTCGGCCTGGACGTCGTTCTCGTCCTGACCGTTCTGCACGCGCAGCACCGGCCAGTAGTAGGTCGACTTGTCGCCCTGGTCGCTGCAGGTCGTCTGCCCGTTGGCGAGGTCGTCGTCGCTGGCGAAGGCGTCGTTGGCCTGGTTGCCCACATAGTCGTGCATGTGGTGGGCGCCGTTGCTCACACCAGGCGCCACGATGACGTTGTCCGGGTTGAACTTGCCGTTCTCGTTCCGGCCGCACTCCGTGGTGAAGGTGCCCTGGGAGGCACCCTGCTGCTGGGGCGGGTTCTGCACGTTCGGCTGGACGGACTGGATGTCCACGAAGTCGGATGCCTCGGGACCGTTGCCGGCCTGACCGCCGGTGCCGTCGCCCTGGCCGCCGTCACCCTGGTCCTGGCCGCCGTTCTCGTCCTGATCGCCGTTCTGGTCCTGATCGCCGTCGCCGGTGTCGGCGTCATCGGCCTGGAGGGCACACGGGGCCATGGCCTCGAGACCCTCGGGCTGCTCCCCCGCCACCCGGCCGATGGCGACCGCGATCCGTTCGATACCGGCCGTGCGCTTGTCCTTCAGCGGCTGGAGCACGGCGTTCTGCGCGTACTGCGGATCGCGGGCTATCTGCTCCTTCTCATTGACGAAGCGCTGGTACGCCTCGGTGATCTGGCTGTCGAGCGTGGCCAGTTCACGGTCGACCTCCTGCCGGGCACCGTCCGGCACCTGGGGCAGCCCGTTCGCCACCTCGGGGCACTTGATGGTCGACGCGGAGGCGCCGGCACTCTGCGTCTGGTTCTGTTCCCCGTTCCATCCGCTGGGCCAGGGCCCACTGCCTTCACCGGCGGAGGCATAGGAGTTGACCGCGATCAGACCACCCCCGCCCAGCATGAGAGCGATCGAGGCAACGAGTGCTCGTTTGCCCCGCTTGGACCGTCGCCGCACTGTGCGTCCCATGGAGCTCCTATGTTTCCTTGCCGGTCGGCCGTGAACACGCGCTGACGAGAGCGCCGCTTCGAGAGAAGTACGGAAGTGATGCGCGGGATGTTCAAACGGGAAAGAAACTCCTGGCGATCCCGGATACGGGTGTGCCTGGTGTGCCGCGTCGCCGTCGGGGCGTACGCGGCACACCAGGCACGAAAAGGCCGGGTTCGCCGAGGGGAGCGGGACTGGTCAGCGGCCCCGGTTCAGCCTCTCCTTCAGGCTCTTGCCCTCCGGGGACTCGGACAGCGTGTCCCACAGCTTCGACGAGCTGACGGAGGTGTAGACGCCGGGGGCACCCTGGGCGGCGCAACCCTCACCGTACGAGACGACGCCGATCTGGATGGGCTGCTGACGGCCGGGGACCTTACGGAACAGCGGACCGCCGCTGTCGCCCTGGCAGGAGTCCTTGCCCTCGACGCCTCCGCAGACGTTGACCTTCCTGTCGTATTCGCGGTAGCTGACCTTGCACTCGTCGTGCGAGAGCAGGGGCACCTTCACCTCGCGGAGCCGGTCGGGGTAGTGGGTCATGTCGGTGTCGGTGTTGCCCCAGCCGGTCACAACGGCCTTGGCGCCGGGGCGTATCAGCGCGTCGGTGCCGAGGGTCGGCAGCTTGATGGGGACAATGCCCTTGACGGGCTTGTCGAGTTGGACGAAGGCGATGTCGTACGCCTCCTTGCCCTTGAGATAGCGCGGGTGGACGACGATGCCTCCGGGGTCACCCTCACCCGTCGACGGCCGGGCGTTTCTGACCTGGCCCTGCTTGGAGTTGGACAGGGTGGTGCGGCCGACCACCACCTGGAGGTCCTTCGCCTCCATCCCGGTGACGCAGTGGGCCGCGGTCATGATCACGTCCGGGCTGATCAGACTGCCACCGCAGAACTGGCGCTTCAGCGCGCTGCCCGAACCCTTGGAGAGCAGCGCCGCCATGAAGGGGTACGCGTCGTTGGACACTTCGGTGCCACCGATGATGCGAGCGCCCGGCTTCGGCTCGCCGGAAGCAGGCTTCTGCTGGCCGGCGTGGGCCGCCGGAGCGACGGCCGCGATCAGGACGACGGCCGCGCTTGCGGCCATGGAAGCCGCCGCCAGACGCTTGGCGCCCTGACGGGATGGGGAAAGACGCATGGGGGGTTGTCTCCACTTCAACGTGAATGAACTCCCGGGGCATGAAAATGCTCAGTACACGGGTGACGAGACACACCCGTACTGAGCTCAACTGACCTGCCCGGGAACAACGTTGAGAAACGCTAATGGAGTTCACCCGATCGCGTCAAAGAGTTCCCGCGGAAATAGGCCGCACAGGATTGAGGGGAATGACGGGAGTTGACTATCCGAACTCCGTCAGACGCTGAATCACCGAGAGAGGTTCACTGGGATTCGCAACTTTTTCCATGGACATGCAGCCGCCTCCCCGAGGGGGAGGCGGCTGCGTGTACGGCTGAGGAGAGCACCCCTTGTGCTCGCCACGTCCGGCTCAGGCCCATGGGTGCCGCCGGCGCGGGCACTCGGTGGCCGACGAGCAGTCAGTAGTAGTGCCTTCGCCCACCCACCGCGTGGCCCACCGCGCCGAGTACCCAGAGCACCAGGCCGATGGCGACCAAAATGATGCCAATGGTCCAGAGGATGCCGATGCCAGCCACTAGTCCGATGATGAGCAATATGAGTCCGAGGATGATCATTTGCTTCCTCCGATCCTGGAGTGCTCCTATACCGCGACTGCCCGCTCCTGGCCGTGGCAAACGGATCCAGCCAGGGCGCTGCCGACCGTATCCGGACAGGTACCGGTTGTGCCCCACGAGGCCGTGCCGGGTCGCGCGACAGGTCTCAGCGCGGGCCCACCCGGCCCCGCCAGGCACCGGTTTCGCCGCCTCGCTGTTCGATGTACTCCTTGAAGCGACGCATATCGCCCTTGACACGCCGGTCGATCATTCCGGCGATGGCCGCGGTCTTCTCGGCCGCGCCCACCGGTTCGACATCCATGATGAGCTCGACACGCGTGCGCGTCGCGTCGAGGGGCTGGAAGTGCACCATGCCCATCTGCTGGGTCTCTCCCCCGATCGTGCGCCAGGCGATGCGCTCGTCCGGAAGCTGGTCGACGATTTCGGTGTCGAACTCCCTGCGGACCCCGGCAATCCTGGTGGTCCAGTGGTTGTGGCGGTCGTCCACCTGTCGTACTTCCTCGACGCCTTCCATGAAGTTCGGAAACTCCTCGAACTGCGTCCATTGGTTGTAGGCAGTGCTGACGGGAACACCGACCTCGATGGATTCCTTGACCAGACTCATCTCCGTGCCTCCTTTCGGCGCCCTTCCCCTCGGCAGCTGCTCTGCCGTGTTCCGGACCCGATTCGGCGGCTACCCCGGTCTCACCGGATTATCGCCGTCCGTGGATCTTCACCCGAACGGTCCCTCCGCCGCCGGCTCGGGCTTCCTCGCCAGCAGCAGGAAGGAATGCCCGGCGGGATCCGCCAGCAGCCGGGATTCCCGCGGCCCTCCGATATTGCTCGCGTCCACCGGCGTGGCACCGAGGCTGACCGCTTCGCGCTCGGCCGCGTCCACCTCGCCGGGATCGACGTACACCAGCAGATGCGCCTGCTGGGAGTCCTCAGGGCGGGGCCAGCTGGGCGGTGCGAAGCCGTGGTCCCGCAGGAACGCCAGCACCGAGCCGTCCTGCCCGACGACCTCGATCCGATCGGGATCGTCGGTGGGCCGCACCCGTCCCCCCAGTAACCCCGCATAGAACTGGGCGAGTTCTGTCGGCTCTGCGCAGTCGAGCGCGAGGACCGCTGTCCTGAAATCGGCCATGGGGTGTCCCCTCCTGGTCATTCGAACGTCGCCGTTCGTCCGTCCCCCGCCTGCCGGACGCGTACCCGGGTGAGCGCGTCTCAGTCGGACGGCGGAAGCAGGGTGCCCAAGGGGCCCAGATCCAGGTTGAGGTCCTCCATGGTCAGTCCGTACTGGGCGCACAACTCGCTCATCCGGTCATGCAGGACCATGAGCGTCTCGCCCAGGCGCTCTTCCTGCTCCTCGGTGAGGTCTCCCTGGTCGACGCGATGGAGGGCCTGTCGCTCCATGAGTTGTCGTAGCAGTTCCACCAGGGTGAGGACGAGTCTGATCAGATCCCGTTCCACGGTGTCCGGATCCGCGCTGATCCTGCGTGCGGCCGGGTGGCGGGAGTCACGGGGCCCGAGGTCTCGGGGCACGGCAGGGAGCAACCGGAAGGCACGGGCCGCGGCGTCCGCGACCTCGTCGAAGCGCCGTGCCGACCCGTCGTCGCCGGCATCGTCAGGGCTCATGACCGCCTCGCGGCTCGGCAGCCGTCGCCCAGGGCGACGGGTTCTCGGCACTGATCGAGACGATCAGCGCCCGTAGCGAAATCCGCACCAGATCGATGTCGGCGATGGACAGCACCACATCACCGGTGAGCACGACACCCCCGCTGAGCAGCCGGTCCAGCAGATCGATCAGCGCGACCTGCCGCTCCGGCAAGGGCTCGACCGCCGAGTACGGCACAGGCTCGGGCTCGGTCATGGGTGGGCGCCTTCGGCCGCTTCGCCCGGTGCGTCGGGGGATGTGGCGAAGGAGTACGGCGCCCAGGGGCCGGTGATCTCGACCCGGACGCCGTCGAGACCGTCCGCGGCACGGGCCACCTCGCCACGGAAGTCGTCGGCACGGTCCAGGGGGACGAGATACGCGTCGTTGACGAGGTTCTCCCCCCTCGCCTCCGCCAGCACGCCCTGCTGGACACGGTGGCGGGCGCGGCCTGCCGCGTGGCTGCGTCCCGCTGCCTCGACCCGCTCGGCGGCCCGTTGGGCAGCCGTGTAGACGCTGTCCCGGGCACTGCGCTGCTCCCTGCGGTCCCGGAGGTAGGCGCGCCCCGGTGAGAGGCCGGATGACGGGGCCGGGCCGGTGGCGGCCACGGTGGCCGCCGAAGGGTCAGCGTAGATCTTGACCCCCCATTCGACATGGCCCGCCAGCAGGCGCACCCGCTCGGCGAAGGCGTCCCAGCCGTCATCGAGCACCCCCCGCGCGCGGGCGTCGTCGAGATAGACCGTCGCGAGACGCAAGGGCAGCACAGTGGTGCGACCGGCCAGCGCCTCGATGACGCCGTGATGGGCTCGCGCCACCGCCTCCAGCCACTCCAGATCCTCCAGGTGCCGTTTGAGCGCCTCCTCCTGGAAGTCCCGCGCGGGCACCGGGCTGGCCACGAGCACCAGTTCATCCTCCCGGGTGCCGGTGACGAGACGCACGGGGGCGTCCGCCACCCCTCGGAGCGCGGCCACAGCCTCCTCCAGTCCGGCGACCTGGTGAGCCACGGCGTACACATACGTGACATCCGCGGCCTCGGCACCGCCGGAGACCCGGTCACTCCGGTCGGTCATCGCGCGCGCTCCTTCGAGGGTGGCCCGTCCTGGGTGCCGCCCGAGGCTCTTCCGACTCCTCCGGAGATCCTTCAAGAGGTTCGCCGCCCTGCCGCATGGCCTCGATCTCCGCCCGCAGCCGCCGGTTCTCCTCGGCCAGTGACTTCTCGCCCCTGCTACGGGACGAGAGGGAGGGATCGTGCTCCCACCAGTCGATCCCCATTTCCTTCGCCTTGTCGACGGAGGCGACGATCAGACGCAGTTTGATGGTGAGCAGTTCGATATCGAGCAGGTTGATCTGGATGTCCCCGGCGATGACGATGCCCTTGTCGAGCACCCGCTCGAGGATGTCGGCGAGGTTGGCGGACGAGCCCTGCCCGTAAGGCGGCGCCGCCCTCGACGGATAGGAGCCGAGCCGATTGGCGAGCGGTTCACTCACGGTGACACCCTCGCGTTCCCTCGCCGCGGCACGCGAGGCTCGGGTACATCTGGTGCGTCGGGTGCGTGGTCATCACAGTTCACCGCGCTGGAATGCCTGAATCTCATCCAGCCGGTCGAGCAGTTCGTCCTCACGCTGGTCGAAGGTCTCCTCGTCCATCTCCCCCGCGAGGAGCTGCCTTTCGAGTTCGGCGAGTGCGCGGTGCACGGGAGCCGGGTCGTAATACTCGTCCTCCGCCGCCTCGATGACCCGATCCATCACCCAGGCGACGCCCCGCACGGGTGCCAGGGGAAGGGTGACGAGTTGTGTGAGCAGACCCATGAGAATTCGTTCCTTTCAGACGAAGCTGTACGGGGGCAGGGCGTCGCTGAGCCGGAAGTCGAAGTCGTCGCCCATCTGACCCGCCACGCTCAACTCCGTGGTGAGGAAGGATTCGTCCTGGTCGTGGTGCACCAGGAACGAGACACTCAGGAAGTCGTTGCCGGTCGGCTGGGACGACTCGTGGAGCCGGGCGAAGGGGCGGAGCGCTTCGACCACACCCGTGGCCAGGGCCTCCTGCCGCGCCTGCACCTCATGGGCGACCAGCTCCCCCAGCGACACTGGAGCGTCGGGGCCCGCCCGACCGCTCCGGATCTCTTCGTTGAGTCGCCGGGCGTCGTCGTTCTCCTCGAGGATCTGCCGCAGCAGGGCCTCCTCGTCCTGCGACGCCTTCAGGTGGTACTCGACGCAGCCGTCCAGCGCCCCGAGCCGGTCCACGTACGCGTCGGCACTCTCCTCCAGGACGAGTCGTACCGCTTCGTCGTCGGCTGCCAGCAGACCGAATCTCAGCGGCAGCACGGTGCCGTCCGACAGGAGGCGCTGCTGTACCTCCTGGTGCGCTCCGAGATCGCGGCGCTTGGGGCGCAGATCCTCCGGGGCGTCACTCACCACTGCCGTGAGCTGCCCGGCGCTCACCGTACGTAGCTGCGCGCCGCCCTCGCCGACGCCGCTGAGGCCATCGAGCCGCAGGGGATGCTGCTTGCCGACGATCGAGTAGATGTATACGGCCATGCCTGCCACTTACCTCTCGCGGGTCGAGTCCCGCACACGCCGGGACGAGGTCCGCCGGGTCGCCTTCCGCCGCCTCACGGGTTCTTCTTCCCTCTCCTCGTCTTCCTCGTCCACCCCGTCTTCTGCCTCTGCCTCGTCGTCCTCGTCCTCGCGGTCCTCATCCTCGTCGTCACGGCCCGTGATGCCCTTGAGGGTGTCCGTGACCGCCTCGGCCGCACCGGAGAGAGCTCCTTTGGACTTGCCCTTGGCTCCGCTCTCGACCGTGTCGCCGACGATGTCCGTCAGCTGCGCCGGCTGCCTGCTGCCCGACTCCAGATCAAGCCGGTTGCACGCTTCGGCAAAGCGCAGGTAGGTGTCGACGCTGGCCACGACGATGCGTGCGTCGATCTTCAGTATCTCGATCCCCACCAAGGACACACGGACGAAGACGTCGATGACGAGTCCGCGATCGAGGATGAGCTCCAGGACGTCGTACAGGCTGCTTGAGCCACCGCCCCTGGAGACACTCCCACCGCCTTGCGGCACCACAGTCATGGCGCCTCCCTTCACCGGTCGGCCGCTGTCAGCCGCGCCGGTCGATCTGCCCGCGGGTGTAACGCCGCGTCCTCTCGTACGCCACCAGATCGCCCTCCTTGTCGAGCGTCACCCGGTAGCTGGCCATCACGCTGGTGGTCTCGGGAATGCGCTCCAGCTCCAGCACCTCCACATCGGCCTCCCAGCCGTCATCCGTCGGCTTGAGCGCCGAGACCGACTCCGGGGAGCGCCCGAGCAATTCCGTCAGCTGTTCGGCTGCGGAACGCATCGCCCAAGCCGCCTTCTCCCTGCCGGAGCGCTCCCGGGACTGCCCCGAGTGCTCGCCGCCCCTGCTGCGGCTGCCGCCGGTCCGGCGCCTGGCTGGTTCTGCTGCGGCCATGATCTCTCCGGTGGTCGGAAGCGGGCGCCACGTTCCTCTCCAACATACAATCTCATCATATAGGGACATATCCCTTATCGATCTGGGCAGTTTCCCCATGTCCGGCCCGGATGAGCAGGCGTGTGCCGTCGGAACACGGACCGCCGCGCCAGGCGCTGTCGACGCGCGCCCATCACGGGCCCACTTCTCTCAATCGCCTGTCGGGCAAGGGCCCTTGGACTCGGATCGGCGCTCCTGCCCTTTCCGAAGGGATCGTTCATGAATGACACGACCAAGATCGCCCTTGCGGCGGCCGTCGCGGGTGGGTACCTGCTCGGGCGGGCCAAGAAGGGGCGGCTTGCCTTTGCCATGGCGACCTATCTGGCGGGCCGTCGCTTCGGGCTTGATCCGCAGCAACTGGCCACGGAAGGTCTCAAGAGGCTCGGGGAGATACCCCAGGTCGCAGAGCTGAATGAGCAGATACGGGGCGAACTGCTCGACGCCGGCCGCAAGGCTCTCACTGCCACGGCCGACCGCCGGCTCGGCGATCTGGCGCAGTCCCTGCACGAACGCACACTCCGCATCGGCGAAGAGCCCGAAGAAGAGGAAGAGGAAGAGGAAGAGGAGGAGTACGAAGAGGAAGAGCCGGAGGAGGAGTTCGAGGAAGACGAGGAAGACGAGGAAGCGGAAGCGGAAGAGCCGGAAAGCGGTTTGGAAGAGGAGGAGGACGAAGAGGAGGACGAAGAGGAGGCTGCCGAGGAGCCGCCATCACGACGCCGTCGAGAGCGCCCCGCATCCCGGAAGGCTCCGGCCAGGAAGAGCGCCCCCGCGAGGAGGGCTCCCGCGAAGAAGGCGCCCGCCAAGAAGACCGCCGCGAAGAAGTCGGCCGCAGGCAGGCCGGCGGCGAAGAAGGCGCCCGCCAAGAAGACCGCCGCGAAGAAGTCGGCCGCAGGCAGGCCGGCGGCGAAGAAGGCGCCCGCGAAGAGGACCGCCCCGGCCAAGAAGGCGGCTCCCGCCAGGAAGTCGGGTGCGAAGAAGACGGCGGCGAAGAAGACGGCCGCGAAGAAGACCACGTCACGGCGGAGGTAGGTCATGGCCGGGAAAGTTCGTGGCTCCGACCGCGGCGAGGCCTCGGGTCTCGACCAGTTGCGCGATGAGCTCATCGACTATCTGGGGGCCCAGGTGGAGAATCTGGCGGACAAGGCAGGCGACAAGCTGGCGGACGTCACCGACCAGCTCCTCGACTCCGCCGAGAGCGGAGGACCGCTTCCCGTCGGCCTTCGCATACTTCAGGGCGACTCCCCGTTGAAGGCCTTCGTCAGCGAGAAGGCGAAGGGGCTCAAGGACAACGTACTGGGCAAGGCCAAGGACCTGTTCGGCGGCGGGCGGGGCGGCAAGCCCGGCTCCACCAAGGTGACCAACATCATCGAGGTGCTCGACGTCGGCCTGCCGAGGCGCACGGCCTATGACCACTGGACCCAGTACGAGGAGTTCAGCAGTTTCACCAAGGGTGTCCGGAGTGTGTCGCAGTCCGACGACACGACAAGCGACTGGAAAGTGAAGGTGGGCCCCTCAACCCGGGGCTGGAAGGCCACCGTCCAGGAGCAGATCCCGGATGAGCGGATCGTCTGGACCTCCGAGGGCGCCAAGGGGTCCACACGCGGTTGCGTCAGCTTCCACGAGGTCACCCCGGATCTCACCCGCATCGTGCTGGTCGTCGAGTACTACCCGTCGGGCTTCTTCGAGAAGACCGGCAATCTCTGGCGTGCCCAGGGCCGGCGTCTGCGACTGGACTTCAAGAACTTCCAGCGTTACGTCAGCCTGACCGACGAGGAAGCCGAGGGCTGGCGCGGCGAGATCCGCGACGGTGAGGTGGTGCGCAGCCACGAGGAGGCCCTGGAGGAGGAAGAAGCGGAAGCGGAAGACAACGAGGGGTACGAGGATCCTGAGGAGTACGACGAATACGAGGAGGAGGGCGAGGGGGACGACGGGGACTACGACCAGGAGGAGGACCAGGACGAGGAGGACGAAGAGGAGGAGTGAGGCATCACCTCAACACCTCTGCCGACTCGTTGTGGAGTTCGTCCACGATCTCCATCTGCCGCCTTGCCCGGTCCTTCAGTTCGATGATCCGTCCGTAGTCGATGCGGGGCCGTTCTTCCGCCACCGTTGCCAGTGACTGCCACAGCTCGTACTTGCCCTGGATGCCGATGCGCAGGGTCTCCAGTTCGACGAGCGAGCTGAGCCCGGCGCGGCGGTGGAGGCGACCGTTGGGCTTGAGCCGTGCGATCTTCTCGACGGCCCACCCCACACACACCTTGTAACGGCGCGGGCCGATCCCGAGTGACCGCATCAGTGCCACGAGTGATGCGCGGTCCTCTGCGATGTCGTCGGCGATGCGCTCCATGTCCGCGGCACGCGGCGATGCGCGATGGGCCCGCGCGATCCGCCGGGACAGCTCGACCCCTGTCGTCGCACCCGCCAGATGATCGTTGAGGTAGATGGTGAGAGCATCGTCATGCCGGGGATCTGCGTTCATGCTTCCTGTCTACGACAGCGGCCCCCGGTTCGCGACTCGCGGCGCCGCCGCGTACCGGATCCACCCCACGGATGAGGAAAGGCACCCCATGACGCCCGAGGAAGTGGCTGTTGCCACCGCGGGAGAGCGCTTCTGGCAGGAACGCCGGATCTGCTACCTCACCACGCCCCGCCCGGACGGCACCCCGCACCTCGTGCCCGTAGGGGTCACCTACGACCCGCGCACCAGGATCGCCCGTGTCATCACCAGCGCGGGCAGCAAGAAGGTCCGCAACCTGCGTGCCGCTGGGCCCGGCACCCCGGTGGCCGTCAGCCAGGCGGAGGGGCGGCTGTGGTGCACGCTCGAAGGCACCGCCGTCGTCCGGGACGACCCCGAGTCCGTGGCCGATGCCGAGCGGCGCTACGCCGAGCGGTACAAGCCGCCCAGGCCCAATCCGGAGCGTGTGGTCATCGAGATCACCGTCACCCGTGCCATGGGCACCGCGAAGCCGGCCGGCTGGTGAGCCGTCCGGCCGCCGGAGAACGCTCATGCTCTGCGCGCTCCCGGCTTCCAGCGCCCCAGTGCGCTACGACCGCAACTGCGCAGCTGCGACGGGCACATACGGGCACGCTGGCCACCCGTGGTGATGAGCGCGTTCACCGACGACATGGGGTCGGTGCCCATGGACTTCGCCACCAGGACGCCCACCACCAGTGGGAGCAGTGCCGTGGCGAGGGCCATGCCCGTGACGGTGACGTGCTGGACGCGGAGGGTGCGCGGGGCCTCGGGGTTCATGACTCCCATTTCAGCCCCGCGCCCGCCGGCACGGATCGGGTGGCGTACTCAGTGCCGGCGCCCTCGGGTACTCAGATGACTACTCAGATGTCTGCGCGCTGAGGCGTCAGCCGAGTTCGAGGACCAGTTTCCCCACGTTGTCTCCGCGGAAGAGCATCTGGAACGCCTCGGGGAAGTCGTCCACGTTGCCCTTGACCACGTGTTCCTTGACCTTGATCCGGCCATCGCCGATCCAGCCGGCGATCTCCTGCGCGGCCTCGGCATAGCGCTTGGCGTAGTCGAAGACCACGAACCCCTCCATGCGGGCGCGGCGCACCAGCAGGGACAGGTAGTTCGAGGGGCCGCTGACCGGTGTCGTGTTGTTGTACTGGCTGATCGCGCCGCAGATCACCACGCGTGCGTGCATCGCGAGTCGGGTGAGCGCGGCATCCAGGATGTCGCCGCCGACGTTGTCGAAGTAGACGTCGATGCCGTCCGGGGTCAGCTCGCGCAGGCGCTGTTTGATGTCACCCTCGCGGTAGTCGATCGCGGCGTCGAAGCCCAGTTCGTCGGTGAGCAGGGCGCACTTCTCGGGGCCGCCCGCGATACCGACCACACGGCAGCCCTTGATCTTGGCGATCTGTCCCACGATGGAGCCGACGGCGCCCGCCGCCCCCGACACCACCACCGTCTCGCCGTCCTTCAGGGCGCCGACGTCCAGCAGGCCGAAGTAAGCGGTCATGCCCGGCATGCCGAGGGCGCCGAGGTAGGTGGACGGCGGGGCGAGTGAGGTGTCGATCTTCATCGCGCCCTTGCCGTCGGAGACGGCGTACTCCTGGACGCCGAAGGTACCGAGGACCTGGTCACCGGGCTGGAACCCGGGGTGATTGGAGGCGGTGACCTCGATGACCGATCCGGCGCGCATCACCTCGCCGATTCCCACGGGCGGCAGATACGAGGGGCGGTCGTCGAGCCAGCCGCGCATGGCCGGGTCCAGCGAGACGACCCTTGTACGGCCGGCGAACTGGCCGGGTCCCGGCTCCTCCACGGGTGCCGTGTGGTGTTCCCAGTCCTCGGCTCGCACCATGCCGGAGGGGCGCGCTGCCAGTCGGATCTGGCGATTGGTCGCAGTCATCGGGCCTCCTGTCGCTCACTGACGACTCAGACCATACCGACCAGTAGGTATGAGCGCGAGCCCGACAGGCGGCCTCTCTTGCTATGACATGCGCCACCCGTGCCGGACGAGAGCGGTGAGCTCTCGTCCGGCACGGGTGGCGGGCCTCAGCCGATCTCGATGAGCAGATCGCCCGCTTCGACCTGCTGGATCCTTCCAATGGCCAGGCGCGTGACCGTGCCGGCGCACTGGGCGGTGATGGACGCCTCCATCTTCATCGCCTCGATGGTGGCCACCGTCTGCCCGGCCGACACCGTCGCGCCCTCCTCGACCTGGAGTGTCACGACACCCGCGAACGGTGCGGGGACATGCCGGTCGTTGCCGCGCTCGGCCTTCTCCGCGGCCTTGACCTCGGTGGCGACGGACTCGTCCCGTACCGACACCGGGCGCAGCTGGCCGTTGAGCGTGGCCAGTACCGTGCGGATGCCTCGCTCGTCGGCCTCGGAGATCGCCTCCAGCTGGATCAGCAGGGTGACGCCGGCGCCCAGGGTGACCGTGTGCTCGACGTCCGGTTCCAGTCCGTAGAAGAAGTCCTGCGTGGGCAGCACGGAAGTGTCGCCGTACGCCTCGCGGTGGGCCTCGAACTCCTTGGTGGGACCGGGGAACAGCAGCCGGTTCAGCGTCGCCCGGCGCTCCTGGTCCAGCCCCTGGCGGTCCTCGTCGGACAGCGTGGGGGCCGTGGCCTCACCGGGGCGGCCCTTCAGCGCCCGGGTACGGAACGGCTCGGGCCAGCCACCGGGCGGGTCGCCCAGCTCACCACGCAGGAATCCGATCACCGAATCCGGTACGTCGAACTTGCCGGGGTCGGACTCGAAGTCGGCCGCGTCGACCCCCGCTCCCACCAGGTGCAGGGCCAGGTCGCCCACCACCTTCGACGAGGGGGTCACCTTGACCAGCCGGCCCAGCATCCGGTCCGCGGCCGCGTAGCAGTCCTCGATCAGCTCGAACCGGTCGCCGAGGCCGAGCGCGATCGCCTGCTGGCGCAGGTTCGACAGCTGTCCACCGGGGATCTCGTGGTGGTAGACCCGCCCGGTCGGCGAGGCCAGCCCGGATTCGAAGGGGGCGTAGACCTTGCGCATCGCCTCCCAGTACGGCTCCAGCGCGCCGACCGCGTCGAGCGAGAGCCCTGTGGCGCGCTCGGTGTGGTCGGTGGCCGCGACGAGCGCCGACAGGGACGGCTGGCTGGTGGTGCCCGCCATCGAGGCCACGGCGGCGTCGACGGCGTCGACACCGGCGTCGATCGCGGCGATCAGTGTGGCGAGCTGGCCGCCGGCCGTGTCATGGGTGTGCAGGTGCACCGGCAGGTCGAAGCGCTCACGCAGTGCGGTCACAAGGGTGCGTGCGGCGGGCGGGCGGAGCAGTCCGGCCATGTCCTTGATGGCCAGTACGTGTGCCCCGGCCTCGACGATCTCCTCGGCGAGGCGCAGGTAGTAGTCCAGGGTGTAGAGCTGTTCGGCCGGGTCGGACAGATCACCGGTGTAGCACAGTGCCACCTCGGCCAGCGCGGTGCCGGTGGACCGTACGGCATCGATGGCGGGACGCATCTGCGCGACGTCGTTGAGCGCGTCGAAGATCCTGAAGATGTCCATGCCGGTCGCCGCCGCCTCGGCGACGAAGGCGTCGGTCACCTCGACGGGGTACGGCGTGTAGCCGACAGTGTTGCGCCCACGCAGCAGCATCTGCGTACAGATGTTGGGCGCCGCTTCCCGAAGCGCCGCGAGCCGCTCCCACGGGTCCTCGGCGAGGAAGCGCAGGGCCACGTCGTACGTGGCCCCTCCCCAGCATTCCAGGCTCAGCAGCTCCGGCGCCGTACGGGCGACATAGGGGGCGACGGCCAGCAGATCGCGCGTCCGCACCCGGGTGGCCAGCAGGGACTGGTGGGCGTCGCGGAAGGTCGTGTCGGTCACCGCGACGGCCCGCTGTGCGCGCAGCTGCGCCGCGAACGCCTCGGGACCGAGGGCCGCGAGACGCTGCCGGGAGCCTGCGGGAGGCTCGCTGCCCAGGGCGACGGGAGGGAGCTTGAGGGCCGGGTCGATGACCTGGGGACGCGGGCCGTGTGGCCGGTTGACGGTGGTCTCCGCGAGATAGCTGAGCATCCGGCTGCCGCGGTCGGCCGATGGGCGCGCCTTCAGCAGCTCCTGGTGGTCGGCGATGAAGCTCGTCGTGACACGGCCCTCACGGAAGACCGGGTGGTCTAGCACGGCGCCGAGGAACGGCAGGTTGGTGGCGACTCCGCGGATGCGGAACTCGGCGATCGCCCGCCGTGCGCGGCGGGCGGCGTTGGTGAAGTCATGACCGTGGCAGGTCAGTTTGACCAGCATCGAGTCGAAGTGCGCGGACACCTCGGCGCCGGTGTGGACGGTGCCACCGTCGAGCCGTACTCCGGGGCCGCCGGGAGAGCGGTACGCGGAGATGGTGCCGGTGTCGGGGCGGAAGCCGTTGGCGGGGTCCTCGGTGGTGATACGGCACTGGAGAGCCGTGCCGTTGAGCACGATGTCCTCCTGCGTCAGCCGCAGCTCGGGCAGTGTCTTCCCGGCCGCGATCCGCAGCTGCCCGATGACCAGGTCCCGCCCGGTGACCTGCTCGGTGACCGTGTGCTCCACCTGGATACGGGGGTTCATCTCGATGAAGACATGGTTGCCGCGCTCATCCACGAGGAACTCGACGGTGCCCGCGTTGACGTATCCGATGTGCCGTGCGAACGCGACGGCGTCGGCGCAGATACGGTCACGCAGCTCGGGGTCGAGGTTGGGCGCGGGCGCGATCTCCACCACCTTCTGGTGGCGCCGCTGCACCGAACAGTCCCGCTCGTACAGGTGGACGACGTTGCCCTGGGCGTCGGCGAGGATCTGCACCTCGATATGGCGGGGGTTGACGACCGCCTGCTCCAGGAAGACGGTGGCGTCCCCGAAGGCCGACTCCGCCTCGCGCATCGCCGCGTCGACCGACTCCCGCAGCTCCTCGGGCGCGGAGACATGCCGCATTCCCCGCCCGCCACCGCCCGCGACCGCCTTGACGAACACCGGGAACCCGATGGACTGGGCGGCGTCGAGCAGCTGGTCCACGTCCGTGGACGGATCCGAGGACTTCAGCACCGGCACCCCCGCCTCGCGGGCGGCGGCCACGGCACGGGCCTTGTTGCCCGTCAGGTGCAGGACGGAGGCCGGGGGCCCGACGAAGGTGATCCCCGCGTCGGCGCAGGCGGCGGCGAGGTCGGGATTCTCGGACAGGAAGCCGTACCCGGGATAGATCGCGTCCGCACCGGCCTTGCGCGCGGCTTTGATCACCTCGTCGACCGAGAGATAGGCCCGGACCGGGTGACCCTTTTCGCCGATCTGGTAGGCCTCGTCCGCCTTGGCCCGGTGGAGCGAGTTGCGGTCCTCGTAAGGGAACACGGCCACCGTGGAGATACCGAGCTCGAACGCCGCGCGGAAGGCGCGGATCGCGATCTCGCCCCGGTTGGCGACCAATACCTTGCGGAACATCGAAGTCCCCTGTCGTGTTGCGGGCGCGCGGCCTCAAGGTGAAGGTGACGATGCCGACCCGGCTGCCGGGATCGGCATTCGCTGTTCCCGTGGACGCTACCGATCACCGGCGCCCGCGTCGATCTCCCATCGGGGGGAGCTACGTCACGCGTGTTACGTCCGCTCCCTACGTCTTTGCCCCGATTCCGTCGTGGTGATGTCCTGTCAGGTACGGGCTCGATCGGGCCGGCGAGCAGGGTGATGCCGGCCGTCGGGCGGCTCGCGTGGTCGCCGGGTGCCCTGAGGCGCGTGCGTTACGCCTGCTGGCCCGCCCGGCGCCATTGGGGGCATGATCGGCCCCCTTCCCGACCCGGGCCGGAGTCGGCGAAGCGCGATCCCGGTACGCTGCGGCGCCTACCCGGAACGTGTCGCCGCAACCGTCACCGGCAGGGAACCGGGCGCGTTGTGGAACGTGTCGTCCGTCTCGCGCACCAGGTAGTGGGGGCGGCGCTTGGACTCGTGGTAGATGCGTCCGACGTACTCTCCGACGACACCGAGGGTGGCGAGCTGGATACCGCTGAGTGCGACGATGACGGCGACCAGCGTGGCGTAGCCGGGCGTGTCGATTCCGTTCATCACGGCGCTCACGGCGATCCACAACGCATAGGCGAGGGCGGACAGGAACAGCAGGAGACCAGTGTGGATCGCCAGCCGGAGCGGGCGGCTGTTGAAGGACAGCAGGCCGTCGATGCCGTACTCGAGCAGGCGCCGTCCGCCCCATTTGGAACGCCCACCGGCCCTGGGGGCGTTCTGGTAGGTGAAGCTGACCGTGTCGAACCCGATCCAGCAGAAGAGCCCCTTCGAGAAGCGGTTGCTCTCCGGAAGGAGCAGCAGTGCGTCGACCGCGCGGCGGGACAGCAGGCGGAAGTCACCCGCGCCGTCGACGAGCGCGACATCCATGAAGTGGTGCACCAGCCGGTAGTAGGTCCGGCTGGCGGCGGTGCGCAGTGCGCCTTCGCCCATGCGGTCGCGTTGGGCGATCACCTGGTCGTAGCCGTGCCGGTGCAGTTCCAGCATGCGAGGGAGCAGTCCAGGCGGATGCTGGAGATCGGCGTCCATCAGGATCACCGCCGACCCCAGGGACATACGCATCCCCGCGAACATCGCGGCCTCCTTGCCGAAGTTCCGGCTGAACGAGGTGTAGCGCACCTGCGGTGAGCGAGCGGCGAGCCGGCGCAGCTTTTCCAGGGTCCCGTCGCTGCTGCCGTCGTCGACGTAACAGATCTCATAGCGCTCGGTGGTCTGCTCCAGCACGGCGGTCAGGGCACTGTGGAAGGTGTCGATGACCTCGCTCTCGTTGAAGCACGGCACGATGACGGAAATCCGGATGTCTGACACATGCTCAGTGAACATCCGGGGCCGCCGGGAACGGACGGGCGTTTCCCCGAGCGTCTCCAGCTTCATGCGGATGGCTTACGCACTCGGTCACGACACGGGTGTACCCGGCCCCAGTAGGCGGAGCCGGGTACACCCTCATGCCGGGCCGCCTTGCGGACTCCGGCAATTCAGGAGCGGCGCAGCAGCACGAAGCCGTAGTGGTTGGCCACCGTGGAATAACCCCGGGCCCGGGCCGAGTCCAGCGCGTCCCGTTCCTGGAAGAACGACAGCGGCCAGCGACGGTTCTGCTCCACGAGGGTGTCCACCAGGATCCACTGCGGGTTGGGGCGGCTGTCTGCCCAGCCGAAAAGGCTCACGCTTGTGCGGCCGGCGAGTTGGGGGACCAGGAAAGTGGACGCCTGCACCGTGGCGCCATCGGGGATCAGGCGCATCACGTCACGTGCCGCGCCGATGCGCGGATCGCTCTGCCAGGTAGCCGGCTGGACCAGCTTCCAGAGCGGGAACTGCGGGAGGAGCAGCAACGCCACCGCCGCGGCCCCTGCCAGGTAGCGCCGCAGACTCGGAATTCCCGGACGGCGCCGGACGAGCGCATCGATGAACGCCGCGAAGACGATGGTCATCACGACCAGGGAGTAGTGGTAGCTGACTCCCCAGTTCGCCATGTAATGAGAGACGAACCGCCAGGCGAAAGTGGGCACCGCGACCAGGATCAGCGGTGACCGAAGCGCCAGGAACAGCGTTGGCGCGAGTGAGAGCAGAAGGGTCGACGCCTTTTCCAGGGGGGTGATGACGCCGATGGTGCCGCGGAAGAGAAGGGAACCAAGGCCGCTGCCCTCGGCGGTGGCGTTCTCAAGACCCGACCAGTGGCCGTAGCCGCCCGTGGGGCTGAACGCGGGCAGGATCACGAGCACCGTCAGGAGCGAGGCGGCCAGGCCGATACCCGCCGTGATGAGACCGATCCGGCGATCGCCGCGCCGCGCGATGAGCAGGCCGATGACGCAGACCGCCAGCCCCAGATCCTCCTTGACCAGCAGCAACGGCATGGCCCACCACGCCGCGGCGCGCAGCCGCTCCTGACCGAGCGCGGCCAGCGAACAGGCCAGAAAGGGTGCGGCGAACGCCACTTCGTGGAAGTCGAAGCCCACCGCGCTCGCGACGCCCCAGGACAGGCCGTAGGCGGCTCCGATGACCAGGGCAGCGGTCAGCCCCAGCGTCCGGCGCACCCACACGGCCAGCGGGATGACGCTCACGGCCACGAGTGCCGCCTGGACCACCAGCAGCGTCTTGACCGTGGGCCAAAGCCAGTAGAGGGGAGCGATGGTGGCGAGAACGGGTGAGAAGTGGTCGCCCAGGACCGGGAAGTCCGGGCCCTTGACCTCCGACACGGGGAGTCTGCCGTGCGCGTAGGAGCGGACGACCTGCTCGAAGATCGCCAGATCGAAGCTGTTCGACATCATCCGCTCGTGGATGCGAAGAGACAGCAGCATGTACATGAAGAACAGAACGCCCGCCAGGCTCCAGATCTGCCAGCCGGCGCCGCGCTCCTCGCCTCGGGACGTGCCCGCCGCAGGCTTCCGCTTCGGAAGGACCGCCGGCATCCGTGGCCGAAGGGTGCCGTGGGACAGCGCGTTCATGACCAAGCCTGCTCTCTGGTGGGTGGGGCGGACTGAGCCCGCGGCCCGGCGAACCGGGCCGCGGGAGTGGACGCGGCACGTCAGCCGGCTACCGGCTGGGGCTTGCGGGACGCAGGAGGCTCCGGCTGCTTCTCGGCCTGTACATCGGCCTGCTGCTCCGGCTGCTTACCGGGCCGGTGCTCGGCGCACTTGTCGACCGCGAACGCCTTGTTCTTCACGACCTGTTCGCGAATGTGCCCGGGGAGGTCGGGCAGCGACAGCAGTGCGTCGCAGGCGGCGAGGGACTGGTCGTAGGCCCCGACCCAGTAGGCGTTGATCGAGTACTCGAAGACGAGTCCCCACTGGTACACCCAGGGCTGGGTGAACAGGATGTCCTCCGAGGGCATGGCCCTGCCGACCGCGCTTCTCAGCAGCGCGAACGCCGTGTGGTAGCGCCCCATCTTCCGCAGGCGTGAGGCCAGTTCGTAGCAGGCTTCGAGACGCTGCGGGCGGGTCTCCCAGGCCTTGGTGAACGCCTCCACCGCGTAAGGCCAGTTGGAGCCGGCCGCCTCGAGGATGCCCACCTGGAGCAGGGAGAAGTACACCTCCTCCACCCATCCCCCCATGGCGGCCCGGCGTTCGTACAACTCGATGGCCTCGGTGCGCCGCCCCAGGTCCCGCATGGTCTGTGCCAGGTAGAACACCGTGCGCGGGTTGTCCGGATCACGCTGGAGCTCCACGCTGAGCAGCCGTGCGTCGCGCTCGAACTTGTCGTGCTTGGATCCACCGTCACCGTGGTCACGAATCACCAGGGCGTCGAGGTTCTCCTGGCGCACGTCCTGGTCGCAGGTGAGGTACTCGTGGGTGACACCCTCGTACCGCCACGGCAGATCGCCGCGGACCAGCCGTCGGATTCGGTAGGACGTGTCGCAGTCATGGCGCAGCATGTACGCGTCGGCGGTCAGCGGGGGAAGTTCACCGTCGCAGCGCAGTTCCAGGTCCGCGTCCAGCAGCAGCACATAGTCGGCCTTGCCGCGGGCGTGCTGGATGTTCAGTGTGCGGTTGTGCCCGAAATTCACCCAGGGCTCTTCATGCAGCTCCCCCGGGATTCCGTCGAGCACCGATCGGATCATGTCCTGGGTCCCGTCGGTGGAGCCGGTGTCGGAAATGACCCAGGTGTCGATGAGCCCCTTCACCGCGGTCAGGCAGCGCTCGATGACTTTCGACTCGTTCTTGACGATCATGCACAGGCAAATGGACGGCTTCATGATCTCCTCACGGGTGCCACTGCGGACCGCAGGCCCTTACTTGACGGTCACCGATTCGATTACCACGGGATCCTTGGGCTTTCCGTCAGGCGTCCCGCTCCGGGTTCCCTTCGCCCCGATCTCCTTCAGAACATCGAGCCCCCGGATCACCCTTCCGAACGGGGTCCACGACTCGGGCATCCGGACCTGGGGATCGGCATAGCTGATGAAGAACTGGCTGCCGTTGCGCCCGGGAACCACCTTGGACATCGCCACGGTGCCGGCTTTGTAGGTCGCCCCCATCAGATTCTCGTCCTTGAAGTAGTAGCCCGGGTCGGCGGTGCCTTCTCCAGCGGGATCCCCGCATTCCAGTACGAAAATCTGCCGGGTGGACACGCGATGGCAGGCGCTGCCGCGGTAATAGCCGTTGCGGGCGAGATGGACGAAGGAATTCGTGGCGCAGGGCGCGCTGCCGCCGAGGGACTCGAAGACGACGTTGCCCATGTTGGTGCCCAGCGTCACGGTGTACGGACGGCGGGCCGTCTTGGGGTCGGTGGGCGGCAGGGAGACCCGGTGGGCTGGGTCGCTCAGCGTGTACTCGCATGACGCCGGCACCAGGGCAACAGGCCTGGCTTCGGCGTCCTCCCCGGTGAGTGCGACCGCGGTCCATGTCAGCACCGCGCACCCCAGGGTGACGGCGAGTACGGTCGTCCCACGCCGGATCACGTCCGGGGCGCCATGCGTCACGGTGTGACTTCCTTGCGGCTGTGCGGCGGATTCCGGCTCCGGCTGCCGTTCGCTCTCGGGCATCTGCGACATCTGCGCCTCGGTCTGTGGGGTGAAGGTAGACACAGACCTACACACGCCTTACCCCGATCACCGCCAGCCATGACGCGGTGTCACCCGATCCGACCCGACCGGGTGACATCTCTGTCTGCCGCTCGGGTAACGCCCGCGATGAACCGCGGAGCCTGTCCTGTCCGTCGGGATGGCCCTTTCGACGGCGGGTACGGACATGCCTCGCGGACGACGGCACTCGGCCGCCGTCCGCGAGGTGTGCTCAGGAGGTGGTCCGCTGGGTGAGGTCGTAGAGGGTCGTGTTGCCCACCGTGACCCTCTTGAAGTTCGCCTGCACCCAGGTGCTGATCTGGCTGCCGGCGCTGTCACCGCTGCCGCCACCCGGGCCCTGGGAGCCGCCGGCGATGAAGTAGTGGACCGCTCCCTCGTCCACCAGCGACTTGAAACCGGCCAGCGTCGGGGACGGGTCGTTTCCGTTGAATCCGCCGATCGCCATCACCGGCTTCTCAGTGGCGATCTGGTAGGAGCCCGTCACATGTGAGCCGAGTCCGGCAGCCACCCAGGTGTACTTGCTCGCGTCCTTCAGCAGCAGTTCCCTCACCTCCGTGCCGACGGACTGGCTCTCGCCGCCGGGCCCGCCCATGCCGCCACCGGGCCTCCCCTGGCCCTGGCCCTGGTTCTGTCCCTGGCCCTGGTCTTGACCTTGGCCCCCACCGGACGGCGGCTGCATGCCCGACGGAGGCTCGATACCGGACGGCGGCTGACCCATGCCACCGGGAGCCTGCTGCCCCGTACCTCCGTCGCCGGGCATGCCACCGCCGGGCATACCCTGCCCCTGCCCCATGTTCTGACCCATGCCCGGGTTCTGCTCCTGGCCCACGCCCGACGGGGGCTGGCCCATGCCGCCTCGCCCGCCTCCGAACATGCTGGTCGAAGCGGGTCCGGCCGTGGGCATTCCGCCCGTGTGCACGGAGTTGAGCGTGGTCAGGGTGTAGGCGAACGGACCCGCCAGCGATGCGGCGAGAGCGAGACCCGCGACACCGAGCACCGCGCGCCGCCCCAGCTTCGCGATGAACACAAGGCCCGCGGCCGCGGCAAGACCTGCGGCGAGCACCAGCCACTTCAGCGGCCCGTAGTCACTGGTGCGACCGAGCAGGACGTATCCCCACACCGCCGTCACGGCGACCGTGGCGCCGAGGACCGGCACGGCCCACCTGGTGCCGGCGCGCTCCCGCCACAGGATGGCCACGCCCATTCCGATCAGGACGGCGAGGTAGGGGGCGAGCGCGACCGTGTAGTACTCATGGAAGACACCCGAGGCGTAGCTGAAGACCACGGCGCTCGTGAGCAGCGCACCGCCCCAGACCAGGAAGGCGGCGCGGGTCGCGTCCGCCCGTCCGGCCCTGCGGGTGAGGACCAGGCCCGCGACCAGCAGGATCAGTGCGGCCGGCAGCAGCCAGGAGATCTGGCCGCCGAGGCCGTCGTTGAACAGCCTGTCGATTCCGGTTTCGCCCGTGCTGCCGAATCCGCTACCGCCGCCCCCACCGGGACCGCCTCCGGTACCGCTGCCGCTGTTGCCGCTGACGCGGCTCAGGCCGTTGTAGCCGAAGGTCAGCTCCAGGAAGGAGTTGTCCGTCGAACCTCCGATGTAGGGGCGGGACGACTCGGGCCAGAGTTCGACCAGGGCGACCCACCAGCCGCCCGCGACGACCATCGCGAGGCCGGCGGCCAGCAGCTGCCACAGCCGCCTGAGCGGCTTGACCGGTGCGCAGACGGCGTAGACCAGCGCCAGGGGCGGCAGCACCAGGACCGCTTGGAGCTGCTTGGTCAGGAAGGCGAACCCGATCGCGACGCCCGCCCACACCAGCCACTTCGTGCGACCGCCTTCCAGTGCCCGCTGCACGAAGTACACGCTGAGCGCGAGCAGTAGCGCGAGGAGCGCGTCGGGGTTGTTGTAGCGGAACATGAGCGCGGCGACCGGGGTCAGCGCGAGGACCGCACCGGCAAGCAGCCCGGCCCCTGGCCCGGACTGGCGCCGTACCGCGGTGTACACCACGGCCACGGTCAGTACGCCCATGATCACCTCGGGGACGAGGACCGACCACGAGTTCAGTCCGAAGATCCACACCGACAGGTCCATCGGCCACAGCGAGGCCGGGGGTTTGTCGACCGTGATCGAGCTCGCGCCGTCGAGCGAGCCGAACAGGAACGCCTTCCAGCTCACGCTGCCCGCCTGGGCGGCCGCGGTGTAGTAGGAGTTCGCCCACCCCGAGGCGCTGAGGTTCCACAGGTACAGCAGTCCGGTGGCCAGCAGCAGCCCGATCAGGGCGGGACGTGTCCAGCGGGGGTCACCGGGCCTGCCCCGCCACAGCCGGGCCAGGCGGGCGCCGCCCCAGGCGTGCCGGGCCTGGGGCGCTGCGGGGTCGTCGGCCCGATGCGGTGGTGGGCCGGTCTCGATGCGGTCGGAGGGTGCGGTGGTCATCGTGTGTTCCTTGCTGTGTGGCCGTCGGGGCGCGGTCGTGCGGTGGCGGTCCAGCTCGTCTCCGCGGCGTCGTCGGCGCGGCTGTGCTGTGTGTCGCCGTACGGCGAGGCGGCGTCCGCGTAGTAGTGCGGCAGGGGGCGGTAGACGATCGGGGTTGTCTCGTCCAGGGGATGGCGCGGTTCCCGGTCGTGGGACACCGGTTCGGACGCCGGTGCGGTCCGGGCATGGGCTCCTCGGCTGCCCTGGGCGAAGACCCAGGTGCGCAGCAGCAGGAACCGCACGATGGTCGCGGCGAGGTTGGCGGCGATCAGGACGGTGAGCTCGGCGGCGTGCGAGGTCTTGCCCCCCGCGGCGTCGAGTGCCGCGAGCGAGCCGCTGGTCAGCAGCAGACCGACGGCGAAGACCAGCAGGCCCTGGGCCTGGTGGCGCAGCGCACGCTCACGTCCGCGTACACCGAAGGTCAGCCGGCGATTGGCCGCCGTGTTGGCGACCGCCGACACGAGCAGGGCGAGTGCGTTGGCGGCCTGGGCGCCCGTGCCGAGCCGGAAGAGGGAATACAGCACCAGGTAGAAGGCGGTGGACAGGGCGCCTACCACGCAGAAGCCGACGACCTGGCGGGCGAGCCCCGTCGGGACGCCGGGCAGTTCCGCGTCCCGGGGGTCGTCGCCGAACGGGCGGCGCAGCCGGTGCAGCGCGAGCTTTCCGGTGGCGAGTGCCTTGCCGACCCGCCATACGCCCTTGAGGTCCTCGGTCGCGGTCCTGACGATGTTCACGGTCGAGTTCGGGTCGTCTATCCAGTCGACCGGGACCTCGTGGATCCGCAGCCCGGCGCGCTCGGCGACCACGAGCATCTCGGTGTCGAAGAACCAGTTGGTGTCCTGGACCAGGGGCAGCAGCACCTGTGCCACCTCGCGACGGATCGCCTTGAATCCGCACTGCGCGTCGGAGAAGCGGGCGCTGAGCGAACGGCGCAGGATCTGGTTGTAGGCCCGGGAGATGAACTCACGTTTCGGGCCGCGCACGACCCTGGAACCACCGGCCAGCCGGGTGCCGATCGCCAGGTCGGAGTGGCCGGAGATCAGCGGCGCGACCAGCGGGAACAGCCCGTTGAGATCCGTCGAGAGGTCTACGTCCATGTAGGCCAGGACCGGAGCGTCGGAGGCACCCCAGACGGTGCGCAGGGCACGTCCGCGGCCCTTGAGCTCCAGACGGAACAGGCTCACCTCGGCGACCTCGCGGGCCAGCCGGGCGGCGATCTCCGGGGTGCGGTCCGTGGAGGCGTTGTCCGCGACGGTGATACGGAAGCCGTACGGAAAAGTGCGCACCAGGTGCTCGTGCAGTCGGCGCACGCACCTTTCGATGTCCTTCTCCTCGTTGTGGACCGGTATCACCACGTCGAGAACGGGTGGTCCGGGTGTCGCTACGGGGATGTGCTCCCGCGCGGGGAGAGCTCCCATCCAGGAGTCCGTGTGCATGGTTGCGACCCTCCAGTAGTGCCCTGTCACATCGGTGTGGTGAAGCTGTGCGGCGCCTGTGAGTCCCGTCGGCGTCCTGATCCCCGCCTCGCGGGCCCGGGGCGGCCGGTCCTTCACGCCGTCACGGCCTCGCGGCCTGCTCGTACGAAGTCCGTCAGCCAGCGCCGGAAGTCCGGCCCCAGGTCGGGGCGCTCGCAGGCGAGCTCGACGATCGTGCGGAGGTAGGAGGCGCGGTCGCCTGTGTCGAAACGTCGGCCGGAGAAGATCACTCCGTGCACGGGGTGGTCGCCCGAGAGCGCCAGCCTTCTGAGCGCGTCGGTGAGCTGGATCTCACCGCCGTGACCGGGTTCTGCCTTCTCCAGCAGGTGGAACACGGCCGGGTCGAGGACGTAGCGGCCGATCACCGCGTAGGTGCTGGGCGCTGCCCCGTGTGCCGGCTTCTCGACGAGGTCGAGCACCCGTACGAGCGGATCACCGGCGCCCTCCGCGTCGTCCTGAGCATCCGCGTGGCGGGCCTCGTCGACCGGCTCGACGGCCGCACATCCGTAGAGGTGGGTCTGGTCGGGCGCCACCTCCATCAGGGCCACGACGCTGCCGCCATGGCGCGCCCGCACCCGCAGCATCTGCTCGAGCAGTCCCTCGCCCGGGCCGATGAGGTCGTCTCCGAGGAGTACGGCGAAGGGCTCGTCGCCGACGTGGCTGCGCGCGCACAGGACGGCATGGCCGAGGCCGAGCGGTTGACTCTGGCGCACGTGGTGCATACGGGCCAGCCGGGTCACCCGGCGCACTGCCTCCAGGCGGGCGGTGTCGCCCTTGGCGGCGAGCGCGTGCTCCAGCTCCGTGTTGCTGTCGAAGTGGTCCTCCACCGCCCGCTTGTCACGCCCCGTGATCATGAGGACGTCCTCGAGCCCGGCGGTCGCCGCCTCCTCGACGACGTACTGGATCGCCGGCTTGTCGACGACCGGCAGCATCTCCTTGGGGGTCGCCTTGGTCGCCGGCAGGAACCGCGTGCCGAGTCCGGCCACAGGGATCACGGCTTTGGTCACCGTGGCCGTCGCCTCGGCCGCGGCCGAGGCGACGGCGGTGGAGGGGGTGGCGGTGGAGGGGGTGGCGGTGGAGGGGGTGGCGGTGGAGGGGGTGGTTGCGTTCATGCACGCCACGTTCGCCCGCGAGGTTGAGCGCGACCTGTGGGGCAGCTGGGACGGGCCCATGTGTTCGCGCCGGTGCCGGTCACCGGTATCAGCCGCTGACCGGCACCTCACCTGGATGCCCGTCTGGGATGGCTGGGGAAAACCGCCCAACGGATGCTGACCGGGTAGCGGGCCCTCGGGTGACACACGGTCACAACCCCGCACTTCCTCACCAGGAGACGCATCATGCGCCACATCAAACGTCTCGGTCTGAGCGTGGTCACCGGCCTGGCCACCGCTCTCTGCTGCGCTTCCGCGGCTGTGGCCACCACCCCAAGCCCTGACACCGGCTATCCCAAGCCGCCCCGCGACAAGGCAGAGAACATCGAGCTCACGGCGGTGCCGACTCAGCTCACCTTCATCGACGTGGACCCTCCGGGGAGCAGCCAGGGCGACCAGCTTGTCGCCACGGGCAACCTTCTCAAGTCCGGTGACCAAGCGGGGCAGTTCGACGAGGTCTGCACGGTGACCCGTCCGGGATCCGACGGCCCGAACGCGTTCCAGTGCCAGGTCACCCTGACACTGCCCGACGGGCAGATCACCCTGCAGGGCGTGTTCACTGTGCCCGGCTCCGAAACCGGCGCCGTTGCCGGCCCTGTCGCCGACTCCGACCCCGCGCCAGGACGTATCACCCTGGCGGTCACAGGAGGCACCGGGCGCTACCGCACGGCCCAGGGCTATGTCGACGCCGCCAACACGAACGAGCCGGAGACCGAGCTCACGGTGCATCTCGTCCACTGACCGGCAGCGTTACAGATGCGAAGCACCCGGGAGGCCGGCCCGGGTGCTTCGGCGCACGGGGGAGCCGGTGCGGATGCTTCGGCACACGGGTGGCCATTCCGGAACACCACCCGTCCGGGCGCGGCAGCCGGGTGTGCCCATCCGGCCATGTGCCCGGCTTGTGCGATCTACGATCGTCGCGCTCCGGGAGCGTGCAGCCGCCTGAACAAGGCATGCCCAGCCTCGCCGTGCGGGATCCGGCACCGTGATCGGAATCCATCCCCGGAGCGTCTGCGGCGAGGTCCGGTCATACAGATCCAGGCATCGAAGTGAAGAGCCGCGAGCCGATTCACAGCTGACTCCTCACCGGCTCACAGCGGGCTCCTTGGCCGGTATTCACAGTGCCGGCGCATCCACGTCAGCTCTACATTCGCGTCACTCCACCCGGGCACCGTTCGGCAGCACACGGCAGGCGGACGAAATCCATCAGTCACCCGAGCCTGTCATGTACACGCCACTACCTCGCCGGACGGGTCCCGCAACGCGTCCCGTCCCGGCCGTACATCCCCTCACATCCGCGCCCCAAGGATTGGAAGACGTCATGGATGAGTCCCAAGGCTCCGCGCCGGAGGCCACGCCGGCTCCCGTCTCTCCCGTCGGCCGCGACGGCGGGGCAGGTGCAGCACCCCGCACAAGTCCCACCCGCCGTGGAGTGCTGCGGGGTGGCGCGCTCGCCGCCGCCGTGGCGGCGCTCGAGGTGCTCAAGAACTCCTCGGCGCTACCGGCCAGAATGACGTCCGCGGCAGCGGCCGCCCCTGCCACCGCGGCGGCCGTCCTCCCCGACATCCAGTTCGACATAGCGGACTACGTCGGCCCCGTCACCACCGTCGACGGCGTCGAGGTCCAGATGGGCCCTGTCCACACGGTCTTCGCGACGGCACGGCTGCTGCGCCCGCCCACCCGCGGCGACCAGAGCAGACTGAGCTCCGCGCTCTCGACCATCGAGCGCGCCTACGCCTTCTCCCCGTCGGGTGTGTTCACCTTCGTCGCCTACGGACTGCCGTACTTCGGCAAGATGCCCGGGGGGCTCCACGGCCCGCTGGTTTCGGCGTACATGCCGCGCCTGAGATCCTCGACCAGACGCTACGTGCTGGAAGAGGCCGTAGCCGGACCCACCGACGTGTCCCCTTCGAATCCGCGGATCACCAAACGGCGGTTCAACGTACCGGTGTCCATCGAGGGCAACGACCTGCTGTTCACCCTGCGCAGCGACAACGCCGCCAACATCCAGGACGTCCTGAGGTGGCTGGGCGGCAGCAACAGACTGGCCGGCCGGCCGCAGACCTCGCCGCTCCTCTCCGACCTGCTGACCTTCACCTCCAGCAGGGCGATGTTCACCCAGATCGGTCTGCCGAGGAAGGTGGCCGACGCCAACAAGCTGGTCTACGCGTTCATGGTCAACCCCCGCTCGCCGATGTGGATGGGCTTCGCCGACCAGCAGACCTCCGGTACCAGCGCCGCCGGCGCCGTCACCTTCCAGGCGAGCCCGCTGACCACCGCCCGCCCCGGCGACTACTTCGGCAACGGTTCGGTCCAGCACCTCTCGCACGTCATCATGGACCTCCAGCAGTTCTACGACGTCGACGACAAGGGCGTCCCCGGGGACGACGCCATGTACACCGAGCGCGTCCAGTACATGTTCCGCTCCACCCCGCCGCCCTCGGAGGGCAACGCGGACCAGTACACCGACGGTGGCGGTCCCGCCTTCCTGGAGAACACCTTCCAGGGCACGGACGACGCGCTCCGCAGCGCCCAGGGCATCGGCACACCCGAAGGCGAGCACCGGATCGGGCACCTCTCATGCCTCCAGCGCTCCTCCCGCACCGCCTCGGGGCAGCCCCTCCACGTGCGTATGGACGGACCGGGCTACGACGGCATGGACGTCCCGGACGGCTCCGCACAGCCCAAGCTCCAGTTCACCGTGTTCGTGCCGACCGCGGAGTTCTTCCGCGTCATGCGCAGCAACCAGGCGTCACTCGACCTGGCCGAGGAGCACGACGTGGAAGAGGACGAGAACGGTCTCGAGCGCTTCCTGACCGCCACCCGGCGGCAGAACTTCCTCACCCCGCCACGACTCCACCGCTCCTTCCCGCTGGTCGAGTTCATCTGACCGGCACAAGGCGCGCGCTCCGGCCCTCAACAGTGCCGCGGGCAGGCCGGGGCGCACGTCAGGGCGATCAGGCCCGCAACGGGTGCTTGCCACTGGTCCGTTCAGGGGCATACGCGACGCGGCGACCCGTAACCTCCGGACAACGCACCGAAGTGCTGATAACAAGCCATACGTAAGTGAACAGACCGATATGCGAAGAACGCGCTCTGTTCGACAAGCACTGTGGAGGTTTTCGATGTTCCGTCTCGTCAAAAGCACGGTCGTGGCCCTGGCCGTCGGTGCGGCCACCATCGGCGGGGCCACGGCCGCGTCGGCCGACACCGGAGCGCAGGGGGTGGCCGCCGACTCCCCCGGGATCCTGTCGGGCAACGTCATCCAGGTGCCCATCGACATCCCCATCGCCGCCTGCGGCAACTCGCTCGGCGTGATCAGCATGCTCAACGGCACCAGCGGCAACGCCTGTCTCAACGGCAGCGCGAGTGACGAGGACGACGCGTCAGACGGCGCGATGGCCGTGGGCGCTGCCACCGGCTCCCCCGGGATCCTGTCGGGCAACGTCATCCAGGTGCCGGTCCACGTGCCGGTCGCCGCCTGCGGCAACTCCCTCAGCGTGATCGGCATGCTGAACCCGACCATGGGTAACGCCTGCGTCAACTCCTGACCACGCGTGCGCCGGTCCGCCGTGGCGCCTCGTCACGACGGACCGGCACACACCCGCCCGCTCCTGAGCAGGCGGGCGAACGCTCAGGAGACACCGGTGAGATACATCCCCGAATCGTCCTTGCCCGCCGTGTTCCGGCAGGCGTAGTCGCCCGTCGGCCGCGCGTAGATCAGGCCGAGGCAGCGCCCCAGGGCCCGCTGGGCGTAGTAGTTCGGGTGGAACGACTCCTGCATGGTTCCCTGCGCCGCCCCGCTGACCAGGAAGCGCGCCCATTCACTGGTGGTCGCGGACGGTCCCTGCGACGAGGTGGCCAGGCGGGTCGCCTTGGCGCACACCTCTCGCCCCTGGAGCATGTCCTGGAGGTCGAGGAACTGGACTCCCTCGGATTCGGCGACCGCCTTCACCTCGGCGGCGTACTCCGGGATGAACACATCGCGTGCCCAGTCGGCGTCCTTGTCCCAGAACGGGCAGCCCCCCGTGGTCAGCCTGGACCAGCCGCTCTGCGCGTACCGGATTTCGGAGCCGCGCGGAATCGGCGACGGGGCCGATTGCAGGATGACGCGGTAGTCGCCGGAAGCGTATCCGGCGGACGACATCACGGACCGGATCTCCTGGACGGACTTGGCGACGCCCGCCATCGCGGAGTCCATGCGCTGGTCGACCTTCTCCCCCTGGTCGTCATAGCAGTAGGAGTACAGGAGCGAGTAGTCCTCGACGCAGTTGGTGATGACATCGCTGAAGCCGAGGTCGTTGCCGCCGATCGAGAGCGCGATCAGCTTGACCCGGTACTGCGCGGCGACGGCAGCGAGCTGGTCGGCCTGCGGCCTCTCACCGTTGAGGGACTCCCCGCCACTGCCGGCCCGGATGACGTTGCCGGTGGTGGCGCCGGAGCAGGCCAGATTGATCGCCACGTCGGCGATCCCGGTGGCACTGAGCACCTCGGCGGAGTCGGAGCGGTCACACCCGCTGGAGTATGTGCCGCCGTACACGGTGGTGGGGTCGTAGCTCTTGCCGTTGTAGGCCCGGTCCGTCCCGTTGCGGCTGCCGGACTGTGTGTTGCTGTTGCCCTGCCACCGGCCGGCTTCTCCGGAGATGAAGCTGTCCCCCATCGACACCACGGCGGTCTGCGAAGGTGACGTGCTTGCCTGTGCGGGGGCGGCAGCGCAGGTGAGCGTGCCGGTGAGGACGAGGGCGGACGTGAGGACCGCGGCGGGCCGCCGCAGGGATACGGCGTGGAATCCGGACATGGAGATGCTCCTGCATCCTGGCCGTGCCGATCTGACGGGTCAGCACGGAGCGTTGACGGAAACGCACGCCGGCCGGGCGCGAGAGGAATCTGGCACGGCCCCTTTGTTACCGCAAGGTAGCCGTCGATATTTCTTATCTGTCTCATAGGCGGCGCTGGATCTTCCGTTCTGGCGCTGGAGGGACTGCCGCCGCGGCGGCGCTACGAGCCCGCCGGTGAGCCACCCACGCACGGGTGCGCAGAGTGCCCGGCAACTCCCCTCGCAGTGACAGCACTTGACACAGCCGTCCGCATACCGAACGGAGGGGATCGGGGACGGATCAGCCGGCCGCCGGCGATCCGGGCGGCTCCGTCGCCGTCCAGGCCGGGACTCGGGAGGGCGGTTGTATACCAAACTGAGACGTCCCGACCGGCTCAGGACCGCCCAAAGGGCACCCCTATCCGGCCATCTCCTTCATCCGCTACCTGCGATGCGACGCTGCTCAGACCGCGATTCCGGTGTGAGTGGTGGTTGCTCTACGGCAGCGCCAACCGGAGCCGCCAGGATCAGTGCCGGTGACGGCCGGAGTGCCACGACGTGCCACGGCGGCCGACCGAAGGCTCGCCGCGCGCCGCGGCCGGCCCCGCGCGTCCCGAGGGAGATTGAGCGACGACTACTCAGGAAGAGTCCCACCGGAACCGCCAGGCTTGGTGCGCCCCGTCGAATCCGGGGTTCGGCCTGAAAGTCACCCGAAGCAGAGCGAAGCGGGGAGAGGCAGACCGAAGAAGTCCCAAGAGCGCCGAGGAAAGGCGGAACCGCACCGTGAAGACCTGGTCCGTTCCCGGTTTCACAGAGATTCGTGAACTGGGGACCGGGGGTAGTGGACGCGTGATGATGGCCGTCGAAACGGCCTCCGGTACGCCTGTCGCCATCAAGTACCTCAACGAGCGGCTGACGGAGGACACCCGCTTCCTCCAGCAGTTCCGTGCCGAGGCCGAACTGCTGCGGGAGGTCGACTCCCCGCACGTGGCGCGCCTGCACCAGTACGTGGAGACCCGGGACGGTGTCGCCATGGTGCTGGACCTGGTGGACGGGGCCTCCTTGCGAACGCTGCTGCGCCGGGAGGGCGCGACCACGCCCGAAGCGGCGCTGACCGTCCTCAAGGGTTCGCTTCTCGGCCTGACCGCCGCTCATCGCCTGGGCATCGTGCACCGCGACTACAAGCCCGAGAATGTGCTGGTCACCGCGGAAGCCACCTCCAAGCTCGTGGACTTCGGCATCGCCGCGCGCGACGGGTCGGCATCCACCGGTATGTCGGGCACCCCGATGTACATGGCGCCGGAGCAGTGGCAGGGGCATCCGGCCTCGGCCGCGACGGACGTGTACGCGGCGACCGTCACCTTCTTCGAGTGCGTGACCGGGTCCCGTCCGTTCGGCGGAGAGCATCTCGGCGAGATCGCCATGTCGCATCTGTCCGCGCCGGTGCCCGCTGAGGCCGCACCCGAGCCGTTGCGCACACTCGTAGTCCGCGGGATGGCGAAGGACCCGGCCGGCAGGTTCGGTTCGGCGGACGAGTTCCTCGCCGAGTTGGAGACCGTCGCCGCCGCCGCGTACGGGCCCGACTGGGAGGAGTACGGCCGGCGCACCCTTGCCGCACTCGCCGTCGCCCTGCTGGTGAAGCTCCCACAGCCGCAGGCCGGGGGCGACGACGCCGCCACCGAACTCGCCACCACCGAACTCGCCACCACCGAACTCGCCACCACCGAACTCGCTACCACCGGCCTGGACGAGGAGCCGCCGGTCCGCCGCTCCCGTCAGCGGTCTCGCGGACACGGCGGCGGCAGCGATCCCGCCCGGAAGGGCAACGTGGCCGGCGCTGCCCGGCGACAGCAGCTCAGAGTCCCGGCGATCGCCGCCGCGGTGGTGCTGCTGGGCGGGGCTGTCGTCGCAGGAGCCGTCATGAGCGGTGGATCGGCCGAGGACAGCGCGTTCTCCGCCTCCGCGGACTCCGGAACCAGTGGCGCGGCGTCAGGCGCGGCACCAGGGTCGGCACAGCCGTCGGCCGGCGATCCGGCCGGGCACGATGCGGCAGCGTCCCCCTCAGCGCCTTACGGTTCCACACCTCCCGGCACGACCCCGAGCGGCGCCTCGGCCGGCGCGGCGGCGCAGGGCGGTACCGGAGCCACTGGTACCGGACCGGGTGCGGCCGTTCCCGGTCCGGCCGGCACCGGAACCGGTACCGCCCCCAGCGCGACCGGCACTGGCCCCGCCGCAGTGCCGTCCCCTACCGCTGCGGTGCGACAGCCGACCACGGCGCCCACCACGAACCGCGCCGCGATGGCGGTCGGTTCGGCGGGCGTCAGCTCCCTCAAAGTGGCGTCGCAGGGCCGGGGCGCTGACGCGGCGATCACCGTCACCACGACCGGCACCGATGCCGTCAGCCTCACACTGACCTGGTACAACAGCGAAAAGTCCGGCACCCCTGGGGAGCAGGACGGCAGCAGCGAGACGTACGAGCTCAGCGGCCGCACCAGCTACCAGCTCTCGTACCACCATGAATTCACCACCTGCCCCCGGTACTGGGGACTGCGGATCAGCACCACGCCCGCCGCCGAGTCCGGGCGGGCATACCAGGACACGGGCGCGCCGGCATGCGTCTTCGATCCGATCGGCTGAGCCAGGACCCCGACACCCCCGAAACCGGAGAGCGACCGGCATGCCGACGCACGACGACGGGCCCACCCAACGGCTCAGGCCCCTGCACCACCCCGGCTCCCACCAGGGCGACGAGGTCCCCGAGTACCTCTCGACGGGCTGGACCTCCGCCTTCAACGCCCCTTCACCACACGAGACTTACCGCAGCCGCGCCACGGCGGCCACCGTGTGGAACACCGGCGTGTACCCCGTGGGTCCGGCACCCGATCACGTACTCCCGACCCTGCCCCTTCCGGAGAGCGAGCTTCCGCCCGACCGCACCACCGCGGTCTGGCGGGACGGCCCCATACAACGCCCGAGGCGGCCCCGGCGCCACACATGGCGATGGCCGGGATGGGCGGCACTCGGACTCCTGCTGACCGCCGTCGCCGGTGTGATCCTTTGGCAGCGGGACACCCGGGAACTGGCCATCACCCAGGTCACGGTGAGCGCGCAGCCGACCGAGCTGGGGTGCGACCGAGCGGCCACGGTGGTAGCCGTGATCACGACCAACGGCGCGGCCGGAACCATCCGGTACCAATGGATCCGCAGCGACGGAACCACATCGGGCGAGTTGCGTCAGACCGTGCGTGACGGGCAGGGGGAGGTCACACTGCCGATGTACTGGACCTTCCACGGCAGGGGCACCCGCGAGGCGCGCGCCGTCGTGGGCGTCCTCACCCCCACAGCGCACACGGCCTCGGCTTCCTTCACCTACCGCTGCGGCTGACCTGCCCGTACTCCGATGCACCCGGCTGCCCCTCTCGCGCGCCGCGAAGACGGCGGGAGGGTCGGAGCGCAGTGACAGGCGAAGCACACAGGCGGGCCGTTGCCCGCCCCTCACCAGCGGACGGCGGTGAAGTCGATCTCCCGAGGCCGCAGCAGTCGCGTACGTCCCGCCAGAGCCAGCAGCCGCTGGGACATCTCCTCAGCGGCCAGGCGGTGACGGTCACCATGGCCCGGGAGGACCCATTCGAAGCGCAGCCGTCCGGCTGCCCTGGTCAGGGAGACCGCCAGTTCCTCGATGGAGTACCACGTCACGCTCTCCACGACCTCCAGATCGCCCGTCGAGCGTGACCAGTAGAAGCTGTCACCGCTGAAGCAGTACCGGTCGTCCGCGAGGTAGAGCACACTGCCTCGGGTGTGACCGGGCACCGGATGGGCTGTGACTCCCTCTCCGATCTCCGTGACCTCGAGGCCCCGGATCACCTGGTCCGCGTCCGGCGCCGCGTCGACGTCCCCTTCGTGGATCCACAGCCGAGCGCCGAAGTGGTCCGCGTAGCGGCGGCCGTGTGCGGCGTGATCACGATGGGTGAGCAGCACATCGGTGACGGGGCCTGATGCCGCGTACCGCTCGGCGAGGTCAGGGCGCCAACGCGGTGTGTCGATCATCATTGCCGTACCGGAGGGCCGCATGAGGAGGTAGGAATTGGCTCCCGCGGTGTGTGGGGAGTTGTGCCCGCAGATCAGTACGCCGTCGTCCACGGCCATGGGGAAGGGGTCGAGCGCTTGGTCCGGCTGTCCGGCCGCGGGGCGCACCGATCGGGTGGGGCAGGCGAAAACGGCGGCGTGCAAGCGCCTTGTCTCCGCGTCATTGCCCGGCAGCCGCAACACCTGCGACCTTCCCTGCGACTCGCCGATCAGATCGGGTGCGAACTGCCGGGCTACATCGCAGTTGATGCAGCGGTCGTCCACGTACCAACCATCCATTGCCTGGCTCCTTCCAGCGGAACCGACCCGGGTCAGGGCCGCCGTTTCAGGGATAGCCCACATTCGGCAGGAACGGGTAGGCCCTGCCGATCTGGTATTTCGGGATCGGGCTCGCTCTCACCGGGAAGTCTCGGTCCGTATGGGATCGCCATCGGCCGAGTGACCTGACGGCCCGCCAAAGGGCCGGACGGCCCAGGGTGCCCGCACGGCCGCCGCCCGCTCCTGCGAACGGCGGCCGTGAACAGGTGCGGATCAGACCTTGGTGAAGCACATCGTGGAGCGGCTGCCCCGGCGGGTGACCTTGATGCCGTAGTCGTACTTGGAGTCGCACTGTGCGCTCCCGACCACCCGGTCACCCATCTTGTACTCGGCCTCGGGCGAGTCGCAGTCGACGACCGTCGGAACCGGACTGCCCTCTGGGTCCTCGACCTTGACGCAGTCACCGATGCCGGGCTGGTGCGACGCCGCCTCGGCTTCCTTTTTCGCCTTGCCGCCGTTGGGGTCGGTGTTGTAGTCCCAGACCCAATAGCCGAGTGCACCGAACACCGCTATGACGATGACAGCAGACTTCAGGGCCCGTCCCAGACCGCCCGGCTGCGGTCGCTGTGGCCCGCGGGGAGGCTGAGGCTGCTGCGGGTATCCGTACGGGGCCTGCGGCTGCTGCGGGTATCCGTAGGGCTGCTGCGGTTGCTGCTGCGGGTATCCGTACGGGTGCTGCGGCTGCCCGTACGACGGTTGGTTCTGGTACTGCGGTGGAGGCGTCGACATGCCTGAAAGACCCCGTTGTTGAGTGCCGTTGGATTGGTCAATGCGTGTGCAAGGCTATCCATCCGCCGGCGACACGGGGAACTCACCTCCAGGCGTCAGTGCGGCCCCTCAGTGGGGGAAACCGCAACGCATTGGGCTCTCGCGAGGGATGCGGTACTTCAGGCCCCTTCCGCACTGGCCAGAGCATCGGTGATCAGGCGGGTGGCGAAGTCACGGTCGTCGGCCAGGCGGTTGATGTGTTCCGCGAGCAGGAAGACGGTGACTTCGAGAGCGGTCAGCTCTTCGTCCGTCCAGTATCCGTACTGCTTGCGCCAGAGGTTGGGGCTCAGGCCGGTGCCCGCCGCGATGATCAGGCCGGCCATGGTGGGGATGGCCTCGGGGCTGACGCTTCCGGGCATCATGCGCATCGAGGCCACGAGGTTGGGCACCACGTGCTCGATGACATCCTTGTCGTTCTCCTCGTAAGCCAGCCGCAGCCATTTCATGAACATGAAGATGAGCGTGCACGCGCCGTCCAGCAGGTCGCCCATTCCCTTGGTGCCCAGTGACGCGAGGAACTGGTCGATCAGCTCTTGCTTTTCGGGATCGGGGGCGGTCCTGGCGTCGCAGACGCTCCTGAGCCGGGAGTCGATCAGCATGAGTGCTCCGCCAACATCGCCAGCGGGAGCGTTCGCAGGGTCGCAGGGCGATGAGAATGACACAGGTTCCCTCCTCAGATGACCGCGGTGGGCAACGCGGCGCATACGTACAGTAGACCTGCGAGGAGATGGGGGTCCGGCGAATCCAGGCGAAAAGGCCTTCTGGTGGCCGTGTCCCCCGGCTCGGCGCCGACCGAACACGACGGCTGCCGCACAGAAGAATCCAGGGCACGAGCCTCGCGCTGATGTATCAGTCGTTGCAGCCGGGGCCGTTGCGCGGGTTGATGCAGCTGTTGGTCCCGGAGCCGCCATTGTTGGTGTTCGTGCCGCGTCCGCCGTCCAGAGCGTCATCCCCGGCTTCCCCGAAGAGCCGGTCGTTGTCCTCCTCACCGTCGAGCCGGTCGTTGCCCCTGCCACCGCGGAGCTCGTCATTGCCCTTGCCACCGGAGAGGGTGTCGTCGCCGGTGTCCCCGTAGAGGGTGTCGTTCTCCTCGTCACCGTGGAGGTCGTCGTTGTCCTCGCCACCGTCGAGCTGGTCGCTGCCCCTGCCACCGTGGAGGTCGTCGTTGCCCGAGCGACCGCGGAGGTCGTCGTTGCCCAGGCCCCCGATGAGCTGGTCATCGCCCGAGTCGCCGGAGATCCGGTCGTTGCCCGGTTCCCCGCGGAGGTCGTCGTTGCCCGAGCGACCGCGGAGGTCGTCGTTGCCCAGGCCCCCGATGAGCTGGTCATCGCCCGAGTCGCCGGAGATCTGGTCGTTGTCCTCGTCACCGCGGAGGATGTCGTTGCCCGGGCCACCGCAGATGCGGCCGTTCCCCCCGAGTGCGTAAACCGTGTCGTTGCCTCCGAGCGCGAAGATCACGTCGTTGCCGGGGGTCCCGACGATGATGTCGTTCCTCTCGGTGCCCACGATGGTGGGCTTGGCGTCCTCGCAGTTCGAGTTGGTCCCGTGCGTGGCCGCCGTCGGTGTTCCCGGCGCGGCGGCCGTTGACCCCGGTGACCCCGGTGACCCCGGTGATCCCGGCGACCCCGGTGTGGCCGTCGTCGCGGGGGTGGACCAGACGAACATCCCTCCGGTGATGAGGGCGATGATTGCGGGGAAGGATCGAGGACTGCCACTGCGCCGGCCGGAGCGCGCAGCGCGAGCCGTCTTCGGGCGGTCGTCGCCGGAGTGGCGGGGCTCGAACATCGCTTCGACTGCTCCCTTGGTGAGATGCACAGCTGTCTCTTACAGACAGTCACACTCTTGCCCGACCCGCGTGCGCCCGAAGAGGGGAGGGAATTCATCCACGGGCATTCCTCGCAGGTCAGGGCAGACACACCGGGCCATATGACCACTCCTTCGGTCGCAACCCGCACGGACCCGTCGCGGGAGAGCAGTGACCGGCCCGGAGGCCGACCGCCCTGCAGAGGCCACGCAGATCAGCAGGACGATCCCCCGTGGGCGCCGCGGTACGCGGGCATGGTTGCGACGGCGGAGCAACGACGCCGGCGAACGCGCACGGGGACGTTCCGGCGTGCGCGGCGAGCCTCCGGCTCCGCCTATGCAGAGTTCCGGCATGGAGCGGCCGACATGAGCACCCGCGGCACCAGCCTCGCGCTTTCATGAGGTTGGCTGTCCGACGGGTGGTCAGGTAAGCGAACCGTGCCCGTCCACGCGACCAGCAGCACCCGACCGCCGGAACCAGCCGAGGTCCCCCGGATGCGCTCGCGCCGGAGCCCGTTCCGCCACACCCGCAGCACGCCCACGGCCTCGCCCAGCCGTCGGCCCCGGTACCGGTGGACTCACCGTCGTTCGCACTTCTCGAGGTCTCTCACATTTCGTCTTCGAGCCGAATGGCCTTCCTCAGATCCTCGTGCGCCTCTCCCGGCTCCCCTTCGCTCGCTTCGAGCATGGCGGCAGCGATCGCGTCCAGCTTGCGCTGGATGGCACGCTCAGCCCGCAACTCCGAGTTCTTGAGCAGAGCCAGCAGCAACAGGGTTACCGACGTCATGCACGTTCCGGCGAACACCTGCCACTCCAGGTCGAGCCCGGCGACATGAACGGCCACGGCCCCGGCCACCAACACGAGACACAGCCCGAAGAACACCGGTGAGCTCGTGAAACGGGATGCGCCCTCCGCCAACTGCTCGAACCTGCCGCGCTTGTCGCCACCACGGTCTGCGGGGTGCTGAATCGCCATCGTCCGTCTCGCCTTTCCTCGTCCGCACACAGCCCTGCACTTCCCTGCCAACCGGCGAGACCAGCATCGCCGCGTCCGAGAGCTGACCTCGACAGCGCCGCGCGCAGGTCTCGACCGTCGCAGAGTCCTCCGCAGCCGAGACGTCGGCTTGTCCCGGAGCATGCAACGCATGCCCCGGGGGCCTTGCCGCAACCGCAGGAGTGGGCAGGTTTTCGTGAGGTCCGTCGTTGTGCCTGGCGAACCGCATGTGTACGCCTTACCGCAGAGGGCACCCGCCCAAGGGGGTCCATGCCACGTCCGCAGCGACGTGAGCCCGGCTCTCCTTCTCGGAGATCGACGGGATACGGACGCCGCGGAGGCGATGAAGGGAGAACACATGAGCAGGTTGAAGCTGAAGAGGGAGAGCAAGGTCCCCCTCGCCTACAAACCGGTCGGCTTCGCCCTGAGCTGGGGCGGAGGCACGCTGGCCGGAATCGCCTTCCAGAAGGCGTGGAAGGTCCTGCGGCACGAGGACAACGCGCCCGACGCCTTGGACCGTGACCGGGGCTGGGGCGAGATCTTGATCGCGGCCGCTCTGCAGGGCGCCATCTTCGCCGTCGTCCGCAGCGTGGTCGACCGCTCCGGAGCCCACGCGGTATACCGGACCACCGGTGTCTGGCCCAGCGACGACAAGACCGGCAGGGACTGAGCCCCGCCGCACCGCGCGGACCGGTCCGCGCCATGGCTGCCGCGCTAAGGCTGCTGTCGCCACCGTGCATGGCATTCCGCCTGTGCCCAGCGGCACGCAGGCCCCGCGCGTGTCATCCGTGGACGGTGTCCGGCCGTTGGGGCAGGCCCGGGGCCAGCTCTTGATGCCCGTTCATTTCACCCGTCGGCCGGCCCGGCGGCACCAAAGTGCGAGGGTGTGCAGGCTGGTGCTGAGGCACCAGCCCTGGACGGCCGACAGGCCCGCACCCGATCGGGGGAATGCGCGCCCGTACCTGCCCATGGCGACTTCCGTAAGGGGAGCGATCACGACATGACCGTTACCGCGAAGATCGACACCATCCGCCCCGTCGCGACCCTCATCAACGTTTTCACGGTCGCCCCCGACCGCCAGGCCGAGCTCATCGCCCTGCTCGCCCAAGCCACCGAAGAAACGATGAAACGGCAGCCCGGATTCATCTGCGCCAACTTCCACGCCTCCCAGGACGGTGAGTGCGTCATCAACTACGCCCAGTGGGAAACCGAGGACCACTATCGCGAGATGCTCACCAACCCCGAGGCCCGCGTCCACATGGACAAGGCCGCGACGATCGCCACGGATGTACAACCACGGCTCTACCGGGTCGAGTCGACACACTCCAAGTGACACTGCCCGGAGGCCTGTACCGAACCGTGCCCGACGACATGTCATCCGTCATACGTCGTCTTCCGCCGGGAGCCTCGGCAGACGACGGGACACTCGCACGAAGCTCCCACAGCGGCAGGGGGCAGGGCTCACCCGACGAGCCCGGCACCCTGACTTCGGCCGCCTGTCCGGGACGAGCCCACCGACACGGTCACCCGGCCGCAGCATCCCCTGGGCGGCGGCCCGGATCGGTCCCTGCTGAACCCTGTGCGGCCGCAACCCGGGTGACCAACGCACCGGGGGCGCCGTTGCGCCGACGAGGAACCCACCACCCCTCGTCGGCGCACCGGCGCCCGTACCCGCCCGGTCGTCACCGCGCACCCGGCCCAGAACGATCGCGGCCGGCGCTCTACGCGACAGCCACCATGCTGGCGAACACCACCACGTTGTTCGGGTAGTAGTGGCGTTTCGCGTCGAAGTCACCGCCGCAGGTGACCAGTCGCAGCCCCGCGTGGTCGACGTTCTTGTACACCTCCAGGGTGGGGAATTCCTTCTTCGGGTACTCGGCGACACGGTCCACCCTGAACTCGGCCGTCTTCCCGTCCTCGCGCGTCACCTTGATCGCGTCGCCGGCCTTCATCGTCTTGAGTTTCTCGAAGACCGCGGCCTTGCCGTTCCAGGTCACATGTCCGGCGATCACCGCGGGCCCCTGGGAACCTGGGGTGGGGCCCGGTTCGTACCAGCCCGCCAGATCGGGGTTCTTAGGGGTCGTCATCGCCCCGTCCTTGTTCTGCCCGAGGGTTTCGAGCTCACTCGACAGCGCGAGCGACGGGATGGAGACCACCCGCGGCGCCGACCGTGCCAGGGCCGCGACGGCCTGGCCGTTGTTCGATCCCTCTGCCGGTGCCTGGCTGCTCGCAGGACCCTGAGCGGTGTTCTGGCCCTGGTTCGCCGGTGGCGTCGCCGTCTCCTGGGCGCCGCAGGCAGTGAGCAGGAGGGTCGCTGCCACAGCGATCACGGATACGGCGCGCCCGGTACCGACTGCCGCACTGCTGCCGAACACGCGGTTCACGCGGCACCCTCCGGCGCGACGACACGGGACGTCTTGCGTCGGCGGGCGAGGACCAGTGCGCCTGCCGCCGTCACCGTCGCCGCGATGGCGGCACCGGTCACCAGATTCGGAGAGACGCCGGCTGCGCCGGGACCGCTGCCGGTCTCGATCCCACCGACCGGGATGGAGCCGACCGCCGCGCCCTTGACCTCGCCGCAGTTGGTGGGAGCGGTGGCTTCCTGGGGGAGCTTCGGGTCGAGCTCGCTCTTGCCGGCGCCCTCTTCGTCGTACTTGTCGTTGTCATTGCGGTCGATGCCGTGCTGCACGATGTGCAGGTCCTTGATGTGCTCGACCACGTCCTGGGAGACCGGGATGGTCCGCTTGTAGGAGATCTTTCCCTCCTTGTCGGCCACCGGCATCCGATCCACCGCCAGACCGCTGCCCGCGTCCGTGTCTCCCGATGTGGTGAGCGAGATGTTGATGTCGCCGTAGTCGTGCGTGGCCTCGGTGTTGTTGAGGATCCCGTCGCCGTTGGTGTCGTCGCTGGCGTCCGGGCAGTGGAAGTCGTGCCCCTCGGTCGATCCGTGCAGGTGCTGCGCCGAGGGCTGTCCGGGCACCATGCCCTCCGACTTGATCCACACCGTCAGTTCCTTGCCGCGAAGGCTCAGCATGGCCGTCCCGCGGGAACCCGACTCGTTCAGCTGCTCCAGGTCGATCTGGAACGCAGGGCTGTCCGCGGCCAGCGCCGCTGGAGAAGCCACGATCGTGGTCAGCAAGGCAGCGGGGAGAGCGGCGAGTACCGCAAGACGGCCGGTTCGCTTGGACATCACGTTCGTTCCATTCCGCAGCCCCTGGAGAGGGAAGCCGCATGTCGTACGGACTTCTGGCGACACCCGAGCAGCCCGCTGGCCGTTTGCTCGAGCATCAGCTCCACGCATGCCTGCACAGCAGTCGTGCGGTAGGAGGACGTTCACCGGCGCCTGCGGCGGAGACCACGCGCCGGCGACCTACGGACACGCGGGCGTCGGCGACAACCGTGGCAACGCCAGGCATGGGCTGCCCCCTCCTCGCCCCAACTGAAATGCAGTTACCTATGAAACGCAGGAAGCACCGCGGGCGTTCAAAGCGGCCTGTACCGTCCCTGTGGCCCTCGCATGCAGACCCGGACGCTGCGGGCTGGTCCTCACCTCCCTCGTGCTGCTCGGTGCGGTGGCCGTGGCGGTGGCCGCGACGGTTCCGGAGGCCATCAGTGGTTCCACGGCCCAGGCGGCATCCGACGCACCTGCGATCGGGGCCGTGCTGCGCTGCGCGGCCGTGCCGGCCCTGATGGGCTCCGCAGCCCTGGCGGTACTCCACCGCCGTCGCCCGTCTCCGCACCTGTGACACCGCGATCGAGGCGTCGACGGGGTCGGGGGATCTTCTCGCGGTTTCGCCGCGCGTCGGCCCGCAAACCGTTGTGCTCTCTCGACCACAGGCGCTTGCCATCCCCTCTCGGACTCTTCAGCTTGCTCAAGGAAGAACGGTCGTGCCGGGCCCGGAAGCCAGCGGCCCTGTTTCAGGGGTGGAGAACACGACGTGGGAATCAGGGGCTGCAGCCGGGCGTTGTCGCAAGCATGGGAGATCCATCCCGATGCGACCACGGCGAGCGCAGTTCGTCCACCTCGGCTTCCGCCCGCGCGCGTCTCGCGGCCGACCGCGCCGACACCGTCGAACGGACGGCCGCGCTGGCCCGCGACTTCGATGCGATCGTTGCGGCGAACGCCCTGGTCGCGGTCGATGACGAGCACGACCCCGACGGGGGCAGTACGGCCTTCGAGCGGGCCCACGTGGCCGCTCTGATGGCGCTGGCGCGTGAGCACCTGGAAGAACTGGATCAGGCGCTGGCACGCCTCGAACGGGGTGAGTACGGGCAGTGCGAAAGCTGCGGCAGAAGGATCCCGCCCGAGCGCCTGGAGGTCCGGCCGGCGGCGACCACCTGTGTACGCTGCGCCCGGTCCGACCCGCGCCGACCGCGGCGCTCCGCCTGACGCCCTCCTTGCCGTAGATGGGTGGCTTGAACCCGTCCTTTGTCAGCGGACCCTGGCGCGCCCGACCGAAGAACGGCCGGTCCTGGGTGATCGCACTGCCCCCGACGCTACGGCTCGGACTCAGTCGCGGCCCGGCCGCCGGCTTCGGTACTCGGCCGCACTCTCTGTGCGTGCGCTCCGGCGCACACCGCACTCGGCATGCCCGCGCGAGCAGGAAGTGACGTCATCAGAACAGATGTTGTCGAAAGCCGTGATGGCGACTCCTGATGGAACGCCGAACTGTACCGTCGCATTCTTCACCACAGCCGCAGGTGCTGTGCTTGAGCCAGTGCGGCCGTTCGAATGTAGGAAGGGGGGCCATGGCCGTTCCCGTGGATGCTCACACCCTGGCGGTGGAGCAGATGCGTCTCGGAGATCACGCCTTTGCGCACTACGCGGATGACGACATGCGATGGGGCGTGCTGGGGGTTTTCGCGCAGCTCGGACTGTCCCGCAACGAGAAGGTCATCGTCATGGCCGATCCGGAGGTCCCGCACGACGAGGCGTCCCGGCGGCTGTTTCCGCACGGTGTGCCCGAGGCGGCTTTGGGCAGCGGTCAACTGCGGTTCTCCAGCATGCGTGAGCTGATCCATCCACACCGCAGGTTCACTGCCGAGCGGCAGATGGGGCGATTGCGGGAGGAGACCGAACAGGCCCGAGCCGACGGGTACACGGGGCTGCGGTCCATCATCGACATGGCGTGGGTGGCCGACCTCGGCATGGACGTCGAGGGTGTCATGCACCGCGAAACACACGCGGAGGCACTGTTCGCCGACCGTCTGTACGCGGAGATCTGCACCTACGACCGGCGCCACTTCGCTCCGGAAACGCTGGAAGCCATGCGCGTCGGGCACCCGGTAACACTGCTGGAGCACCCCGGAGACCTGGGAGCCTTTCAGTCCGACCACGGGCTGCGACTGGTGGGGGAAGCGGACTGGTCCACCCGCGAGCAGTGGAACGCCGCCCTGCGGGCCGCGCTCGCCCGACTCCCCGGCAATCAGTCACTGATCCTTGACCTCAGTCCGCTGTCGTTCCTCTCGGTGACCTGCGCGGCGGACATGCTTCGCCGCATCAAGCAGGACTGTTCGCATGAGCGGGTGGAGATTCGTTGCTCCCCCTTCAACGCGGCCCTGCTCCGCCACATCGGAGTGCCGTCGGCGGACATCCTGGTCCTGGTCAAAGCCGAAGGGGGCAGCCAATGACCCTGCAGCTCAACCCGGCTCACGCAGGAGAAGAGCTCCTGCTGGACACGCACTTCAGTGCCGGGGACCTGGCGAAGCTACGCCTCCGGGTCGACGAACTCGCTGCGATCGCGGGGTTCATCGAGCCCCGGCGCGCGGAGTTCGTCCTGGCCATGCACGAGGTGGCCTGCAACGCCGTGCGGCACGGCGGAGGATCGGGCACCCTCAGGCTCTACCTCACCCCGGACGCCCTGCGCTGCCAGGTCACCGACGAAGGCCCCGGATTCGACGAAGACGTCATCCCCTGTGTGCCACCTGCCCTGGAAGCCTCCGAGAGCGGGCGTGGACTCTGGCTCGTCCGCCAGTTCACCGACCACATGACAATCGTCAAAAGCTCCGTCGGCACCGACGTCACCTACGCCATGCGGCTGTCGGCCACCTGAGATCCGGCCAGGCTGCGGCCCGGCCGTCTCGGTGGAGTCGAAGATCACCACACCAACCACCGCTGTTGCGCCCCGGGCGCTCGAGAGCGCTCAGCGTGCCGCGCCCGGGGGAGCGTCCCCGCCGCACAGGTTGAAGATCAAGCTAGCCGACGGCAGTCGGTCGCTTGGTGAAACGGTGCCACCAGTGCTGGCGCCGTGGGTGCACCGCACGTCCCAGCCGACGACCGATGAGCAGGTATCCCAGGAGGGCACCCGTCGTGTTGAGCACGACATCGTCGATGTCGAAGGCACGGCCGGTGACAAGGGCGCCCTGCACCAGCTCGACCAGCACCATCGCCAACGCCGTGACCGCTACGACACGAACGAGTCCCCGTGCGCGGGGTACGAGCACCGGAAGCAGCATGCCGAACGGCATGCCGAGAACGACATTGCCGCCGAGCTGTTTGACAGTGTCCCGGAATGCGGGCTGCGCGAGGTAGTCACGGATGGAGTCACCGGGACGGAGGTTGGTGTGCGTCAACGGCTCGGAGGCAGCCGAGGGCTCCAGCGTCAGCCTGGCCAGCACCACCGCGAAGGCCACAGTCCCGGCGAAAGCCAGCAGCATGGCCACCACGCGAATCCCCCTGGAACGCGGGGGCGTGGGGGAAACGCTCCGCTCTCCTGATTCCTCACTGGTCTTGCGGCGCAGGACTGTCCGAGCCATTTCAAGCCCCCTCAGGGTGGTTGAACGTTCCGTTACCCGCTAGACGGGGCAGTACGCCGTCCGCGGCCTGTTCACCCGGGCCGTACGGCCGAACGATCCGGCATCCAGCCCCGGTAGTCCATCGCCATCGCAACGTAAGGGCATGCAGGCAGGTCGAGGAGACGGCGGCCAGCCGGGGGCAGCCGCCGTGCACAGGGCGCGGGCCCGGTTCCAGTGGTGGTGGTGAAGCCCGGCGGCACGGGCAGGCCCATTCGGGTCATCTCGGCGAGGTTGGCACCCTTGCCTCCAAGCCGGCCGGCCATCTCCCGGCCGCCCTCGGTGGAGTCGTACACATGACGTGCCATGGCGGAGTGCCTCCTCTTTCCGGCAGTGGGCGACCTCTTTCCACGGTGCCCGGACTACTGCTGGTCGTGCTACCGGCCACGGCGACTGTCGCAGTGTGCGGCCTGGAGCTGGGAATCCGGAAGATTTGGCAGATCCCGGCCGGACCGGCCTGGCCCGAGCTCTCGCACCCGCACCCCGCTGATCGCCCCGGTCCGCCGCCGGGCCTGGGGGTACTGCTCGCCGACCGCACCGATGCCACGCTGGCCTCGCGGAGACCTCCGCGGCGTGCCGAGGCCGTGAGGTCGACGCCGGCCAGGGGCGACCCGGGCCGACGTCGCGCAGGGCCATGGGGTTCCCGTGGACACCGCGGCGGGCTGCGGGCGTACTCGTGATCACTTGCAGCCGACCCTGATCGGGGACGCGCGGCCCAACTCAACGAGACGTGGACTTTTCTGGCGTGGACACTGGACTCGGATCGGCAGATCGACTCGCAGGAGCGGCGTGATGGCGGGATTCCGGGATTTCCTGATGCGGTTCCGGCCGGTCGGGCTGCCCGGCCCTGCCGCCGCAGGAGGCGTGCCCGCAGACCGGTCGGCCGAGCTTGCAGCCGAACTGGAGCCACAGCTCGCCCTTCTCCAAGGCGCGGAGGCTGAGGCGCGGAGGGTGCGGGAGCAAGCGTCCGCGGAGGCGGTACGGCGTCGCGAGGCAGCCGAACGGATGGCCGCGGAAATCGTCGACCGGGCCCGCGCCGCCGCCCCACGCGTACGGGAACAGAGTGCCGCCCGGATTCATGACGCCACGGCAGCCGAGACCGCGGCCCTGCTGGCGGCTGCCGAACGCGATGTCGCCGCCCTGCGGGACCGGGTCGAGCATCGCCTGCCCTCGCTCGTGGACCGCGTGGTGGCCGGGGTGATCGAAGAGCTGTCCGCCCCGGACGACGAGCGGCAGGAAGGGGGATCACCGCGGTGGGCGCCGGGTGGGTAGCAGGTGTGACGCGGGCCAGGGCCATGGTGTCCAGGTGCCTGGGCGTCGCCGGTGCCCGGGATGTGGCCGGCGCCGCGACGCTCGCCGACTCTCTCGGGTATCTGGCGGCCACGCCGTATCGCCGCGATCTCGATATGGAAGCCGGGCTGGCCGGCGCCCAGCGGGCCGTCTCGGCGACCCTGCTGTGGCATCTGCGGGTACTCGCCGGCTGGCAGCCACGCGCGGGAACGGCCATGCTTCGGTTGCTCGCCTCCGGGTTCGAGACGGCCAACGTCGACGATCACGCCCGTGTGCTGTCGGGCGCGGAGCAGCTTCCGGCTGTCCGGCCGTACCGGCTGGGGGCGCTGGCCACCGCATGGCCGAGGTTGTCCGAGGCCGGCTCGCCGGCCGAGCTGCGGGCCGCGTTGGCCGGTTCCGTGTGGGGCGATCCGGGAGCCGACTCCGCGGCGGCGGTGGCGGTCGGTATACGGATCGCTGCCGCCCAGCGGACCGCGGCGGCCGTACCGCAGGCGGTGCATTGGGCGGCGGGGCGACTCGCGCTGCTGGTGGGCCGCGAGGTGTTTCTCGCCGACCGGGCCCTGACTCCGCCGTCCGCGCGCCGGGCCGCCCGGGTGCTCGGCTCCGATGCCGTGGGCGCGGCGTCGTTCCCCGACTTCGCGCGGCGTCTGCCGGCCACGGCGCGCTGGGTGATGGACGGCATCGAGACGCCGGCGGACCTGTGGCGCGCGGAGACGAGGTGGTGGATCCGGCTGCAGCGGGACGGACGTGACCTGATGCGCGGCTCCGGCCTCGGCTCCTCGCCCGTCGTCGGCGCCGTCGCCCTGCTCTCGGCCGACGCGTGGCGGGTTCGGGGTGCCCTCGAACTGGCCGCGCGCGGTGGCGGCTCGCTGGAGGCCCTCGATGTCCTGGTCTGAGGCCATGCGCCCGGTCCGCATGCAGCGGGTGGCGATCATGGCGCCGTACGAGACCCTGCGCGAGACACTGATCCGCATCGCCGAGGCGGGCAATGTCGAGATCGACCGGATCGAGGACCCCGCGCACGCGACCCCAGGGCCTGCGGCACGCCGACTGCAGCGGCTGCGTACCGAGCCCCCGGACGCCCTCCTGTGCGTGGCCCCGCCGGATCTCGACGTCCTCGAACGGGCGGGTCGGACCGATCTCCTGGCGGGCGAGGCACAAATCGAGGAGCGGATCGGCAGTGCCGTCCGGCGCGGGACGGTGGCGGCGCTCGCCGGATGGTGCCCCGCCGCCGAAGTACGCGCGACGGCCGCGCGGCTCGCTGACGTAGGTGGCGTCATGGTGCCGATACGGACTCACGGCGGCACCGATCCGCCGACTCTGCTGCGCGACACCGGCGCGGTGCGCGGCTCCTTCTCCCCGCTGGTACGGACGTACGGCACGGTGCCGTACGCGGACATCGACCCCACCATGCCCGCCGGCATGGTCTTCGTGGTCATGTTCGGCCTGATGTTCGGCGACGCCGGCCACGGGGCACTGCTGCTCCTGGCCGCCCTGCTGCTGTATCTGGGCCGGCCCGCCCGCCTTGCGCCGCTGCGGCGCCTGTGGCCGTTTGTGGCCGGAGCCGGGCTGACCAGCACCGCGGCGGGCGTTGCTTACGGCGAGTTCTTCGGCCCGACCGGTGTGCTGCCGGTGCTGTGGCTGGACCCGCTGCAGCAGCCGATGCTCCTGCTCGCCGCCGCGGTGGGGCTCGGCGCCGCGCTCCTGGCTCTTGCGTACGGGGCGGGCATCGTGAACCGCTGGCGGGAGGGCGGTCCGGCCAACGCGCTGTACGCGGCGTCGGGCGTCGCCGGCGCCATGCTCTTCCTTGGCTTCGCCGTGCTCGCCGGTGGTGTGCTCGCGGGGCGCACCAGTCTCGTGCTCGGCGGTGCCGTGCTGGCGTTCACCGGTCTGGCGCTGGCGGGCTCGGGGCTGTTCACGGCCTCGGCGGGCGGGGTCGGCGGTGCCGTGCAGACGGGGGTGCAGCTCTTCGACGTCGTGATGCGCATCGGCTCGAACGTCGTCTCCTTCGCGCGGCTGGCGGCCTTCGGGCTCACCCACGCCGCGCTGGGCGAGATCGTCTGGCGCGGCACGACAGGGCTGGCAGTCAAGGGATCCGTGGCGCTGCTGGGGGCCGTGGTTCTCTTCACCGTCGGCAATGCTCTCGCCTTCGCGCTGGAGGCGCTGGTGGCCGGGGTGCAGGCGCTGCGGCTTGAGTTCTACGAACTGTTCTCCCGGGTCTTCGAGACCCAGGGCCGTCCATTCCGCCCGTGGCACGTTCCGGTACAGCACATGGAGGTGGCGTCGTGATCGCCTGGCTCATCGCCCTGCCCGTCGTCGCGGCGGCCTTCTGTGGCACGCGGCTGTTGCTGCGGCGGCGCGGCCGTGCAGCCGTGCGGCTGATCGTCGCCGCCGACGCGGCTCTGCTCGTGGGCGCGCTGGCCCTGCTGACCGTGGCCCTGAGCGGGGCGCCCGCCCAGGCATCCGCTACCCAGGCCGCTGCCCAGGCAACCGGTTCCGGCTCGGCGGCTTTGATCGGGGCCGCGATCGCGGTCGCCGGGGCGTCGATCGGCGCGGCGATCGCCGTCGCCTACACCGGAGCCGCCGCGCTGGCGGCGCTGAGCGAACGGCCCGAGCTGTTCGGGCGGGCGATGGTCATCGTGGGACTCGCCGAGGGGATCGCCATCTACGGCCTCGTCGTCGCGATCATCCTCATCGGGAAGGCCTGACGATGGGTCGCATCGCAGCCATCGGAGAGCAGACCCGGGTGGCGGGCCTGGCCTTGGCTGGTGTGACCGTCCTGGTCGCCGAGGAGCCGGAGGCCGTACGCCGGGCATGGCAGGGCCTGCCGCAGGACGTCGCCCTGGTGATCGTCACCCCGGCCGCCGCCGACACCTTGGGCCCGGCGCTGCTGGAGAGCGCCCGGCCGCTGACGGCGGTGATGCCGGCATGAGGTCCCCGGCCCCGGACCACCAGCCCGCCGCCCTCGAACCGGTGCGGGAGCGGCTGCTGCGCGCGGCCCGGGCCGACGCCGTGGAGCTGCTGGCCCGTGCGGACCGTGAAGCCGAGGCGCTGCTCGAGGAGGCCAGGGCCCAGGCAGCGGCGATCCTCGACGACGCCCGCCGCCAGGGCGAGACCGACGCGGCCCGGGGAAGCACCGCGGAACTGACCCGGGTCCGCAGGACCATCCGCGCCCGCGAACTCGGCGTGCGCAGGCAGGCGTACGAGGAGCTGTGCAGCCGTGCCACCGAACGCATCCGCGGCCTGCGGCACACCGCGGACTACCCGGCGATCCGCGACCGACTTCGCCGACGGGCCCGCCGGCTCCTCGGCCCGGAGGCCGAGGTCGCCGAGCACCCCGGTGGAGGAATCGTGGCCCAGGCGCCGGGCCGCCGGGGCGACTGCACCCTGGACGCCCTCGCCGCCCGTGCGCTGGACCGGCTCGGTGCGGAGGCGGAGTCGTTGTGGACACCATGAGGAGCGCGCCCGAGGCAGCCGCCCTGGCAGGCCGACGGGAACAGCCCTGCCGCATCCTGCGGATCGCCGGCCCCCTGGTCGAAATGGAGTACGCAGACGGCACGGCCATGTACGACCTGGTCTCCCTGGGCGATGCGGGCCTGCCCGGCGAGGTGGTGGCGATCAAAGAGGGCGTCGTCACGGTCCAGGCCTACGAGTACACCGGCGGTCTCGCTCCTGGGCACGGCGCCCGGCCCCTGGGCACACCGCTGTCCGCCCGGCTGGGTCCGGGCCTGCTCGGCGGGATCTTCGACGGCTTGCTGCGCCCGCTGTCGGGCAGCGGCGAATGGCTCCTTCCCGGCGCGAGCACGACCGGGGACGGCAACCGCTCGTGGCGGTTCACACCTGGGGTGACGGCTGGGGAGCGGGTGTCCGAAGGGCAGGCCCTCGGCGAGGTCCGGGGAACCGGACCGGTGCCCGTGCGGATCCTCGTACCGCCCGGCGCCGCAGGGACCGTGGAGCGGATCGTCCCCGAGACGGAGCACCCCGAGAACGCGGTGCTGGCCGTCGTCGGCGGCACCGCGGTCCGGATGACCGGCGACTGGCCCATCCGCCGCCCGCGCCCGGTCCGCGAGCGCCTCACCGCCGGGCAGCCGCTGAACACCGGGCAGCGCGCAATCGACCTGCTCTTCCCCGTTGCAAGGGGCAGCACGGTCGCCGTACCCGGCGGCTTCGGCACGGGCAAGACGATGCTGCTGCAGCAGATCGCCAAGTGGTGCGACGCCGACGTGATCGTCTACATCGGCTGCGGAGAGCGCGGCAACGAGATGGCCGACGTCATCACCGAACTGGCCGCGCTCGAAGATCCCCGAACCGGAGGCCGGCTCGCCGAGCGCACGGTGACGATCGCCAACACCTCCAACATGCCGATGATGGCCCGCGAGGCGAGCATCTACACCGGAACCACGGTCGCCGAGTACTTCCGCGACATGGGGCTCGACGTCGTGGTCATCGCCGACTCGACCTCCCGGTGGGCCGAGGCACTTCGCGAATTCGCCTCCCGTACCGGTGCTCTGCCGGCGGAAGAGGGCTATCCGGCGGGACTGGCCTCGGCGATCGCCGCCTTCTACGAACGGGCCGGCGCGGTGACCACGCTCGGCGGTGACCAGGGCTCGGTCACCGTCGTCGGCGCGGTCTCGCCGCCCGGCGGCGACATGACGGAGCCGGTCACCGCCCACACCGAACGGTTCGTGCGCTGCCTGTGGACCCTGGACCGCGACCTCGCCTACGCCCGGCACTACCCGGCCGTCTCCTGGGCGGGCTCCTTCTCCCGCGACGCGGATACCCTCGCCTCCGCCCACGCGGAGGCCGGCGACCCCGACTGGGCCGCCCGGCGCGCCCGGACGGCCGGACTGCTGGCCGAGGCGGACCGGCTGGCCGACCTCGTCGACCTGATCGGCATCACCGCCCTCCCCGCCCCGGAGCGGATCAGCGTGCTCGGCGGCCGACTGATCCGCGAGGGGGTCCTTCAGCAGAGCGCGCTGTCGGCCCAGGACGCCTACTGCGGTGCGCACAAGGCCGCGGCCCTGGTCGACGCCGTCCATGCGGTCGTCGACCGATGCCGAGAGCTCGTCGAGGCCGAGGTGCCCGCCTCGGCGATCGAGGAGGTGGACTTCGGACCGCTGCTGCGCGCTCGTGAGGACGTCGGCCCGGACGATGCCGCGGGCGTCGCGACCCGGCGGGACGCCATGCTCGCTGTGCTCGCCGGGCTGCGGGAGGCGACGTGACCGGCTGGGGCGAGGTCGAGTACACAGCGATCCGCGAACTGCGCGGCCCGCTCGCCGTCGTGAAGGGGGTGGCAGGCGTCGGCTGGGACGAATTCGTCCGGATCACGCTCGACTCCGGCGAGGAGCGGCATGGACTCGTGCTGGAGGTGGATCGCGGACTCGCCGTCGTACAGGTCCTGGAGGACACCGCCGGCATGGATCCGGCACGGGTCCGGATGGCCTTCGCCGGGCAGCCGCTGCGCATCCCGGTCGGTTCGGGGTGGCTGGGCCGGGTCTGCAACGGCCGCGGCGATCCGATCGACGACGGGCCGCCGATCTTCGGATCCGACACCGCGGCCGTCGCCGGGAACCCGATCAACCCGGTGCGCAGGGAACCGCCCGGGGAGCCGGTGCTCACAGGTATCGGCGTCATGGACGCGCTCACCACGCTCGTACGGGGCCAGAAGCTGCCGGTGTTCTCCATCGCAGGGCTGCCGCACCTGGAACTCGCCGTCCAGATCGCCGCCCAGTCCACGGCGGCCGGAGAGGCGTTCAGCGTCGTCTTCGCCGGTATGGGCCTCACCCACGCCGACGCCTCCCTCGTCCGCGACGCCTTGGAGGAGCGGTCCGCCGCGGGAGAGCTGGTGCTGCTGCTCAACACCGCGGACGATCCGGTGATCGAACGCATCCTGACCCCGCGGATCGCGCTCACCGTTGCGGAGTACCTCGCCTTTGAGGGAGGCAAGCATGTGCTCGTGGTCATGACCGACATGACCAGCTATGCCGAGGCGCTGCGGGAGGTCTCCGCGGCACGTGGCGAGGTCCCGGCCCGTCGCGCTTACCCCGGCTATCTCTACAGCGACCTGGCCTCTCTCTACGAGCGTTGCGGGCGCATCCGGGGCCGGCCCGGCTCCGTCACCGTGCTCCCGGTGCTCACCATGCCCGCCGGTGACATCACGCATCCGGTGCCGGACCTGACCGGGTACATCACGGAGGGGCAGATCGTGCTGTCCCGTGAGACGCACGCGCTCGGGGTGTACCCGCCGGTGGACGCCCTGTCGTCGCTCTCCCGGCTGATGCGCAAGGGGGCCGGTCCCGGTCGTACCCGGCCCGACCATCTCGACGTCGCCGCCCAGATGCTTGCTGCCCTTGCCCGGGCCCGGCAGGTCCGCGAACTCGCCGACCTGGTCGGGCAGGCGGCGCTCAGCCCGACCGACCACCGGTACCTGAACTTCGACGAGGCGTTCCTACGACGTTTTGTGCACCAGCGCCGTGACGAACTGCGCACTCTCGATGAGACGTTGGAGAACGCCTGGCAGGTCCTGCTCGACCTGCCTCGTAGTCAGCTCGCCATGCTCCCGGCCCATTTGCTGGACGCCCGCGGTGCGGAGCGGGGGTGAAGGCAGTGGCCACCCTCCGGATTCCACCCGGGCGTGCCGGGCGACTGCGTCTGCGGCGCAGTCTGGCGGTCGCCGTGCGGGGCGCCGACCTTCTCGAGAGGAAGCTGAGCATCCTCCGTGCAGAGCACCAGCGCCTCGTACAGGCCGAGCAGGACGCTGCCGCCGCCTGGCGCGAGCTGTTGAGGGAGGCCGAGACCTGGCTGTTGCGCGGGCTCGTCCTGAGCGGGGAGCACGCCCTGGATACGGCGGCTGCCGGTCTCGCTCCGGCGGATGTCACCGTCAGCTGGACCACGTCGATGGGGGCGCTGCACCCGTCGCAGGTCTCCTGCGCGATCCCGGCTCGCCCGCCGACCGCTGTCGTACCGGGCAACACGGCCCTGATCAACGCCGAAGCCGCCTACCGGCGGGCGGTGACGGCGGCCGCCGACTGCGCCTGCAACCGGGCCGCCGCCAGGATCGTCGGCGCGGAGATGCTCAGCACCCGCCAGCGGGTCCGGGCGCTGCAGCGCCACTGGATCCCGCGCCTGCAGGAGGCCCTCGCTCGCGCGGACCTCACCTTGGAGCAGAGCGAGCACGAGGACACCGTCCGGCGGCGGTGGGCCGCCCGCATGCGGGAAGAGGGCGAGTCGCACTGCTGAAACCCGCGCGACGCGGTGCCTCAGCCGGCGACCCGTACGGCGAGCGTGGGCCGACTTCTGCGCCCTGCCCGACCCGATGACGACTTGCGCCCCGCCTCCTTCGCCTCACTTTCGAGAATCCCGGTGCCGCTACGTAGTCCCCCGGGGCCACGGAACACTGGCGGCGGAAGTGGAGTTCGCGAGCGGGGTTCAGGTCCCGTTGCGAGGGCGTGTCGCGAGTGGTCGGCCCGGGTGGTTCCTCAAGGACGCTCCAGGCCACCGGGAGCCGACCCCTTACTCGGCCATCTCACGGGCCACCCGTCCCAAAGGCGTCCTTGCCGAAACGGACACCGCCGGAGAGCTCACTGCTCCCAGACCTCATCGGCCGGCTCCTTAGAGTCCTTGGGAGAGCAGGATTTCGTGCGCAAGTCGCGCGCCGCGGGCTGCCTGCTTCTCCATCTCGGTGTCCTCTGAGGGGATTTCCTCCAGGCCTTCGGTCAGTGCTCTGATGGCCTGGGCCAGGACCTGCACCTGGGACTCCAGGATGCGCAGCCTTTCATGCTCGTCCGGGGCGACGTTCTCAGTCATCGTGGTCTCCTCACTCTGTACGGTCGACGAGGAAGTCGGCACTGTCGGCAAGCGTGGTGAGTCGCGGAGTGTCCTCGTCGTCAATGCGGACACCGGTCCGCTCGCTGAGGGTCTCGACGAAGCTCAGGAAGTCCAGCGAGTCCATTTCGAGGGCTTCGCGGAACTTGTCGTCGGGCCCCAGGGTGGTGAAGTCGGCGTCGGGAATGACGCTCGCTATCGACTCCTTGACGATGCCCAGTGCTTCGGTGCGGTTCATAGCTGCTCCGGGTTCTGCAAGTGTCTGTCTACCGCTGTCAGGTAGCGGGCTCCGATAGCGCCGTCGGTTGCCCGGTGGTCTGCCGACAGGGTGGCCGTGACCACGGGCCGCACGCCCAGCAGACCGTCGACGGCGGAAGGCCGGTCGACGACCCGACCGAAGCCGACCAGGGCTACTTGGGGTGGGTAGATGACGCCGAAGACGGTTTCCACTCCTTGATCGCCGAGATTGGTGACGGTGATCGTGGCGTCGGACACTTCGGAGCTGCGGAGCCGACCCGTTCGGGTGCGGGCGACCAGGTCCTTCAAGGCGGTCATCAACTGCGGGAGTTCGAGGGTGTCGGCGTCGTGCAGGGCCGGGGCTATGAGCCCGCCCCCGCGGAGGGCTACCGCTACGCCGAGGTGTACGTCGTCGCGTGCTGTGAAGTGGTCGTCGGCCCAGAAGCCGTTGAGCTCGGGGACTTCCCGGGCCGCGAGGGCTGCGGCCTTGAGCAGCAGGGCAGCAGGAATCAGCCGCTCGGTGACCGGGCTGCGGCGGTTGTACTCATGCAGCCAGCCCATGGCCACTGCCAAGTCGATGGTTGTGGAGAGATAGTAGTGCGGGATCTCTCGATTGGCGCGGGCCATCAGACCGGCGATCGCCTGGCGCATCGTGGCTGCCCGGTCCTCGTAAGAGCCCTCCGGGGCGGCGACACGGTGTGGGTGTGGGGCTGAGGTTGCCGGGCCGGGGGCCGCCTTGCGCACGTCGACGGAGCGGATGGTGGCGTCCTTGCCGGTCCCGGTCACCGTTGCGAGGTCGACGTTCAGTTCGGCGGCGAGCTTTCGGGCGAGCGGGGTGGTCCGCAGGCGCGGCGGTGAAGTGCCGGCCTCGGCGGCTGCGGCTGCTTGCTCGACGTCGGTTCGGGTGACGCGTCCCCCTGGGCCTGATCCGCGGACTTCTTCCAGGTTGATGCCACTGCTCTCGGCGAGGTGCCGGGTCAAGGGGCCCGCTACGGTGTGCCCGCGCTCGTCGGCGGCGGACGGTAGGGGAACCCGGGCGGGTTCGGTCCGAGCGGGGGGCGTTGTGCGCCTCGGCGCCGACCGGACCGGTCGCTTCCTCTCCGCCTGATCGGGCTTCTCGGGCTTTCGGGGCTTCTCGCGTCTCCTGGGGCCTTCCGCGGTCGGCTCGATCAGCGCGAGCGCCATGCCGACCGGCACCGTCGTGCCCGGCTCGACGAGCAGCTTCCCCATGGTCCCGGTCTCGAAGCACTCCACCTCGATGGTGGACTTGGCGGTCTCGACGACCGCGACAGGATCCCCCTTGCGGACCTGGTCACCCGGCTGAACCAGCCATTCCTGGAGCGTGCCCTCGTCCATATCGGCGCCGAGGGACGGCATGGTGAATTCGGCCATGGTCAGTCCACCGCCCGGTGTGCCGCCGCGACGATGTCGGCGGTCTGAGGGAGGGCGGCCTCCTCGAGTCGCCGGGCGTACGGGATGGGAACCTCCGCGCTGCACACCCGCTCCACCGGGGCATCCAGTTCGTAGAACGACTGCTCGGCGATGCGGGCGGAGATCTCGGCGGCCAGGCTGCCGGTGCGCCAAGCCTCGTCCACGATCACGACTCGGTGCGTACGAGCGACGGAGGCGGCGATGGTCGCGTCGTCGAGGGGACGGAGTGTACGCAGGTCGATCACCTCGGCGCTGATGCCCTCGGCGGCCAGTTCGTCGGCTGCGGCGAGAGCTTTGGGCAGCGAGCCGCCGTAGGTGATCAGGGAGATGTCGGTGCCCGGCTTTCGGATCACGGCATGGCCCAGGTCCACCGGGGCGGCGGACGGGGCGAGTTCGCCCGCGGCGTTGTAGAGGCTTCCGTGTTCGAAGATCAGCACGGGGTCGGGGTCGGCCAGTGCCGGGGCGAGCATGTGGCGGGCGTCCTCGATGGTGGCCGGTGCGAGGACGCGGATGCCGGGGATGTGCGCGTACCAGCCTTCCAGGCTGTGCGAGTGCTGTGCGGCGAGCTGCCGTCCCGCGCCCGTGGTCATGCGGATCACCAGTGGTACGGGCAGCTGGCCGCCCGACATGTGCAGCAGGGTGGCAGCGTTGTTGAGGATCTGGTCGAGGGCGAGCAGGCTGAAGTTGACGGTCATGATCTCGACGATCGGCCGCATCCCCGCCAGGGCCGCGCCGATGCCCGCGCCCACGAACGCGGACTCCGACAACGGGGTGTCGCGGATCCGTTCCGGTCCGAATTCCTCCAGCAGTCCGAGGCTCACGCCGAAGCATCCGCCGTAGCGGCCCACGTCCTCGCCCATGAGGAAGACACGGTCGTCGGCGCGCAGGGCCTCACGCATCGCCTCACGCATCGCCTCCCGGTAGGTCGTCTTCGCCTCTTCCGTGCCGCTGGCGCCCATGGTCAGCTCACCGTCTCCGCCGAGGAACTGGTGACGTGGTGGAGCAGGTTCTCGACCGGTTCCTCAGGAGCCTGTTCGGCCGCTTCCACGGCACGGTCGATCTCGTCCGTGATCTGGTGCTCGATCTGTGCGAGCTCCTTGTCGTCCAGCTCACCGTTTTCGCGCATGCGGTCCATCAGCCGGTTGATCGGGTCGCGGTCCTTCCACTGCGCGACCTCCGCCTTGGCGCGGTAGCGGTCGGGGTCGTACATGGAGTGGGCGCGGAAGCGGTAGGTGCGCAGCTCCAGGAAGTGCGGTCCGGTGCCGGCCCGGATGCCCTCGACGGCCCGGCGGGCGGCCTGCTCGACGGCTTCGACGTCCATCCCGTCCACGGTCCAGGCGGGCATGCCGTAGGAGGCGGCGCGCATGGCCAGGTCGGTTTGCGCGTGCTCCCGGGCGAGGGCTGTGCCCATGGCGTAGAGGTTGTTCTCGCAGGCGAGCAGCAGCGGCAGGTTCCACAGGGCTGCGAGGTTCGCTGTCTCGTGAAACTCCCCTTCGGCGAAGGCTCCGTCGCCGAAGAAGCAGCAGGTGACGCGTCTTTCCCCACGCATGCGGTCGGCGAGGGCGAGACCCGCGGCCAGCGGGAGCCCGCCGGCGACGATCGCGCTGCCACCGTAGAAACGGCGGCTCGCGTCGAACAGGTGCATGGATCCGCCGCGGCCCCCGCTGCAGCCGGTCGTCCTGCCGTACATCTCCGCCATGACGGCCTCGGCGGGGATACCGCGGGCGAGTGCGTGGCCGTGTTCGCGGTAGGTGGCGACCACCGCGTCCTCAGGGCTGAGTGCCTCGTTGACGCCGACGGCGACGGCCTCCTCGCCGATGTAGAGGTGGACGAAGCCGCGGATCTTCGCGGCGCTGTACAGCTCGACGCATCGCTCCTCGAAGCGCCGGATGCGCAGCATGGCCTTCAGCAGATCCCCCCTGTGTCCGGTGGCGGGCCAGTCGGCGGGGAACCCTGACTTCGCGGCCTGCTTGCTTGTCGCGGCCTTCTTCGTCGCTTTCGGGGCCGCCGAGACCTTTCGGGTGCGGGTGTCGCGGGCGGGGCTCATACGGATCCCTCCAGGGTCGACAAGTCGCCTGTGGGCAGGCCAAGTTCACGGGCGCGCAGCAGTCGGCGCATGATCTTGCCGCTGCGGGTTTTGGGCAGGTTCTGGTCGAAGGCGATCTCCCGGGGTGCGACGGCCGGGCCGAGCCGTCGACGAGCGAAGGCCAGCAGTTCCCGCTCCAGATCCGGGCTCGCCTCGATGCCTGGGCGCAGCGACACGAACGCCTTGACGACGTCGCCGGCGACCGGGTCCGGTCGGCCGATCACTCCGGCCTCCGCGACCGCCGGGTGTTCCATCAGCGCGCTCTCCACCTCGAACGGGCCGATCAGATGTCCCGCCGACTTGATGACGTCGTCGGCGCGCCCCACGAACCAGTACCAGCCGTCCGCATCCCGCCTGACCAGGTCGCCGGTCAGGTACCAGCCGTCGGCGAACGACGCGTCGTAACGCTCCTTGTCGTGCAGATAGCCGCGGAACATCGACGGCCAGCCCGGCCGCAGTGCCAACTCGCCCTCCACGTCGGGACGGTCCACCTCTGTCACCATGCCGTCGGTGATCAGCGCCCGGCCGTCCTCACCCTGCTTCAGCACGGACGCCTCGACACCGGGCAGCGGCCGCCCCATCGAGCCGGGCCGGATGTCGCATGCCGCGAAGTTCGCGATCATGATGCAGCCGGTCTCGGTCTGCCACCAGTTGTCGTGGACTGGCAGGCCGAGCACGTCCTGGCCCCACACGACGGCCTCGGGGTTGAGGGGCTCGCCGACGGAGGCGATGAACCGCAGGGCCGACAGGTCGTAGGAGCGCGGCAGGTCGTACGGGCCTTCGCGGGGTGTGGCCCGCATCAGCATGCGCAGGGCCGTGGGCGCGGTGTACCAGACGCTGACCCGCTGCTCGCCGAGGATCCGGTACCAGCGCCGGGCGTCGTAGTCGCCCTCGTCGACGACGACCGTCACGCCGTGCACGAGCGGCGCGACGATGCCGTACGACATGCCGGTGACCCAGCCGGGGTCGGCGGTGCACCAATACACGTCCTCGGGGTGCAGATCGAGCGCGTAGGCGGCCGTAGCGTGCTGGGCGACGACCGCTTCGTGGACGTGGACGGCGCCCTTGGGGGTGCCGGTGGTTCCGCTGGTGAAGTGCAGGAGCGCCATGTCCTCCGGTGAGGTCGGCGGGATGGTGAAGCTGTCCGAGGCCGCGGACATCAGTTCGTCGAAGGAGAGCGTGCCGGGAAGCTCCTCGGCGCCGGGGCCGACGATGAGGACATGTTCGAGGTCGGGTAGCGACGTCCGCCGGTCGGCGACCTTGCGGCGGTACAGAGCTGCGGTGGTCACCAGCGCGCGGGCGTCGCCGAGCCGCAGCCGCTGTCCCACCGGGTCGGGGCCGAACGCGGAGAAGAGCGGGCACAGGACGCTGGTGTTCTTCAGCGTGCCGAGCACCGCGGTGTAAAGCTCGGGACAGCGGCCGAGCAGGGAGAACACCCGGTCCCCATGGCCGACGCCGAGTGACCGCAGGACGTTCGCGAAGCGGGACGTACGGAGGGCCAGCTCGGCGTACGTGACAGTTGAGACGGCGTTGTCACGAGCGATGCACCGGAGCGCCACCTTGTCCCCGTGGTCCGGAACGGCATGCCGGTCGACCGCCTCGTGCGCGATGTTCAGCCCGCCGCTGGGCAGCCCGGCCAGCGCGGCGCGCGCCCGCGTCCACGAGAAGTCGGAACAGGCCCGGTCGTAGTCGGTGAGATTCGGCGTGACGCCGGGTGTGGTGTCCTTTGGGATCGTCTCCCAGTGCATGGGCGCTCCTCCCGACGCCTGCCTCTGTCTCCAGAGTCGCCGAGCCTGGCCCGGGTCGCATTGCGACCGCCCCCATGGCGAGCCAGTCGGGCGCAACTGATCACCACAGCCATCCGGCGGGGCGTGTACGGCGGCGGCCTCTGAGGCCCTCCAGGACTCCGGAGCGGCTGGCCGCGGTAGCTTTCGGCAATCATGGAGCCGGGGGCTGCCCGCTTCTCACGGACCCGGATTGCGCGGTGAGCGGCTTCGCTCCGCTTCGCCGCATCCGATGGCACACAGGATGAAGCTCTCCGGATCCCCGGCGGCTTCGATGGCCACGTCGGCGCTCCCGCACCCGGCAGCCGACGTGCCCGTCCGGGCGAACGGCCACTCCTGGTCAGGTTCCATGTAGGGGCGACGGAAGACGGGGCGGCCCGCCGGGCGGTCACCTTGGTGTAGTCCGGGAACGTCAGGTCAGACCAGCTTCCTCACCGCGCGCGGATGTGCGCGAGACCCGCACCGCGGTTGTGCTCTTCGTCGGAGACCTTCCGCGTGCGTGCCGGTTCCCTTCTACTGCTCGCCCCCAGGGTCCGCAGGAGTGGTGGACTCGCCGGTGAGATGGGGCTCGACGTCCACGACGCCCTCAATGGCGCGTACGAGGCGCACGGCGACGGAGATGAGCGAGGTATCGCGGATGTGCCCGCGGAGGGTGACGACGCCTTCGTGGACGTCCACGTGGATGGCGTGGCTGAAGGCCGGGAAGAGGTAGGACACCACTGTGCGTCGGACCTCCTCCTCGATGTCCTCGTCCGACCTCAGGAAGACCTTCAGTAGATCGGCACGGCTGACGATGCCCTGGAGCATGTCCACGTGGTCGACCACGGGCAGTCGCTTGACGTGCCTGACGGCCATGATTTTGGCCGCTTGCGCCAAGGTGGCGTCGGGGTGGACCGTGATCGCGGGGGTGCTCATGAGCTCCCCGGCTGTCACGGCCTCCGCCTTGGCGAGGTCGGACAGGCGCCGACGTTGCTCGAAGAGGCTCGGGTCGCTGTCGCGGAACTCCTCCTTGGGCAGCAGGTCGGCCTCGGAGACGACGCCGATGACGCGCCCTTCTCCCTCCAGAACCGGCATGGCACTGACCTTCCACTGCCCCATGGTCTGCACGATCTCCTTGAACGGTGCGTCGCGCCCGACGGCCACGACCGTATGCGTCATCACATCGCTCACGATGTGCGGGGTCTCAGGCACTTGGGCCTCCTCGTCTCGCCTCGTCAGGGCACTTCGCCTGCAACCGTGCGGGCCCGGCCCGTGGTCAGTAGACCACGAGCCGGGCACACCCGGGTCGACGAGGAGGAAGCGGCCGGCCGCGACACGCTGCGGCAGATCGAAGTCCTCCGCACCCTCGTCATCGACCACGGCATCGTCGGCCGCACGACTCCCGGCCCACACGCGACCCGGGAGCCATCCACCGCCACACGGGCACCACGCACCCCTGCCCGCCGTCCCCGCGGGTGGGCGGTGGGTCCCCCTCGGCGAGTTGGCCGAGGTGGTGCGCGGGCTCATGACGGACAGTCGGCGGGCCGACGAACGGCACGGGGTCGAGGTGGGCTCCTGCGGCCGGCCGAGTTCCGGGGGCGAGCGGTGGGCCCACGGTCGGATGCCGACGGCGTGGCTGGGCGCCGATACGGCGGAGGCGAACCGGTTGGCAAGATCCAGCAACGGTCATGACGCCGGACCACCGGCCGACCATGGCAGGAGTGGGACCAGCGAGCACATGGCACGCACCATCCTGACGCCTCATCAGTAAAATCAGCATCGAGTCAGCATTGGGTCTACTGAACCTGCCTGCAGATGACCACACCTGGTACTGCCGGCCGCACGGCCGAGGCCATCAGAGGGGTGATGCGCCACTTTCCGTTCGGCGGGAATGGAGCGGACGTACCCCGCTCGGCAGGGCGACGACCAGCCTTCTCTCATCGCCCCAGGTCAGCGCACCCTACCCCGTGGCTTCAGTGCCACAGGCGGGAGTTCGGGGGCAGGCAGCCGACCGCCGTCATAACCCTCCACTACGCCGAAGCGGGAGCCGCTCACCCACTCTTCGCGAGCCTTTGCGATGTCCTCGTGGGACCGTCCGATGAAGTTCCACCACATGACGATCTCCTCCTCGAACGGCTCGCCGCCGAGGAGCATCAGCCCCGCGTCCGACTCCGCGCGCAGCGGCAGTTCGCGGCGTCCGCAGCCCAGGTAGAGCATCGAACCGGGCAGCACCGGTACCCCGTCGACGTGGGCCTCGCCGGACATGGAGAGGACCGCGTACTCGAAGTCGGGGTCGAGAGGGACGCTGGTCTCGGTGCCGTGGGCGAGGGACAGGTCAGCACCGACGATCGGGGTGTAGGTCGTGCCGGGGGAGGTGGCGCCGTCGAGTTCGCCGAGGATCAGTGTGGCGGTGAGACCGGGGGCGGTGATGCGCGGCAGCTGTGGGTGGTGCTCGAAGTGGGGCTCCACCTGCCGGTGGGCCCCGGGGAGCGCCACCCACAGCTGGGCGCCGTGGAGGAGACGGGCGTGCGGTCGGGGGCTCTCCTCGGAGTGGCTGATCGCGCGGCCGGAGGTCATCAGTCCGAGTTCGCGCGGGCGGATCGTCTGAAGGCTGCCGAGGCTGTCGCGGTGCAGCACCTCCCCGTCGTGGAGCCAGCTCACGGTCTGGAGGCCCATGTGCGGGTGCGGCGGGACCTGCATGCCGGGCTCGTCGGCGATGTCGTCGGGGCCGTAGTGATCGACGAAGCACCACGCGCCGACCATGCGGCGGCCCAGGTTGGGGAGCAGTCGGCGGACTTCGGTGGACTCCCCCAGCGGGACGCGGCGGGGGGCCAGGAGCTCGCGCACCGGTTCGGCCACGACGAAGCCGCGGCCGCCGCAGGGGGACATGGCAGCTTGACGATCAAGATTGCTCATGGGGACCAACCTAGACCCGTGCGCCACAGGCCACACCGATGTGGAATTTTCAACCACTTCCGGTGGTTGGGCTACCCGACGGAACGTGCGGACGGGAGTGCGAATGAGCGGGCACTACTACGAGTTCGGGACTCCGGCGGACCGCTGGGACCGTGCCCAGATGTTCTTCGAGGCCAAGGAGTACCTCACCGCGGCACGGATACTCGGCGGGCTGGTGGACGAGGCACCGGGGCACGCCTCGGCACGGCTGCTGCTGGCCCGGGCCTACTACCACTCCGCACAGCTCGGGAAGGCCGAGGCTGAACTGCGGGAGATCCTGGACCGCGACCCGGTCGAGCACTATGCCCGGCTGATGCTGGGCCGCACCCTGGAACGGCAGGGGCGGGCCTGCGAAGCCGCACCTCATCTGCGGATGGCGGCGGCCATGGCCGGGGACTTTCCCGGCGCGGCGCCGCCAGGCGCGGATCAGTAGCGGTCCGCGCGTCCGCCCGGCTCGCAGACCTCGAAGACCGCTTCCCCGGCGTCCATGTCCCAGCCGGCCGCGGGGCGCACCGGAGCCCCCACCCACACGAGATGCGGGTCGACTCCGATGACCCGGCAGCGGAACATGAAGCCCTCGGGGAAGCGGATCAGTGACTCGTTGCGCGCCACGGCGGTGTTGCGGTGGACGACGCTGGTACGGACGACGGTGGCGAGCCCGTCGCTCTGCTCGGCGTCCAGGTCACTGGAGGCACAGACCGGACACAGCAGTCGCCGGAACGAGGCGGTGCCGCACCAGCGGCACCGCTGGTAGGTCAGTGGGGACTCCTGGCGCACCGCCGTCGCTGTGCCGGATTCTTGCTTCAACACGTCTCGACTCCCTGCCCTCGGCCGGAATGCACCGTCGTCGCATCGGCGCGAGGGCACCGTATGGCACTCAGTGCCGCGCCGTAAAGATACCGAGTGCCAACTTTTCCGAGCCAGCGATCAAAAGCGCTGGTCAGAGACGGCCCAGCGCCTCTTCCATTCGCTGGACCACTCGCCACATCGGGGTGCCCCGACGGGTGACCAGCACCACGACGTCGTCCTCACCGCCGCTCCCGACGAGGCCTTCGGCGCCGCTCTCCCGCGGGGCTTGCGCCCGGTCGGCCCCCCAGACGTCCATCACGAGACCGAGCGCATGGTCCACGGCGGCTTCGGCATCGCCCTCACCACCGGAACGCAGCCAGGAGCGGAGAGCGTTGTTGTGGGCGGCGACCACGGCGGCGGCGATCACATCGGCCCGCAGCGCCCCGTCCCCCGAGCCCTCGCAACGCCGTCGCAGATATCCGGCCATCGTGCGTTCATAGCGCCGCACCACCGACAGTTCATAGGTCCGCAGCCCCGGCACTTCCCTGGTCAGCCGGTAGCGCTGCACGGAGAACTCGGGGTCGGCCGCGTACATGCGCAGCACCAGCCTGGCAGCGTCACAGACCCGGGCGACGGGATCACCCTCGTCCCCCGCGGCGGACAGGAACGCGGTCACGTCGGCGAGACAGCTCTCGTGGTCCGGGAACACCGCGTCCTCTTTTGAGGGGAAGTGGCGGAAGAACGAACGGCGTCCGACCCCCGCCCGCGCCACGATGTCGTCGACCGTGGTCTGCTCGTACCCACGCTCCATGAACAGCTGGAACGCCGCCTCGGCGAGCGCGTCCCGCATGGGCACCTTGGCCTGCGGGCCCGGGGCCGGGTTTCCGGCGGTTCCTCCAGCTTGTCTGCGCACCTCGGTCATGCGGGGAACCTAACACCGGATCGCCATTTTGGCACTGAGTACCTTTACTGTGGGAACTGAGTGCCATAGGCTCGCCCTCGGCGACCATGCGCCATCAGTGGAATCAGCCAGTCAGTAGGAGAGCCGGCGTGAGCTTGAGGATCGTTGTCTGTGTGAAGTACGTGCCTGATGCCACTGGTGACCGGCACTTCGCCGATGACCTGACCG
>NZ_JBEYBS010000024.1:0-112707 GCF_040632375.1 Streptomyces sp. NPDC019396 | reverse complement strand
ATGTCGGCCATCTGGTCGGCCTCGTCCAGGACGGTGACCGCGACCTGGTCCAGCCGGCAGTCACCCCGGTCGATGAGGTCCTTCAGGCGACCCGGCGTCGCGACCACGACCTCGGCACCATCCCGCAGCGCATTGCCCTGCCTGCCCACCGGTACTCCACCCACGACAGTGGCCAGGCGCAGCTTCACCGCACGGGCGTAAGGGGCGAGCGCATCGGTCACCTGCTGCGCCAGCTCACGCGTCGGCACGAGGATCAGGGCCAGCGGCTGACGGGGTTCGGCGCGCTGGCCGGCGGTCCGGGCCAGCAGCGCCAGGCCGAAAGCCAGGGTCTTCCCGGAACCGGTACGCCCGCGACCGAGGACGTGACGGCCCGCCAGGGAGTTCGGCAAGGTCGCGCCCTGGATCGGGAACGGCACCGACAGGCCCTGCGCGGTGAGCGCGGCCAGCAGCTGCTCAGGCATGTCGAGGTCGGCGAACGCCTCGACGGCGGGCAGCGCCGGAGTGACCGGCTTCGGCAGCGAGAACTCGCCCTGCGCTGCGGCGGGCCGCCGCCCGGATCCGCCCGAGCGGCTCGGACGCCCGGAACGGCTCGCAGCGGGTGGGCCGGAGCGGTCGCCCTTGCCCGCACCCATGCCATAGCCGAAAGCAAGGCCGCCCGTGCGGTGGCGGGCTCGGGAGGAGCGGTCATTCGTACGTGTCGGGCTCATTCAGAACCTTCCTTGATACGGCACGTATCAAGGAATTCCCGTCGCGAAGAGCAGCGCGAAAAGTCGCAAGAAGGGGCCGAATAGAATGCGATTCGTTGGCCTGCAGTGAATTCGATGCGATGCAGCCGATGAAATGGCCGATGAAATATGTGACGCCATGTGGGCGCTGAATTCCGGAAGTGGAGGGGTGTGGTTCCGGAAGGCATGCATCCCTGAGGGGGAGAGCCTGCGGGCGGTGGTCGGCCCACGCCCGTAGCGAGGCCCTCTTCCATGACTGCCGGCGTCACCGGATCGGTGACCACGAAAAGGCTCACGGGGGGCGTCGCCCGTGGAGGGGCCCGCGGCACGCCCCGGTGCCCAGTGGGCGGTAGGCCTCAGGCGGGAACGATGTTCTCGGCCGTCGGGCCCTTCTGGCCCTGCGCGATGTCGAACGTGACCTTCTGGCCTTCGGCCAGTTCACGGAAGCCTTGGGCGGCGATGTTCGAGAAGTGGGCGAACACGTCAGCGCCGCCACCATCCTGCTCGATGAAGCCGAAACCCTTGGCTGCGTTGAACCACTTCACAGTGCCTGACGCCATGTCATATCTCCTTTGGGGGCCAGCAGTACGCCGGGACCCCTCATGCGGGGGGCCGGGTCGCCGCGATGATGCCCCGTCCGGAAAGGACCGGAATGCGAAACGCTTCCAGCGGCTGAAAGTGCCGGAAAAGCGCCTGAAGGTGGGAACCACAACTGCAACTGACCTTGACAGTAGCATGTGGTAGCGGCCCGCGTACGAAAAAGAATCCACCGGGCCGATTGAGGTAAAGACGCTCCCCGCGTCGCGCGTTGAACCCTCATCTCGCGGACATAGAAATTGATCCGCCCGGAGCGCAGTGTCTCCGGAAGAGCCGTCGTCTTCATGCACCAGGCGACTGTGCCGTGTTCGAGGACTCCCGCCTGGCCCGCGACTTCGCCAGGACTTCGCCTGGGAGGTGCCCCGGCACGCAGACTCGCTGCGTTGTCGGGATCGTCCACGGACGCCTAGCACGAGGACGAGTGCCCCCGACCTTCGGTGGGGGTACCACGCGCCTCGCGTTGGCACGCACCGGACGCCGCGAGCCCCGCCCTCCGGGCGGGCGGCGCCAGTTCTCCAACACGGCCTGGGCCCGGCGACACGATTCGTGCCGTTCATTCGGCGCCGATTTCACCGGCCCGTACGCCGGTCCGCCGCAGATCAGGGCCGCGCAGCTGTTCGCGGCTCGACCCTGATCATATGCGGCACAGCAGAACGCACGCAGAGGACGTAAGCGAAGGAACCTCCGGACATGCCGGCTGACGTGGACGCGATTCTGGCGCACACCATCCCATGGCCACGGGAGACGGCCCCTGCGCCACGCACCGCACCCTCATGTGTGCGGGACCCGCCCGACACCGCAGGCCCGCACTGCATCAAACCTCGGTCGTCGGGTTGGTCGATTCGGCGGCGCGGCGGTATTCGGCGTTGATGCGTTGGGCTTCTTCGAGTTGGTCTTCGAGGATGATGATGCGGCAGGCGGCCTCGATGGGGGTGCCCTGGTCGACGAGTTCCCGGGCGCGGGCGGCGATGCGCAGCTGGTAGCGGGAGTAGCGGCGGTGGCCGCCCTCGGAGCGGAGCGGGGTGATCAGGCGGGCCTCGCCGATGGCGCGGAGAAAGCCCTGGCTGGTGCCGAGTATTTCGGCGGCCCGGCCCATCGTGTAGGCGGGGTAGTCGTCGTCATCGAGACGGCCGAAGGAGTCGTCTGCGGTCATTGCACCTCTCTGGGAACGCGTCGAGGGGCCCTGGTGCCTACCGGCACCAGGGCCCCGAAGGAACTACTACACCATCTGCCGGCCCCAGTACTGCGCCGGCCTTCTGTTTCCGCACACCAACCTGGGAGAGGTTGGGGGATGCGGGGATCGCGGTTGCTTGACCGAAGACCACCTCACTCACGATGTCCTGCGGTACCCGGGCTCAGACATCCACCCGGGCGATCCTGATGGCGCCCGTTCCTCCGTTCTTCCTCTTGATCAACCACTTGCCGAACCGGAACTGCACACTGCTGTCATGCGGGTACTTCTTGTACTGCTGGTGTTGCGTACTGCCGGTGGCCTCGCCCAGCACCACCTTCGGACGCCGGGCCCGTCGCCTGTCTCCTTCGGCTCGGGAACCCGCTCTGCCGAACTGCCCGGTACGCGCGCCCGCAGCCAGCGCCTTTACCGAGGCCCTGCTCACTGACTTCACTGCTGGGTGCTGCGAACCGCACTGACGATTACTGCACTGCGTCAACTGCGGCACTGCTCACGGCGGCCCCTGAACTGCGGGCCCCCCGGCCTGGTCGTCAGCCCCGTCGCCGTCCTGCAACCACTCTGGCTTCGGAACTCCAGCACCAAACCGTCCTACGCGTTGCAACTGCGGGTACTGCTGCCCGGCACTTCTCTGCCGGGCCCGGATGTCGTCTCACGGCTACGAGAGAAACCATAACCACACCAGCGTCCAATGTCTACTCTGGCCAACATAGATTTTCATTCGTCCGGCGGTGAGGTCATCGCTCTCGGGCAACGACGATGACGGGATCAAGCATGATCAACCGCCCAGGCCGGGTACGGACACCGGGCAGGCGTGAGGGCCGGCAGCGCAGGGCACGCGCACTGCTTGCCCTGCGCCCCGGGGGGGCCGTGTCCCCGCTGCTGCCCGGCCGAGGCTCCCCGGCAGGCGCGGACACCAGGCCTGCCGGGCCTGCCGGGGACCGGCCATCACGCGACATCCGGCTGAAGCGGAGCGATAGGCGCGCGCCGGGCGGCCCGTCATACCAATCCCAGGGCCGAAGGGGTGAACGGGGCGCGCGTGGGGCACGGAGGCGGCGCCCGCCGTGCAGCAGGCCACCGGGCCCGGCGGAGAGCCGGGCTTCTGTCACTGCAAAGCCGGGCATGGCCGGGGCTTGCCGCGGGGCGCCGGGGGGAGACCCGGAACGCCGGGCACTCGGGTGCCGGACCGTTCACCGTCTCCGTGCCCCGCACGGCCGCGCTCGACCGGCCGAATCGCCCCCACGCTCTTACGCTCGAGTCATGTCCGAGGTGTTCGCTGCCCGACGAGGGCGGCTGCGGGACAGGTTCGCAGCCGCGGGAAGCGCCGCGGCGCTGGTGTCGCGGCCTGCCAATGTCCGCTATCTCGCAGGCGCCGCGCCCCCAGGCGCCGTACTGCTGCTCGGTCCCGACGGGCCGGGAGGGGACACGCTCGTGAGCCCCAGCACCCCGTCGGGGGACGCGCTGGAAGGCAGGCTCGACGACGAGATGCGGCAGACCGTGCTGTCCGCCGACGGCGGTGACCCCGCCGTCGCCGCGGCACAGGCCGCCCGTGCGGCCGGTGCCGACTCCCTCGCCGTCGAGGAGCACCACCTCACCGTCGCCCGGCACCGGGCCCTCGGTTCCGTCGCAGCCCAGCTGCTCCTGTGCGATCTGGGCGGGGCTGTCGAGCAGCAGCGGACGGTCAAGGACGAGGAGGAGATCGCCTGTATCCGGATCGCCGCCGAGATCGCCGACCAGGCCCTCGGCGAGCTCCTCGAATCCATTCTCGTCGGCCGCACCGAGCGCCATCTCGCCCTCGAACTGGAGCGGCGCCTCGTGGACCACGGCGCTGACGGCCCCGCCTTCCCCACCTGTGTGGCCACCGGGCCCAACGCCGGACTGAGCGGCCACCGCCCCTCCGACCGGCGGGTCGAGGAGGGTGATTTCCTCTCCGTCTGCCTCGGCGCCAACTACCGTGGCTACCGTTGCGAGATCGGCCGGACCTTCGTCATCGGCACCACTCCGGCCGACTGGCAGATCGAGCTGTACGACCTCGTCTTCGCCGCTCAGCGCGCCGGACGTGAGGCCCTGGCGCCCGGCGTCGCCTACCGCGACGTGGACCGGGCGGCCCGCCAGGTACTCACCGGTGCGGGGCACGCCGACGGCCTCACACCCTGGATCGGGCACGGCGTCGGACTCGAAATCGACGAGGACCCGCAGCTGGCCCCTGCGGCCATGGGTAAACTGGACGCTTGTGTGCCGGTCACCGTCGAACCGGGGGTCCACCTCCCGGGCCGGGGCGGGGTCCGGATCGATGACACGCTCGTCGTGCGCCAGGAGGCGGACGGCGGACCCGAGCTACTCACCATCACGACCAAGGAGCTGCTCGCGCTGTAGGCGCGGACCTTCGCACTCCTGGGTCGTCCACCAGCGTCAGTCCAGGAGATTCCGCAACCGTGGCCACCACGAACGACCTCAAGAACGGCATGGTGCTCAAGCTCGACAACGACCAGCTCTGGTCCGTCGTCGAGTTCCAGCACGTCAAGCCCGGCAAGGGCCCGGCCTTCGTGCGCACCAAGCTCAAGAACGTGCTGTCCGGAAAGATCGTCGACAAGACCTTCAACGCCGGCATCAAGGTCGAGACGGCCACCGTCGACCGCCGCGACATGCAGTTCTCGTACATGGATGGCGAGTACTTCGTCTTCATGGACATGCAGACGTACGACCAGCTGCACGTCTCCCGTCCCGCGGTCGGCGACGCCGCCAACTTCCTCATCGAGGGCTTCACCGCCACCGTGGCGACGCACGAGGGCGAGGTGCTCTACGTCGAGCTCCCGGCCGCGGTCGAGCTCGTCATCCAGGAGACCGAGCCCGGCGTCCAGGGCGACCGCTCCACCGGTGGCACCAAGCCCGCCACCCTGGAGACCGGCTACACCATCCAGGTGCCGCTCTTCATCACCACCGGCGAGAAGATCAAGGTCGACACCCGTTCCGGCGACTACCTCGGCCGGGTGAACAGCTAACCGTGGCTGCCCGCAACAAGGCCCGCAAGCGTGCCTTCCAGATCCTCTTCGAGGCCGACCAGCGCGGGGTTTCCGTGCAGACGGTCCTCGCCGACTGGATCCGGCACGCCCGGACCGACGACCGTCAGCCGCCGGTGAACGAGTACACGATGGAGCTGGTCGAGGGGTACGCGAAGCAGGCGGACCGTATCGACGAACTCATCGCCACCTACTCGGTGGGCTGGTCGCTCGACCGCATGCCGGTGGTGGACCGCAACATTCTGCGGCTCGGAGCGTACGAGCTGGTCTGGGTGGACGAGACCCCGGACGCGGTCGTCATCGACGAGGCGGTCCAGCTGGCCAAGGAGTTCTCCACGGACGAGTCCCCCTCGTTCGTGAACGGGCTCCTCGCCCGTGTGAAGGACCTCAAGCCGAGCCTGCGCCGCGAGGCATAGCTCTCCGTTCTCACCACGGTGGCCCCGCAGTACACGTACTGCGGGGCCACCGTGTTTCCGTGAGGGAGCCCAACAGCACTCCCCGCCGCCGGACCAGGTCCGACGAATCCCTGAGCCTGTCCCGACCCCCGACGAAGCCCGGGGGAGACGGGCACTGCGGAGCCGCAACGGGGTGCGGCACGCCGCGACCTGGTCACCCGGCGCCGCGGGACCCCAGGGGACGCGGCCGCGCCGGAAACGCCGCCGGGCCGGCAGAAGCTCTCGCTCCCCCCGGCCCGGCGGCACGTTTCTGCGGAGTCTCAGCCCTCTTCGTGGGCGACCGCACGCCTCGCATCCGCGTCCAGCACGCCCCAGCTGATCAGCTGCTCGGTCAGGACCGACGGGGACTGGTCGTAGATCACGGCAAGCGTGCGCAGGTCGTCCTGGCGGATCGAGAGCACCTTGCCGTTGTAGTCACCGCGCTGGCTCTGGATCGTCGCGGCATAGCGCTGGAGCGGCCCTGCCTTCTCCGCGGGGACATGGGCCAGGCGCTCCAGATCGAGAACGAGCTTCGGCGGCGGCTCGGCGGCTCCGCCGGGCGTGGTGCCCGGGAGGAGCTCCTGCACCGGGACGCCGTAGAAGTCCGCCAGCTCGGCAAGGCGCTGAACGGTCACGGCGCGGTCGCCGCGCTCGTAGGACCCGACGACAACGGCCTTCCAGCGGCCCTGGGACTTCTCCTCCACCCCGTGGAGCGAGAGCCCCTGCTGGGTGCGGATGGCGCGGAGCTTGGCCCCGAGCTGCTTTGCGTATTCGCTGGACATATAGCTCCCCGGACACTGAATCGACGTGCGGCTCGGCCGCGCGGCTGGTCACTCACTGTGAGGTTACGCAGCGTGATTTGGCTGCGTCAAGCCGAAAGGTCCGTGCGACCCTCCCGAGGGGTGTGACCAGGGCACCTGTCAGCCCCTGGTACCGTGGACGACGCACATTCCGACGTCCTTTAAGGTCCGTCCCGTGAGGCGGAGAAGGAGGTCCGTTTCGTATGGACGCACACAGCTCCGATGCCGCGCGCCCCGTCCTTGAGGGCCCCGACATCGCGCGGGTACTGACCCGCATCGCACACGAGATCGTCGAACGCGCCAAGGGCGCCGAAGACGTGGTGCTCCTCGGCATCCCGACGCGCGGGATCCATCTTGCCCGCCGACTCGCCGACAAGCTCGCCGAGATCACCGGACGCACTGTTCCGGTCGGCTCGCTCGACATCACCATGTACCGCGATGACCTGCGGCTTCGTCCCGCTCGGGCCCTCGCGCGCACCGAAATTCCCGCAGACGGCATCGACGGCCGTCTGGTCGTTCTCGTCGATGACGTGCTCTTCTCCGGGCGCACCATCCGCGCCGCCCTCGACGCACTGGGCGACATCGGCCGTCCGCGTGCCGTCCAGCTGGCGGTGCTCGTCGACCGAGGCCACCGGGAACTGCCGATCCGCGCCGACTACGTCGGGAAGAACCTGCCCACGTCGCTCCGGGAGACGGTCAAGGTCCAGCTCGCCGAGGAGGACGGTCGCGACACCGTGCTGCTCGGCCTGGGTGAGACCGCCCCCGCCGGTCAGCCGTAGCACCTCGTACGGTCCGGGACAGCCGTACCTCCCGGACACCGCGCCCGCCCGGCCCAGGGCACCGCGCCCCGCGGTTCTGCGCCTGCGCGCCCGCATGCCCCGCATACCGCCACACACCGGAGCACACCCAGATGAAGCGTCACCTCATCTCGGCCGCCGACCTCACCCGTGACGACGCCGTCCTCGTCCTCGACACCGCCGAGGAGATGGCACGGGTCGCCGACCGGCCGATCAAGAAGCTGCCCACCCTGCGCGGACGTACCGTCGTCAACCTCTTCTTCGAGGACTCGACGCGTACCCGGATCTCCTTCGAGGCCGCCGCCAAGCGACTCTCCGCCGATGTCATCAACTTCTCCGCCAAGGGGTCGTCCGTCTCTAAGGGCGAGTCCCTGAAGGACACCGCGCTCACCCTGGAGGCGATGGGCGCCGACGCGGTCGTGATCCGCCATCACGCCTCCGGTGCGCCCTACCGGCTCGCGAACTCGGGCTGGATCGACGGCGCCGTCGTCAACGCGGGCGACGGTACGCACGAGCACCCCACCCAGGCCCTGCTGGACGCCTTCACGATGCGCCGCCGCCTCGTCGGCCGGGACACGGGCATGGGGCGCGACCTGGAAGGCCGTCGGATCACGATCGTCGGCGACGTGCTGCACAGCCGGGTGGCCCGATCCAACGTCCATCTGCTGCACACCCTGGGCGCCCAGGTCACCCTCGTGGCCCCGCCCACGCTGGTCCCGGTCGGCGTCGGGGCCTGGCCGTGCGAGGTCTCGTACGACCTCGACAGCGTGCTGCCGAAGTCCGACGCGGTGATGATGCTGCGGGTGCAGCGCGAGCGGATGAACGCCGCGTTCTTCCCGACCGAGCGCGAGTACTCGCGCCGCTACGGCCTCGACGGGGACCGGATGGCCCGGATGCCCGGGCACGCCGTCGTGATGCATCCCGGGCCGATGAACCGGGGCATGGAGATCACCGCCGAGGTGGCCGACTCGGACCGCTGTACCGCGGTCGAGCAGGTGGCCAACGGTGTGTCCATCCGGATGGCCGTCCTCTACCTGCTGCTCGGCGGTTCCGAACCCGCCGCGTCCGTCACGAACGCCCGCACCGAGGAGACGAAGTAACCATGAGCAAGATCCTTATCCGTGGCGCGAAGGTACTCGGCGGCGAGGCGCGGGACGTCCTGATCGAGGGCGAGACGATCGCCGCGGTGGGCGCGGAGCTGGATGCCGGCGATGCCACCGTCATCGAGGCCCAGGGCAAGATCCTGCTGCCCGGCCTCGTCGACCTGCACACTCATCTGCGCGAGCCCGGGCGTGAGGACTCCGAGACCGTCCTCACCGGCACCCGCGCCGCCGCCAGCGGTGGCTACACCTCCGTGTTCGCCATGGCCAACACCTTCCCGGTCGCCGACACCGCGGGCGTGGTCGAGCAGGTGTGGCGCCTCGGCCGCGAACACGGCTACTGCGATGTGCAGCCCATCGGCGCCGTCACCGTGGGCCTTGAGGGCAAGAAGCTCGCCGAGCTCGGCGCGATGCACGAGTCCGCCGCGGGTGTCACCGTGTTCTCGGACGACGGCAAGTGCGTGGACGACGCCGTGATCATGCGCCGGGCCCTGGAGTACGTGAAAGCCTTCGGCGGGGTCGTCGCCCAGCACGCCCAGGAGCCGCGGCTGACCGAGGGCGCCCAGATGAACGAGGGCGTCGTCTCGGCCGAGCTGGGCCTGGGCGGCTGGCCCGCCGTCGCCGAGGAGTCGATCATCGCCCGCGACGTGCTGCTCGCCGAGCACGTCGGCTCCCGCGTCCACGTCTGCCATCTGTCGACGGCGGGCTCGGTCGCGATCGTCCGCTGGGCCAAGTCCCGCGGCATCGACGTCACCGCCGAGGTCACCCCGCACCACCTGCTCCTCACCGACGAGCTGGTCCGTACGTACAACCCGATCTACAAGGTCAATCCGCCGCTGCGGACCGAGCACGACGTCATGGCGCTGCGCGAGGCCCTCGCGGACGGCACGATCGACATCGTCGCCACCGACCACGCCCCGCACCCCCACGAGGACAAGGACTGCGAGTGGGCCGCGGCGGCGATGGGCATGGTCGGCCTCGAGACCGCCCTGTCCGTCGTCCAGCAGACGATGATCGAGACCGGACTGCTGACCTGGGAGGGCGTCGCGGACCGGATGTCGTTCGCCCCCGCACGGATCGGAAGGGCCGACGGCCACGGCCGTCCCGTCTCGGCTGGTGAGCCCGCCAACCTCACCCTGGTCGATCCGGCATACCGTGGAACGGTGGACCCCGCGGGCTTCGCCTCCCGCAGCCGCAACACCCCCTACGAGGGCCGTGAGCTGCCGGGTCGCGTCACCCACACCTTCCTGCGGGGCCGGGCGACGCTCATGGACGGGAAGCTGGCGTGACACCTGCACTGATCAATCTGGCAGCCGAACCGGTCGGACCGAAGTCCGCGGAGGTGACCGACTGGGCCGCCCGCATCGGCTGGGTGCTGGGCCTCCTGCTCTTCGTCGCCCTCGTCTACTGGCTGATGCGCCAGGGATGGAAGTGGCGCGGTGAACTCCAGTCGGATCTGCCCGGGCTGCCCACCGTGCCCGAAACCACGGGACCCGCGCGGCTGAGCCTCACCGGCCGCTACCACGGCTCGACCAGCGCGGGCCAGTGGCTCGACCGCATCGTGGCGCACGGCCTCGGCACCCGCAGCCGCGTCGAGCTGAGCCTCACCGACGCCGGGGTCGGCGTCGTACGCCCCGGGGCCACCGATTTCCTCATTCCGGCCGCCGCCCTGCGCGGGGCGCGGCTGGGCAAGGGCATCGCCGGCAAGGTCCTCGCCGAAGGCGGACTGCTGATCATCACCTGGGAGCACGGAGAGCGGCAGATCGACTCCGGCTTCCGCTCCGACCACGCGGCCGAGCACGCCGCCTGGGTCGAGGCCGTCAACGCACTCGGCCCGGCAACCGCGCCGCACACCGCGATCCCGACAGACCCGACAACCGCGCAGCACACCACGATCCCGACGGAAGGCGCCGCACGATGACGACCTCCACCAGGGGAACCCGCGTTCCCGCCGTACTCGTCCTGGAGGACGGCCGCACCTTCCGCGGCCGTGCCTACGGGGCCGTGGGGGTGACCTTCGGCGAGGCCGTGTTCTCCACCGGCATGACCGGCTACCAGGAGACCCTCACCGACCCCTCGTACCACCGCCAAGTCGTGGTGATGACCGCCCCGCACGTCGGCAACACGGGCGTCAACGACGAGGACCCCGAATCATCCCGCATCTGGGTGGCCGGATACGTCGTCCGTGACCCCGCCCGCATCCCCTCCAACTGGCGCTCCCGGCGCTCCCTGGACGAGGAGCTGGCCCGCCAGGGTGTCGTCGGCATCAGCGGCGTCGACACCCGCGCCCTCACCCGCCACCTGCGTGAGCGGGGAGCGATGCGGGTCGGGATCTTCTCCGGGAACGCACTGCCCGACGAGGGCACGATGCTCGCCGAGGTGCGCCAGGCACCCGAGATGAAGGGCGCCGACCTCGCCGCCGAGGTCGCCACCAAGGAGCCCTATGTCGTCCCCGCGGTCGGTGACAGGAAGTTCACCGTCGCCGCCGTCGACCTCGGCATCAAGGGAATGACCCCGCACCGGATGGCCGAACGCGGCATCGAGGTGCACGTGCTGCCCGCCACCGCGACCGCTGACGACGTCTACGCCGTGAACCCGGACGGGGTGTTCTTCTCCAACGGTCCCGGTGACCCGGCCACCGCCGACCACGCCGTATCCGTGATGCGGGCCGTGCTCGAGCGCAGGACGCCGCTGTTCGGCATCTGCTTCGGCAACCAGATCCTGGGCCGGGCGCTCGGCTTCGGCACGTACAAGCTCAAGTACGGCCACCGCGGCATCAACCAGCCCGTACAGGACCGTACGACCGGCAAGGTCGAGGTCACCGCGCACAACCACGGATTCGCCGTCGACGCCCCGCTCGACAAGGTCTCCGAAACCCCCTTCGGCCGTGCCGAGGTCTCCCACGTCTGCCTCAACGACGACGTGGTGGAGGGCCTCCGGCTGCTCGACCAGCCGGCCTTCAGTGTCCAGTACCACCCCGAAGCCGCCGCGGGTCCGCACGACGCCGCGTACCTGTTCGACCGCTTCGTCTCCCTGATGGAGGGCCAGCGTGCCTAAGCGCACCGATATCCAGTCCGTCCTGGTCATCGGCTCCGGCCCGATCGTCATCGGCCAGGCAGCCGAGTTCGACTACTCCGGCACCCAGGCCTGCCGGGTCCTCAAGTCCGAGGGTCTGCGGGTCATCCTGGTGAACTCCAACCCGGCGACGATCATGACCGACCCGGAGATCGCCGACGCCACCTATGTCGAGCCGATCACCCCCGAGTTCGTCGAGAAGATCATCGCCAAGGAGCGCCCCGACGCCCTGCTCCCCACCCTCGGCGGCCAGACCGCGCTGAACACCGCGATCTCCCTGCACGAGGCCGGGACGCTGGAGAAGTACGGCGTCGAGCTCATCGGCGCGAACGTCGAGGCCATCAACAAGGGCGAGGACCGCGACCTCTTCAAGGGCGTCGTCGAGGCCGTCAACCGCAAGATCGGTCACGGCGAGTCCGCCCGCTCCGTCATCTGCCACTCCATGGACGACGTGCTCAAGGGCGTCGACACCCTCGGCGGCTACCCGGTGGTCGTCCGGCCCTCCTTCACCATGGGCGGCGCCGGATCCGGCTTCGCGCACGACGAGGACGAGCTGCGCCGTATCGCGGGACAGGGCCTCACCCTGTCGCCCACCACCGAGGTGCTCCTGGAGGAGTCCATCCTCGGCTGGAAGGAGTACGAGCTGGAGCTGATGCGCGACAAGAACGACAACGTCGTGGTCGTCTGCTCCATCGAGAACTTCGACCCGATGGGCGTGCACACCGGTGACTCCATCACCGTCGCCCCGGCGATGACCCTGACCGACCGCGAGTACCAGATCCTGCGTGACATCGGTATCGCCGTCATCCGCGAGGTCGGCGTGGACACCGGCGGCTGTAACATCCAGTTCGCCGTCGACCCCGAGGACGGCCGGGTCATCGTCATCGAGATGAACCCCCGGGTCTCCCGGTCCTCGGCACTGGCATCCAAGGCCACCGGCTTCCCGATCGCGAAGATCGCCGCCCGGCTCGCCGTCGGCTACACCTTGGACGAGATCCCCAACGACATCACCGAGCAGACCCCGGCCTCCTTCGAGCCGACGCTCGACTACGTGGTGGTCAAGGCCCCGCGCTTCGCCTTCGAGAAGTTCCCGTCCGCCGACAACACCCTCACCACCACCATGAAGTCGGTGGGCGAGGCCATGGCGATCGGCCGCAACTTCACCGAGGCCCTCCAGAAGGCGTTGCGCTCCCTGGAGAAGAAGGGCTCGCAGTTCGACTTCACGAGCCCGCTCGGCGACAAGGCCGAGCTGCTGCGCGATTCCGCCCGTCCCACCGACGGCCGGATCAACACCGTCATGCAGGCGATCCGCGCCGGTGCCACCCCCGAGGAGATCTTCGAGTCCTCGAAGATCGACCCCTGGTTCGTGGACCAGCTCTTCCTCATCAAGGAGATCGCCGACGAGCTGGCGGCCGCCGGCAAGCTCGACCCCGAGCTGCTCGCCGAGGCCAAGCGGCACGGCTTCTCCGACACCCAGATCGCCGGGATCCGCGGACTGCGCGAGGACGTGGTCCGTGAGGTGCGGCACGCCCTCGGCATCCGGCCCGTCTACAAGACGGTCGACACCTGCGCCGCCGAGTTCGCCGCGAAGACCCCGTACTTCTACTCCTCGTACGACGAGGAGACCGAGGTCGCCCCGCGCCAGAAGCCCGCGGTGATCATCCTCGGCTCGGGACCCAACCGCATCGGCCAGGGCATCGAGTTCGACTACTCCTGCGTCCACGCCTCCTTCGCGCTGAGCGAAGCGGGCTTCGAGACCGTGATGGTCAACTGCAACCCGGAGACCGTCTCCACCGACTACGACACCTCCGACCGGCTCTACTTCGAGCCGCTCACCCTCGAGGACGTGCTGGAGATCGTCCACGCCGAGACCCTCGCCGGCCCGGTCGCCGGTGTGGTGGTCCAGCTCGGCGGGCAGACCCCGCTGGGCCTGTCGCAGGCGCTCAAGGACAACGGCGTCCCGGTCGTGGGCACCTCGCCCGAGGCGATCCACGCCGCCGAGGACCGCGGCGCCTTCGGCCGCGTACTCGCCGAGGCCGGGCTGCCCGCTCCCAAGCACGGCACCGCGAGCACCTTCGCCGCGGCCAAGGCGATCGCCGACGAGATCGGCTACCCCGTCCTCGTACGCCCGTCGTACGTGCTCGGCGGCCGCGGCATGGAGATCGTCTACGACGAGACCCGCCTCGAGTCGTACATCGCCGAGTCCACCGAGATCAGTGCCGACCGCCCCGTGCTGGTCGACCGCTTCCTCGACGACGCCATCGAGATCGACGTCGACGCCCTCTACGACGGCACCGAGCTCTACCTCGGGGGCGTCATGGAGCACATCGAGGAGGCCGGTATCCACTCCGGCGACTCCGCCTGCGCGCTGCCCCCGATCACCCTGGGCGGCTTCGACGTCAAGCGGCTGCGGGCCTCGACCGAGGCGATCGCCAAGGGCGTCGGTGTGCGCGGACTGATCAACATCCAGTTCGCGATGGCCGGCGACATCCTGTACGTGCTGGAGGCCAACCCGCGTGCCTCCCGTACCGTGCCCTTCACCTCCAAGGCCACCGCGGTGCCGCTCGCCAAGGCTGCCGCGCGGATCTCGCTCGGCGCCACCATCGCCGAGCTGCGTGCGGAGGGCCTGCTGCCCGCTGAGGGCGACGGCGGCACGCTGCCCATGGACGCCCCGATCTCCGTCAAGGAGGCCGTGATGCCGTGGAGCCGCTTCCGCGACATCCACGGGCGCGGTGTCGACACCGTCCTCGGCCCGGAGATGCGCTCCACCGGCGAGGTCATGGGCATCGACTCGGTCTTCGGCACCGCCTACGCCAAGTCCCAGGCCGGCGCCTACGGCCCGCTGCCCACCAAGGGCCGCGCCTTCATCTCCGTCGCCAACCGCGACAAGCGCTCGATGATCTTCCCGGCCCGTGAGCTGGTGGCCCACGGCTTCGAGCTGCTCGCCACGTCCGGCACGGCGGAGGTGCTCAAGCGCAACGGCCTCAACGCCACCATCGTGCGCAAGCAGTCCGAGGGCGAGGGCCCGAACGGCGAGCGGACCATCGTCCAGCTCATCCACGACGGCCAGGTCGACCTGATCGTCAACACCCCGTACGGCACCGGCGGCAGGCTCGACGGCTACGAGATCCGCACGGCGGCCGTGGCCCGCGGAGTCCCGTGCCTGACAACGGTCCAGGCGCTCGCCGCCGCCGTCCAGGGCATCGACGCGCTCAACCACGGAGGCGTGGGAGTGCGCTCACTCCAGGAACACGCGGAACACCTGACCGCGGGCCGCGAGTAGCAGCCGAGAGGGGGACACCGGCAACGGTGTCCCCCTCTTCATGAAGGCACCTGTCTGACACATGTCTCCGTGAGGACACAGGACACCGATTCGATGTACGACTTCTTCTTCCACACGGTCTTCAAGCGCATGGACCCCGAGGACGCCCACCACCTGGCCGTCCGCTGGATCCGCCTCGCGGCCCGCGTTCCCGTGCTGCGGACGTTCGTCGCCGCCGCCCTGGCCCCCCGCCACAAGGAGCTGCGCACCGAGGCCCTGGGCCTGCGCATGCACGGCCCCTTCGGGCTCGCCGCCGGCTTCGACAAGAACGCCGTCGCCATCGACGGCATGAGCATGCTCGGCTTCGACCATGTCGAGATCGGTACGGTCACCGCCCAGCCGCAGCCCGGCAACCCCCGCAAGCGCCTTTTCCGGCTGATCCCCGACCGGGCCCTGATCAACCGGATGGGCTTCAACAACGATGGCTCCGCCGCAGTCGCGGAACGGCTCGCGGCCCGCCGGGCGGTGTTCAGGACCGTCGTCGGCGTCAACATCGGCAAGACCAAGGTCGTGCCCGAGTCCGAGGCCGTCGGCGACTACGTCACCTCCACCGAGCGGCTGGCCGCGCACGCCGACTACCTCGTCGTCAACGTCAGCTCGCCCAACACCCCCGGGCTGCGCAACCTCCAGGCGACCGAGTCCCTGCGTCCCCTCCTCGCCGCCGTACGCGAGGCAGCCGACCGCACCGTCACCGGCCGCAGGGTGCCGCTGCTGGTCAAGATCGCCCCCGACCTGGCCGACGAGGACGTCGACGCCGTCGCCGACCTCGCGGTCGAACTCGGCCTCGACGGCATCATCGCCACCAACACCACCATCGCCCGCGACGGCCTCGGGCTGAAGTCGGACCCCGAGCTGGTGCAGGAGGCCGGCGGACTGTCCGGCGCACCCGTCAAGGAGCGCTCCCTGGCGGTCCTGCGCCGCCTGTACGCCCGCGTGGGCGGCCGGATCACCCTCGTCGGTGTCGGAGGCGTCGAGAACGCCGAAGACGCCTGGCAGCGCATTCTGGCCGGTGCGACCCTGGTCCAGGGCTACAGCGCCTTCATCTACGAGGGCCCGTTCTACGCCCGCGCGATCCACAAGGGCCTGGCCGCCCGCCTCGCGGCCAGCCCGTACGCCACCCTCGCCGAAGCCGTCGGCGCCGACACCAGGAAGGCGGCCAGCGCATGAGCCCCCAGGAAGCATTCGGCGCCCGGCTGCGCCGTGCCATGGACACCCGCGGCCCGCTGTGCGTCGGCATCGACCCGCATGCCGCGCTGCTCACAGCCTGGGGCCTCGACGACGATGTGGCCGGTCTCGAGCGCTTCAGCCGGACCGTCGTCGAGGCGCTCGCCGACCGGGTCGCCGTGCTGAAGCCGCAGTCGGCGTTCTTCGAGCGCTTCGGCTCGCGAGGCGTCGCCGTCCTGGAGAAGGCGGTCGAGGAGGCCCGCGCCGCGGGTGCCCTGGTGCTGATGGACGCCAAGCGCGGTGACATCGGCTCGACCATGGCCGCCTACGCCGAGACCTACCTGCGCAAGGACTCCCCGCTGTTCTCCGACGCCGTCACGGTCTCGCCGTACCTCGGCTTCGGCTCGCTGCGCCCGGCGCTCGACATGGCCCGGGAGAGCGGCGCGGGAGTGTTCGTGCTGGCCCTGACTTCCAACCCGGAGGGCGCCGAGGTCCAGCGGGCGACTGCGGCGGGCGGGGTCTCACTGGCCCAGCTCATGCTGAACCACATGGCCGACGAGAACGCCGGAGCCCGGCCGCTGGGCTCGGTCGGCGCGGTGGTGGGTGCCACGCTCGGCCAGGCGGGTGCCGATCTGGACATCAACGGCCCGCTGCTCGCGCCGGGCATCGGAGCCCAGGGCGCGACCCCGGCGGAGCTGCCGGGTGTCTTCGGCGCGTTGGTCCGCAATGTCCTGCCGAACGTGAGCCGCGGGGTCCTGCGCAACGGCCCGGACATCGCTGCGCTGCGCGAATCGGCCGCCCGCTTCACGGACGAGGTGCGGGCCGCCGTCGCTACCGCCGAGTAGCTCCGTCCGGGTTCGGTGCCGAGGTCGCCACCTGCGCGTTTGACCGACGGTTTCTTGACAGAAACCGGGTCAGTATGTCTGGAATGTCCTGGTCAGCCGATGCTGACCAGGACTTTTCCGCTGTTCTCGCTGACGGGAGCGGTCTAGGCCGCTAGTCTCCGTCGAGAGCCGGCGATGCAGCGCGAGGTATGTGTTGCTCGTTGGCGCCTGGTGTGGGGCCGTTGTGTTCCTCACCGGTCCGTATCCGACAGTTCGACATCCGAGGTGACGTAGGCGTGGCTCTTCCGCCCCTTACCCCTGAACAGCGCGCAGCCGCGCTCGAAAAGGCCGCCGCGGCTCGCCGGGAGCGGGCCGAGGTCAAGAATCGACTCAAGCACTCCGGTGCCTCTCTCCATGAGGTCATCAAGCAGGGCCAGGAGAACGATGTCATCGGAAAGATGAAGGTCTCGGCCCTGCTGGAGTCCCTGCCCGGCGTCGGCAAGGTCCGTGCCAAGCAGATCATGGAGCGGCTCGGCATTTCCGAGAGCCGTCGCGTCCGGGGTCTCGGCTCCAACCAGATCGCCTCTCTTGAGCGCGAGTTCGGCGGCGGCGCCGCCTGACGTTCCCGGGCACTCCCGAGAACCTGGATAATCGCTGCATGGCAGCAGAGGTACGTCCGCGGCTGACCGTGCTCTCCGGCCCCTCCGGGGTGGGCAAGAGCACGGTCGTCGCTCATATGCGCAAGGTCCACCCCGAGGTCTGGCTCTCGGTGTCGGCCACCACCCGTAAGCCCCGCCCCGGGGAGCGGCACGGCGTTCAGTACTACTTCGTCTCGGATGACGAGTTCGACAAGCTGATCGCCAATGGTGAGCTGCTGGAATGGGCGGAGTTCGCGGGCAACCGCTACGGCACCCCGCGCAAGGCGGTCCAGGAGCGCCTGGAGTCCGGCGAGCCGGTGCTGCTCGAGATCGATCTCCAGGGCGCCCGGCAGGTCAAGGAGTCCATGCCGGACTCTCAGCTGGTGTTCCTGGCCCCGCCGAGCTGGGACGAACTGGTACGCAGGCTCACCGGCCGCGGCACCGAGGCGCCAGACGTGATCGAGCGCCGCCTCGAGGCCGCGAAGGTCGAGCTGGCGGCCGAGTCCGAATTCGACACCACCCTGGTCAACACCTCCGTCGAGGACGTGGCGCGTGAGCTGCTAGCCTTGATGGCAGTCGTTTGATCTTCGTCTGATTTCCTGACGTCCTTCGAAGATCTCCTTGAAACCATCGGAAGGCAGAGCGTGTCCTCTTCCATCACCGCGCCCGAGGGCATCATCAACCCGCCGATCGACGAGCTCCTCGAGGCCACTGACTCGAAGTACAGCCTCGTGATCTACGCGGCCAAGCGCGCGCGCCAGATCAACGCGTACTACTCGCAGCTCGGCGAGGGTCTGCTCGAGTACGTCGGTCCGCTGGTGGACACCCACGTCCACGAGAAGCCGCTCTCGATCTCCCTGCGTGAGATCAACGCGGGTCTGCTGACCTCCGAGGCCATCGAGGGCCCGGCGCAGTAGGCGCGTCTCTACGTCACCACAGGCCCGGCCGGGGCACCTCCCACCGCCCAGCGAGGGGAAGCGTCCGGCCGGGCCTGTGGTGTGTCAGCCTGATGTGTGTCGGACAAACCTGATGTGTGTCGGACGAAGGTGTGTCGTCGAAGGCGACGGTGATCGCCGTCCGTGGGGAGCGGGAACGCAGTGGACAAGCCGAAGGTCGTACTGGGAGTCAGCGGCGGCATCGCCGCCTACAAGGCGTGCGAGCTGCTGCGCAGGCTGACCGAGTCCGGGCACGACGTCCGCGTCGTCCCCACCGCGTCGGCCCTGAACTTCGTCGGCGCCCCCACCTGGTCGGCACTCTCCGGGCACCCCGTGTCCACCGAGGTCTGGTCGGACGTCCACGAGGTCCCGCATGTGCGCATCGGGCAGGAGGCGGAGCTGGTCGTGGTGGCCCCCGCCACCGCTGACCTGCTGGCCAAGGCCGCCCACGGGCTCGCCGACGACCTGTTGACCAACACCCTGCTCACCGCCCGGTGCCCGGTGGTCTTCGCCCCCGCGATGCACACCGAGATGTGGGAGCACCCGGCGACCCAGGAGAACGTGGCGACACTGCGGCGCCGCGGCGCGCTGGTCATCGAGCCGGCTGTCGGCCGGCTCACCGGTGTGGACACGGGCAAGGGGCGGCTGCCCGAGCCGGCCGAGATCTTCGAGGTCTGCCGGAGCGTCCTGGCGCGCGGTGTCCGCACTCCGGACCTCGTCGGCCGTCATGTCGTCATCAGCGCGGGCGGCACCCGCGAGCCCCTCGACCCCGTGCGCTACCTGGGAAACCGCTCCTCCGGCAAGCAGGGATACGCGCTGGCCCGCACGGCAGCGGCCCGCGGCGCCAGGGTGACCCTGATCGAGGCCAACACCGGCTTCGCCGACCCGGCGGGCGTGGACGTGGTCCACACCGGCACGGCGGTGCAGCTCCGCGAGGCCGTGGTCAAGGCGGCTCTTCAGGCCGATGTGGTGGTCATGGCGGCGGCGGTCGCCGACTTCCGCCCGGCGGCCTATGCGGCAGGCAAGATCAAGAAGAAGGAAGGTCAGGAGCCCGCGCCGGTCGCCCTGGTGCGCAACCCCGACATCCTCGCCGAGATCTCCGCCGACCGCGCCCGCCCGGGCCAGATCGTCGTGGGCTTCGCCGCCGAGACCGACGACGTCCTCGCCAACGGCCGCGTCAAGCTCCGTCGCAAGGGCTGCGACCTGCTGGTCGTCAATGAGGTGGGGGAGCGCAAGACCTTCGGTTCCGAGGAGAACGAAGCCGTGGTGCTGGCCGCCGACGGCGGTGAGACCCCCGTGCCGTACGGGCCCAAGGAAGCCCTCGCGGAGACCGTGTGGGATCTGGTGGCGGTCCGGCTGCCCTGACGGAACCTGGCCTGATTTCACGTCCGCGCGGCGACACGCCGAATGTGACGCACGCCGCATTCGGCGGGTGCGGAGGTGAAGGACGGCTTCCGGATCAAGGCGTGACGAATGCCGCATACCGCAGTGAGTCGCCGCGGCATGCGGTCGGCATACGGCGGAACCGGCGATTCAGATCCTCTGTGACGACCGGCACTGTGTGCTTCAGTCGGTACTTTGTGTGGCTGAACGACTCCCGTGAGGCCGGACACGTAGTCCAACCGCCGACCGCTCCCGATAAACTGTCCTCGGAACGACGTGGGGCGCAGCCCCCGGCCGGTCCACCAATGATCAGCCAGCAGCCGCTGCAACCCCAGGGAGCGTTGTGTCCCGTCGCCTGTTCACCTCGGAGTCCGTCACCGAAGGCCACCCCGACAAGATCGCTGACCAGATCAGCGACACCATCCTCGACGCTCTGCTCCAGGAGGACCCCTCCTCCCGTGTCGCCGTCGAGACGCTGATCACCACCGGCCTGGTGCACGTGGCCGGAGAGGTGACCACGAAGGCCTACGCCGATATCCCCACCCTGGTGCGCAACAAGATCCTCGAGATCGGTTACGACTCTTCGAAGAAGGGCTTCGACGGCGCCTCCTGTGGTGTGTCGGTGTCCATCGGCGCGCAGTCCCCGGACATCGCGCAGGGTGTCGACACGGCCTACGAGTCCAGGGTCGAAGGCGATGACGACGAGCTCGACAAGCAGGGCGCCGGCGACCAGGGCCTGATGTTCGGGTACGCCTGCGACGAGACCCCCGAGCTGATGCCGCTGCCGATCCACCTCGCGCACCGGCTCTCGCGCCGTCTGTCCGAGGTCCGCAAGAACGGGACCATCCCCTACCTGCGCCCCGACGGCAAGACCCAGGTCACCATCGAGTACGACGGCGACAAGGCCGTCCGGCTCGACACGGTCGTGGTCTCCTCGCAGCACGCCTCCGACATCGACCTCGAGTCGCTGCTCGCGCCCGACATCCGCGAGTTCGTGGTCGAGTACGTGCTCAAGGAGCTCGTCGAGGACGGTATCAAGCTGGACACCGACGGCTACCGCCTGCTCGTGAACCCGACCGGCCGCTTCGAGATCGGCGGCCCGATGGGCGACGCGGGTCTCACCGGACGCAAGATCATCATCGACACCTACGGCGGTATGGCCCGCCACGGTGGTGGTGCCTTCTCCGGCAAGGACCCGTCCAAGGTCGACCGCTCCGCCGCCTACGCCATGCGCTGGGTCGCCAAGAACGTCGTGGCCGCCGGCCTCGCCGCGCGCTGCGAGGTCCAGGTCGCGTACGCGATCGGCAAGGCCGAACCCGTCGGCCTGTTCGTGGAGACCTTCGGTACCGCCACGATCGAGACCGACAAGATCGAGAACGCCATCGCCGAGGTCTTCGACCTCCGCCCTGCCGCGATCATCCGCGACCTCGACCTGCTCCGCCCGATCTACGCCCAGAGCGCGGCGTACGGCCACTTCGGCCGCGAGCTCCCCGACTTCACCTGGGAGCGCACGGACCGGGTGGAAGCGCTGCGGGCGGCGGCCGGTCTGTAAGCCCTGACGACAGTCTTTCGCGGGAGCCCCGGACGGATGCCGTCCGGGGCTCCCGCATGCCCGGCGGCCGCCCGGTCCTGTCAGCCCCGTCTGGTAGGAATGTCGCTGTGAGCAGCGGCGACGAAAGTACCGGGCGGACCGGGGACGGACCGCCCGAGCAGCTTGCGCTCATTCGGGACACCGTGCGCAAGGCCAAGGCCCCGCGGGCCAGGCCGCGTACCTGGCGCGGAGCGGCGCTCGCCGGCGGCCTGCCGGTGGCCAGGGTGGTGGTCAACAAGGGCGTGCTCCACCTCGACCAGTTCTTCGACTACGCCGTGCCCGAGGAGCTGGACGCCGTCGCCCAGCCGGGGGTGCGGGTGCGGGTGCGGTTCGGCGCGGGGGCGCACCAGGTCCGTGCCGGTCGGCGTGAAGGCGGACGGCTGACCGACGGATTCATCGTGGAGCGCCGGGCCGAGTCGGACTACGCGGGACCGCTGGCCGCGCTCGCCGACGTCGTCTCGCCCGAACCGGTGCTCAGCCCCGAGCTGCTCGCGCTGACCAGGGCGGTCGCCGACCGTTACGCGGGCAGCCTGGCTGATGTGCTGCAGCTCGCCGTGCCACCGCGCAGCGCCCGGGCCGAGGCGAAGCCCTCCCCGGAGCCGCTGCCGCCGCCAGGGGCACCCGACCCCGGGACGTGGGCACGCTACCCACGCGGTCCCGGCTTCCTGGAGGCACTCGCCACCGGAGGAGCCCCGCGGGCCGTGTGGAACGCGCTGCCGGGGCCGCACTGGGCCGAGGAACTGGCCAGGGCCGTTGCCGCGACCCTGGCGTCCGGTCGCGGCGCGCTGGTCGTCCTGCCCGACGGCCGGTCCGTGGCACGGGTGGACGAGGCGCTGACCGGGCTCGTCGGCGAGGGGCGGCACGCGGTGCTCACCGCCGAAGCGGGACCCGAGAAACGCTACCGGCGGTGGCTCGCCGTGCGCCGTGGATCGGTGCGGGCGGTGATCGGGACCCGGGCCGCGATGTTCGCGCCCGTCCGCGAGCTCGGCCTGGTCGCGCTGTGGGAGGACGGCGACTCCAGCCACAGCGAGCAGCACGCCCCGCTGCCCCATGCGCGGGAGGTGCTGCTGCTGCGGGCGGCGCACGACAAGTGCGGCTTCCTGATGGGATCGGTGAGTTGCACGGTCGAGGCCGCCCAGCTCATCGAGAGCGGCTGGGCCGGGCCGCTGGCCGCGGACCGCGCCCGGGTGCGCGAGGCGGCCCCGCTGGTACGGACCGTCGGCGACGGAGAGCTCGCCCGGGACGAGGCGGCACGAGCGGCGCGACTGCCGAGCCTGGCCTGGCAGACCGTGCGCGACGGGCTGCGCACCGGGCCGGTGCTGGTGCAGGTGCCCCGCAGGGGGTACGTACCCCGGCTGGCTTGCGAAGGGTGCCGTGCGGCTGCCCGCTGCGGGCACTGCGCAGGGCCCCTGGAGGCACCCCGGGAGCGTGACCTGCGCTGCGGATGGTGCGGCAGGGACGCCGGCGAGTGGCACTGCGCCGGGTGCGGTGGCACCCGGCTGCGGGCCCAGGTGGTGGGCGCCCGGCGCACCGCCGAGGAGCTGGGACGGGTCTTCCCTGCCGTGCCGGTGCGCACGTCCGGGCGTGACCATGTCCTCGACACCGTGCCCGACCGGCCCGCGCTGGTCGTCAGCACCCCGGGCGCGGAACCGGTCGCTGACGGCGGATACGCGGCGGCTCTGCTGCTCGACGGCTGGGCGATGCTGGGCAGGCCCGATCTGAGATCAGGCGAGGAGGCCCTGCGGCGCTGGCTGAGCGCGGCAGCTCTGGTGAGGGGTCAGGAGGAGGGCGGCACCGTGGTGGTCGTCGCCGAGCCCACCCTGCGCCCCGTGCAGGCACTGGTGCGGTGGGACCCTGTGGGCCACGCCCGGCGTGAACTGGCCGAGCGTGCCGAGTTGGGCTTCCCCCCGGTGTCCCGGATGGCGTCCGTGACGGGTCGAGCGGACGCGGTTGCCGCGTTCCTGGCGACCGCCTCCCTCCCGTCCGACGCGGAGGTTCTCGGCCCGGTCCCACTGCCCCCTGTGGCCCCCGGCCGCCCCCGCAGGCCCGGGGACCCGCCGCCGGGTGAGCACTGGGAACGTGCGCTGCTGAGGGTGCCTCCCGGCAGTGGGGCGACACTGGCCTCCGCCCTGAAATCGGCGCAGGCGTCACGACTGGCGCGGGGCGGGGGAGATCCGGTGCGGATCCGCATCGACCCCCCGGACATCGGATAGCGCCTCGCCGGCCGCCGGTTCGGGGTGGGCGGGCCGTCGGCGTGCCCGCACCCCGTGGCGGTGCCCGGTGTGTCCGTCGTCCCCCGTCCCGCGCTGAGGTACGGGCTAGCCGTTGCGGGGGCCCGGGACCGCCCGGGCTGCCGGGACCGCGGGGGCGGTCGCCGGCACCGCCTCCGGCGTGGCAGCCGCCGGTACCTGCGTCGCCCGGCGTGAGCCGTAACGCCGGTGCACCGCCTGCTTGGTGACACCCAGCGCCGAACCCACCGCGTCCCACGAGAAGCCGAGCGAGCGGTCGAAGTCCACCGCCGCGGTCACCAATGTCTCGACACTGTCCCGCAGTTCCTGCGCGAGGCGGACGGTCGGGGCGGGAGCCCTGCCATAGACGACGAATCCCGCGGACGGGCCGGAGCGACGCGGACGGTAGACATTGCCCAACTGCGCCGTGAGTGTGCGCAGTGCGTCCACCTGTCGGCGGACCCGCTCGATGTCCCGCACCAACAGATGCAGACTGGCCCGGGCTTGGGCGTCGTGAGTTGCGTGGTCGGCCATGGACAAGCCTCTCGAACCGGCGTTGAAAGGGGCCGGGCCGCACCGGATGCCACCAGATCCAGATGCGGCGGCATGCGGCCCGTTTCGGTCAATCTCTCTTGACCAACGCTTCAGGCTGCGTTGTGGTCACGGTGCGGGAGAGTGAGGGCATGTGCGCAGGGCGCGCGGGCTCTCGTGCGCCCCCGGTCAGCAGGGCCAAATAGACTGGTGCGTCGCGCGTCCATACGGCACACAGAGCGAGGTAATCCCAGTGAAACTTGTCTTCGCAGGCACCCCCGAGGTCGCCGTACCCGCCCTTGACGCGCTGATCGCCTCCGACCGCCACGAGGTGGCCGCGGTCATCACACGCCCCGACGCGCCCGCGGGCCGCGGCCGGCGGCTGGTCGCCAGCCCCGTCGCGCAGCGCGCGGAGGAGGCCGGGATCGAGGTCCTCAAGCCCGTCAGACCGCGTGACGAGGACTTCCTGGCCCGACTGCGGGAGATCGCGCCGGACTGCTGCCCGGTCGTCGCGTACGGCGCCCTGCTGCCGAAGGCCGCGCTCGACATCCCCGGCAGTGGCTGGGTCAATCTCCACTTCTCGCTGCTGCCCGCGTGGCGTGGCGCGGCGCCCGTGCAGCACGCGATCCTCGCCGGGGACGAGATGACCGGTGCGTCGACCTTCCAGATCGAGGAGGGACTCGACTCCGGACCCGTCTACGGAGTGATCACCGAGCACGTGCGCCCCTCCGACACCAGTGGTGATCTGCTCACCCGGCTCGCCTTCGCCGGTGCCGGGCTGCTCGCCGCGACCATGGACGGGATCGAGGACGGGAGTCTCAAGGCCGTACGGCAGCCAGCCGACGGCATCACCCTCGCGCCGAAGATCACCGTCGAGGACGCCCATGTGGACTGGCGGGCACCGGCCCTCCGGGTCGACCGGGTGGTACGCGGCTGCACCCCCGCACCGGGGGCCTGGACCGTCTTCCGGGGCGAGCGGCTCAAGCTGGTGAACGCCACGCTGGTCCAGGACCGCTCGGACCTGGCGCCAGGGGAGCTCGCCGCCGGGAAGAACAACGTGTACGCCGGTACGGGTTCGCACGCCGTCGAGCTGCTCTGGGTGCAGCCCCAGGGCAAGAAGCCCATGCGCGCCGCCGACTGGGCGCGCGGGGTGCGGATCGCCCCCGGAGAGCGGCTGGGCTCTGTCTGAGGGGGATTCGGGGCGTCGTAGGCTGAAGGGGTTCGACCCTTTCGAAACGCGGAGCACCTTTTGAGCGAGCAGAGCCGTCGCCCTTCCCACAAGCCTTACCGCCGGCCGGCGAAGGACCCCGTGCGGATCCTCGCCTTTGACGCGCTGAGGGCCGTTGACGAGCGGGACGCGTACGCCAACCTCGTGCTGCCCCCGCTGCTGCGCAAGGCCCGTGAGAAGGGCGACTTCGACAGCCGGGACGCGGCACTCGCGACCGAGCTCGTCTACGGGACGCTGCGCCGCCAGGGCACCTACGACGCGATCATCGCCGCCTGTGTGGACCGTCCCTTGCGCGAGGTCGACCCGCCGGTGCTCGACGTGCTCTCGCTGGGCGCGCACCAGCTGCTCGGCACGCGCATCCCCACCCACGCGGCGGTGTCGTCGAGCGTGGAGCTGGCGAGGGTGGTGCTCGGTGACGGCCGCGCGAAGTTCGTCAACGCCGTGCTCCGGAAGATCTCGCAGCACGACATGGACGCATGGCTGGAGCGCGTGGCCCCGCCGTACGACGAGGACGCCGAGGACCATCTCGCCGTGGTGCACTCACATCCCCGGTGGGTCGTCTCGGCACTCTGGGACGCGCTGGGCGGTGGCCGCGCCGGGATCGAGGACCTGCTGGAGGCCGACAACGAGCGGCCCGAGGTGACGCTGGTGGCCCGCCCCGGCCGGGCGACCACGGAGGAGCTCCTGGATCTGCTCGGGGAGGGGACGGGGCTGCCGGGCCGCTGGTCGCCGTATGCGGTGCGGATGGCCGAAGGCGGCGAGCCGGGTGCGCTCGACCCGGTCCGCGAAGGACGGGTCGGGGTCCAGGACGAAGGCAGCCAGCTTGTCGCGATCGCGCTGGCGAACGCCCCGCTCGACGGCCGTGACGAGCGCTGGCTCGACGGATGCGCGGGCCCCGGCGGCAAGGCTGCCCTGCTGGGTGCCCTTGCCGCCGGGCGGGGCGCCGCGCTGCTGGCCGCCGAGAAGCAGCCGCACCGCGCCCGCCTCGTGGAGCGCGCGCTGACCGGCAACCCGGGCCCGTACCAGGTCATCGCTGCCGACGGCACCCGCCCGCCGTGGCGCCCCGGTTCCTTCGACCGGGTCCTGGTCGACGTGCCCTGTTCGGGACTCGGCGCCCTGCGCCGCCGTCCCGAGGCCCGCTGGCGCCGCCGCCCCGAGGACTTCGAGGGCTTCGCCCCGCTCCAGCGCTCCCTGCTGCGGGAGGCGCTGAGCGCCGTCCGGGTCGGGGGAGTCGTGGGCTACGCGACCTGCTCGCCGCATCTCGCCGAGACCCGCGTGGTCGTGGAGGACGTCCTGAAGGGCCGCGGCGGCCCGGCGGCCGAGGCCGAGTGGATCGACGCCCGCCCGCTGATGCCCGGGATCCCGGCCCTGGGCGAAGGGCCCGACGTCCAGCTGTGGCCGCATCTGCACGGCACGGACGCGATGTACCTGGCCCTGCTGCGGCGTACGGCCTGACGGCGGGAGACCCGTGGGCCTGCCGACGGAGTTCTTCACCACCGGGCGGTGACCGCAGGTGCCGCCGCCCGGTCGTGGTCCACGGGAGATTGGTCCACGGCGCGTGGAGCGTGGCGAGGTGGTCGTGGCACCCCCACAACGGTCGACGAAGGACGCCGAAGGCCCCGACGGTGCCGCTTTCCCGCACCCCGTCCCGGCGGCCCCCTGAGCCTCCTTGTGGTCCTCCTGCGCATGCCGGTGCCGCCGCATGGCAGTCTTGGCACATGGCTCAGATCTTTCCCAGCATCCTGTCCGCCGACTTCGCCCGACTGGCCGAGGAGGCCAGGGCGGTCGAAGGTGCCGAGTGGCTCCATGTCGATGTCATGGACAACCATTTCGTGCCCAACCTGACGCTGGGTGTTCCGGTGGTCGAGTCGCTCAGCCGCGCCACGGACACCCCGCTCGACTGCCATCTGATGATCGAGAACCCGGACCGCTGGGCTCCGCAGTACGTCGAGGCCGGTGCCGGGTCCGTCACCTTCCACGTGGAGGCCGCGGCGGCGCCGGTACGGCTTGCGCGCGAGATCCGGGCGAAGGGGGCGCGTGCCTCGATGGCGCTGCGCCCGGCCACGCCCATCGAGCCGTACGAGGACCTGCTGCCCGAGCTCGACATGCTGCTGATCATGACCGTGGAGCCCGGCTTCGGCGGCCAGGCCTTCCTGGACATCATGCTGCCGAAGATCCGCCGTACCCGGGAGCTGATCAACAAGCACGGACTCGAGCTCTGGCTCCAGGTCGACGGAGGTGTCTCGGAGGCCACGATCGAGCGCTGCGCCGAAGCCGGCGCGGATGTCTTCGTCGCGGGCTCGGCGGTGTACGGCGCCGAGGACCCGGCGCAGGCGGTGCGCGCGCTGCGTGACAAGGCGTCCCGGACCATTGCTTCAGCGCCCTGGGCATGCGACCACTGAGCCACGGTTATGTGAACGGGGCCCGTCCGGGCTGATCGACAACCTCGGGATCTGACAGGATGACGGTTCCGGAGTGTGAACAGCAGTGAGGAGAGCGCGGTGTCTGCAATGTCGGCGGGACGGCCAGCCCTGCGGATGGGACCCGCGGAGCTGGTGCAGGCGGCGGCCATGGCACGTCGCTTCTATCTGGAGGGCAAGTCCAAGATCCAGATCGCGGAGGAGTTCGGCGTCAGCCGCTTCAAGGTCGCGAGGGTCCTGGAGACCGCGCTCGAACGCGATCTGGTACGGATCGAGATCCGTGTCCCCGCCGAACTGGACGCGGAGCGCTCCGACGCGCTGCGCGCCCGCTTCGGTCTCCGGCACGCGGTGGTCGTCGAGTCCCCGGCGGAGGGCGAGGACGAGTCCCCCGACCCGGAGAACCTGGGTGAGGTCGCCGCGGATCTGCTCGGCGAGCTCGTCACCGAGGGCGATGTGCTCGGTCTGGCCTGGGGGCGCTCCACGATTCACATGGCAGCTGCGCTGGACCGGCTCCCGCCCTGCACCGTCGTCCAGCTGACCGGCGTCTACGACGCCGGGACCGCCGAGCGCGGATCGGTGGAGGCGGTGCGGCGTGCCGCCCAGGTCTCCGGAGGCGAGGCGCACCCGATCTACGCGCCCATGCTGCTGCCCGACCCGGCCACGGCCGCTGCCCTGCGCAACCAGACCGGTATCGCGCGCGCCTTCGAGTACTTCGACAAGGTGACCGTCGCCTGTGTCTCCATCGGCTCCTGGGAGCCGGGCATCTCCACCGTCCACGACATGCTGTCCGACGAGGAGCGCGCCCACTACGCCTCGCTGGGCGTGGCCGCGGAGATGTCCGCCCACCTCTTCGACGCCGACGGCCGCAGGGTCGGTCGTGACCTCGGCGAGCGCTGCATCACGGTCGAGGCGGACCGGCTGCGCCGCATCCCCGAGGTCATCGCCATCGCGGGCGGCCAGCGCAAGGCGGCGGCGATCGGCGCGGTGCTGCGGTCAGGGCTGGTCACCAGCCTGGTGACGGACACCGCCGCCGCGGACTTCCTGCTCACCGAGTCCCACCCGGGGCCCCGTCCGGCGCTGGAGCGGGCGGACCCGGACAGCTGACGGGCGACCCGTCGTGCTGTCACGCTCCCGGGACCGGATCCGGCGTCCCCTCGGTTTCGAGGCCGTACAGCCGTTGGGCGTTCCCGGCGGCCAGCAGCCGCGCCACGCGTCCGGCGTCCTCGTCCGACCAGGCGCCGGAGCTCGTCCAGTCGCCGAGGAGCCGCTCGACGGCCTCCTGGAACACGCGGGCGCCGACGACGTACAACTCGGGCAGGCCGTGGGCGTCGCTTGAGTAGAGGAGCTTGCCGAACGGGGTGAGCTCCAGCGCTTCGGCGAGCACTGCCTCCGCGCGCGCTCCGGTGTGCGCGAGTGCCAGACCCACGTCCGCGTACACATGCGGGAACACGTTGGCGAGATAGGCCGCGTGGCGGTGGTACGGGTAGCCGTGCAGCAGCACGAGGGGGCACCCGTAGGGGCCGACGGCCCGGATGAAGTCCGTCAGGAGCAGCGGATCGCAGCGGTCCAGCCGTAGATCGGGATCACCGAAGCCGGTGTGAAGCTGGAGCGGCAGTCCGGTGCGCACCGCCGACCAGAGCAGATGACGCAGCAGCACCGGATCCGTGAGGCGGCCGCCCGGCCCTCGCGTATCCAGCCAGCGGCCCGCCGCGGCGCGGACATCGGCTTCGGCGGGTGGATCGGGGTCGAGCCCGAGCCCATGGCGGTAGGCGGCGATCGACTTGAATCCCACGGCGGTTCGGGCGGAGGCCGTGACGGCATGGTCGAAGACTTCGATGAAGGCATCGGGACCGTGGCTGGCGTCCGCCGTCCGCTCGGCCAGCGACTCAAGACGTACGATCGCGCGTGCCTCGCCGCCACTGAGCGCCGCGAGCTCCGTGGGGCCGGTGAGGTCACCCGGAAGTCCGGTGTCGACCAGGTATGTGCCCGTGCCGCTCGCCTCCAGCAGCCTGCGGGTCACCTCCTCATGGCCCAGTTCGCGCCGCCGCCTCAGATAGCGGTCGGGAGGACAGTGCGCCTCCAGACCGAGCAGCGGTGGGCACCAGCGGCGTACAGCGAACCCCAGTTGGGTGTCGAAGAAGCTCGTGCCGGACGGGGCCGGGGCGTCGGACTCGGTGAGGTACGAGACGAAGGAGTCCACGTCCGGCTCCCGGCGCAGCACCCCGTGGCAGTGGTGGTCGACGAGCGGTGGCAGCTCCCAGGCAGGATCCGGCGGCATTCAGAACCGCCCGCATGTGGCATCGGCGATCTCCTGCGGGGACTTCCCGTCGAACAGTTCGATCTCGGCGCGGCGTACGGCCGCAACCGCCTCGAACAGCACCTCGCCCAGTGCCCCCCGCAGCATGTCGGAGCGGTCGAAGTGGCTCAGGGCCTCGGGGAGGGTGCGTGGCAGCCGCGCCGGCGCCGGACCGGCGTCCGCAGACCCGTCGCCGGCTGCCGGATCGCCCTGGACGGGAGCCGGCAGCACCGCCCCGGCCTCGAGCCCGGCGAGCCCGGCCGCGATCACGGAGCCCACCACCAGATAGGGGTTGGCCGCCGGGTCGAAGCACTTGACCTCGGCGTTGGCACCGTCCGGGTCGTCCGGCGCGCCCGCGATGAATCGCAGGGCGGCCTCGCGGTTCTCCAGACCCCAGCACTGGAACACACCTGCCCAGCGCGAGGGTTCGAGCCGCAGATAGCTCGCGGGGGATGGCGCCCCGATCGCGAGGAGGGCGGGCAGGGCGTGCAGGACGCCCGCCAGGAACGCCTCGCTGCCCGCGGTCATGCCGAAGGGGCCCCCGCCGTCCCGGCAGAGGTTCTTCCCGTCCCGCCACAGGCTGAGGTGGAGGTGACCGCCGTTGCCGACGCCTCCCGCCACGACCGCGGGACCGAACAGCGGTGTGAGCCCGTGCTTCAGTGAGACGGACCGTACGGTCTCGCGCACCAGAACCGCGAGGTCCGCGGCGCCCACCGGATCCGACGGCGCCACCGACACCTCGAACTGCCCGGCCATGTACTCCGGATGGAGTTGGAGCACCTCGACGCCCTGGTCGGTGAGCGCGCACATCACGTCGTCCAGATACCCGGCGAGTTCGGCCACCCGTGCCATGCCGTACGCGGGCCCGGTGCACGCGGGTGCGCCGCCCCGCTGCACGATCCACTCGGTCTCGAAGCCCATCCGGAGCTCGATCCCGTGCTCCGCCGCCAGCGCGGCCATCCGCCGGGCGAACAGCCGCTGACAGCCGGGGTAGGGCCGTCCCTGCTGGTCATGGCGGTCCACGGGGGCCCACGCCCAGCCGGGCTGCCCGGCGAGCGCGGTGAGCCGCCCGAGGTCCGGGATCAGTCGGAGGTCTCCGTCCGGGCCGCCGACGTGGCGGCTCGTCGTCATCGAGTCGTCCACGAGATAGACGTCGAAGACGGGCGACATACCGACGCCCCGTTCCGCGACCTGTGCCAGCCGGGCCACGGGGATGGTCTTGACCCGGGTGAGCCCGGCATTGTCGACCCAGGTCAGGGCGACGCCGTGGACGTCCCCCGAGGCCAGCCGGGTGGCGGCCGCCCGGGCCTCCCAGCGGATCCGGCGCAGGGCCTCCTCGGGGTCCAGGCCGCGCTCCGGGAGGGTGTCCTCCCAGGACAGGCTGCCGATCACGGGATCCGGGGGTGCGGTGCCGTTGTCTGCCGCGCCGCCGGGTGCCGGGGCGCCGGATGTCCGGCCGCTGGGGTCTTCGTTGGGCTGCACGGGACTTTCCCTACCCACCCCGCCCCGCGTTCATCACCCGCGTCAGCGGATGGCCGGGGGCTGTCGTGTTGTCAGCGGTGACGACGGCGCGATCTACTACACGCGAGATCACTCACCGGACCGGAGAAAGGGCGACCCCATGAGCGACGGCCGGAACAGCGGCAACGAACGGAACGGCCCCCTCGCGGCCTTGTTCGACGCTGCGGCCGGCCGGAACGTGACCGTGCTGGATCTCCACGGGGTCATGGACAAGGCGGCCTTCATGGAGCGCTGCGCGAGCGACCTGGGGCTGCCCGCCTGGTTCGGCCGGAACTGGGACGCGCTCGCGGACTGCCTCAGCGCCCTGCCCGGGGACGAGGGCACCCTGGTGCTCGTGCGCCGCTGGCAGGAGTACGCGGCAGCCCGGCCGGGCGAGTGGCAGACCGCCCAGGAGGTCTTCGGGCAGGCGGTGGACACGATGCCGCGGCGGGTGGCCGTGCTGGTGGCCATGGGGGAGCACGACTAGGGCGTGTTGCGAAAGTCCCGCCTGGCACGCGACTCCCCCAGAGCTTCGCCTGGGAGGTGCCCCCAGCACGCACCCTCGCTGCGTTGTCGGACTCATCCGAGTACGTCCAGTACGAGGATGACCCTCCGCCTTGCGATCGCACGCACCGGACGCCGCGAGCCCCGCCCTCCGGGCGGACGGCGCTACTTTCGCAACACGCCCTAGTCAGGGAGCCTTTCTGTGGGCCCGCTGGCCCCTCGGCTTCCCGTTCGGGTAGCCTTCCGACGTAAGGCAGGTTCCCACTTCTGCCCGGCGCACGAAGCCCCCGTACCTCCATTGGAGGAATATCCGAACGCGGGGGCGTTTTGCTGTGTCCTTGTAGGAGTGACCTGCGACGTTTCGCGTGAAAATGTGAGACTTATGCGTTTCCTTGAGCCCGGCACCGGACGGCCTGTTGCCTCGTCCCCGGTCCCCTACGACCTGACCTACGACGACGTCTTCATGGTGCCGAGCCGGTCGGCCGTTGGCTCCCGTCAGGGCGTCGACCTCTCATCCCCGGACGGTACCGGAACCACCATTCCGCTGGTCGTGGCAAACATGACCGCGATCGCCGGCCGCCGGATGGCCGAGACCGTGGCCCGCCGCGGTGGCCTGGTCGTCATCCCGCAGGACATCCCGATCGAGGTCGTCACCGACGTCATCTCCTGGGTGAAGACGCGCCATCTCGTGCTCGACACCCCGATCGTGCTCACTCCCCACCAGACCGTCGCCGACGCCCTGTCCCTGCTGCCGAAGCGGGCCCACGGCGCCGGTGTCGTGGTGGACGAGCAGGACCGTCCGGTCGGCGTCGTCACCGAGCACGACCTGTCCGGCGTGGACCGCTTCACCCAGCTCTCCGAGGTGATGTCCAAGGACCTGCTGCTCGTCGACGCGGACATGGACCCGCGCGAGGCGTTCATCACCCTGGACAACGCCAACCGCAAGATCGCCCCCGCGGTCGGCAAGGACGGCAGGCTCGCCGGCGTCCTGACCCGCAAGGGCGCCCTGCGCGCCACGCTGTACACCCCGGCCACGGACGCCCAGGGCCGACTGCGCATCGCCGCCGCCGTCGGTATCAACGGCGATGTGGCGGGCAAGGCCAAGCAGCTCCTCGACGCCGGCGTCGACACGCTCGTCGTGGACACCGCGCACGGCCACCAGGAGTCGATGATCTCGGCGATCAAGGCCGTCCGCGGCCTCGACCCGCAGGTCCCGATCGCGGCGGGCAACATCGTGGCCGCCGAGGGCGTCCGTGATCTCGTCGAGGCGGGTGCGGACATCATCAAGGTCGGTGTGGGCCCCGGCGCCATGTGCACCACCCGGATGATGACCGGTGTGGGCCGCCCCCAGTTCTCGGCGGTGCTGGAGTGCGCGGCCGAGGCCAGGAAGTACGGCAAGCACGTGTGGGCCGACGGCGGTGTCCGGCACCCGCGCGATGTCGCGATGGCGCTGGCCGCCGGTGCCTCCAACGTCATGGTCGGCAGCTGGTTCGCGGGCACCTACGAGTCGCCCGGCGACCTCCAGCAGTCCGCCGACGGCAGGCTCTACAAGGAGTCCTTCGGTATGGCGTCGGCGCGTGCCGTCCGCAACCGCACCAGCGACGAGTCCTCCTATGACCGGGCCCGCAAGGCGCTCTTCGAGGAGGGCATCTCCACCTCGCGGATGTTCCTGGACGCGGCCCGTCCGGGCGTCGAGGACCTGATCGACTCGATCATCGCGGGTGTCCGTTCGTCCTGCACCTACGCGGGCGCCGGCTCGCTCGAGGAGTTCGCCGAGCGGGCGATCGTGGGCATCCAGAGCGCGGCCGGTTACGCCGAGGGCAAGCCGCTGCACGCCAGCTGGAGCTGATGAGCTGCTCGAACACGTAGTGGCGGCGGCCCCGGGAGGATGCTGATCCGGGGCCGCCGTCGTTGCGTACGGCCGGGCCGGCCGGCCCGGCGTGCGAGGCCCCCTTCAGGCGGCCGGCCCGACCACGAGGTCGGTGAACCCGGCGGTGCGCAGAGCGTCCCCGACCGCGGCGGCGATCAGGGCGTGTCCGCTGTCGTCCGGGTGCAGCCCGTCGGCCAGATGGCTGGCTGTCAGCAGCTCCCGGCCGGGCAGCAGTGTGAGGCGCCGGTCGCCCTCCGCCATGAGGTCACGGGTCGCGGACTCCATCGCCGTGCGGAGCTGTGCGAGGGTCGCGCCGAGGGTGTTGGCCGTCGACTCGGCCTCCGGGCACAGCACGGGGGAGAGCAGCAGGAGCGGGGTGTCCGGATGGCCCTGGCGCACCAGGGCGACGAAGGCACGGACCGTCTCGTACATCAGGGAGGTGCTGTACGGGGTGCGGGACCAGCAGTTCGTGCCGAAGGCGAGGGTGAGCAGCTCCGCCGGAAGCCTGGCGAGCTGCTGGGCCGTGGGCAGCTCGCCCCGGGCGCCGCCCGCGTAGCCGAGGTTGACGGTGTCGAGCCCGAGCATCCGCCCGGTGGTCGCGGGCCAGGAGTGGGCCGGCCGGGTCGACCACCAGCCTTCCGTGATGGAGTCCCCGTGTACGACCCAGCGGGGGCGCCCGGGCGCGGGGACCACTGTGCCGCCGACACCGCGCAGGCCCAGGATCACCGGCGCCTGGGACTCGGGGGGATGCACGGTGAACGGCCCGTTTCCCGGGGGGAGTTCCAGTGCGACGACGCTCTCTTCCGCGGGCTCGGTGAACGACTCGTGGAGGCAGCGCTCACCGTGCCAGAGCGAGAAGCAGTGGGCGATGTCGCGCAGCGCGTCCGCCGTATCCGGCACCCGTGCGCGATACCGGATCCGCACCTCGCTGGCCCCGCCCGGGGCGGTGAACTCCAGCCGCACACCGATGGGCAGTGCTGCCCGCTCGCGGGTGTCCCAGGGCAGCCGGGCCAGATCCGCGGGATCGGCCCGCACCGCCCGTGTACCGTCCCGCCAGGCGACACCGCGCAGGAACGGACCCGGATCGAGCCAGCCGTCGGGCAGCGTCCCGTCCGGGGTCACGCAAGGGGTCGTCCGGGGCGTCGTCGCGGGCGTTGTCCCGGGCGTCGTGTGGGGCGTCAAAGGCGGGCTCCGATCTTCGGATGCGGGAGACGGGAAGTCCGGTTCGGGCCATCCCTGCCCGTGTCTGCGCTTTCGCGCACCTTGGCGGAGCTCTGAAACGGTGTCCATACGCACCGCGTAACCGAAATGGCCTGGATTACCGCAGGGAGCATTGCGTCCGACATTCCCCATCGCGTAGCTTGACAGCCCCTACCGGTGGGTAACAGCCGCTGGTCAGTGAGTCACCAAACGCAGTTACGAACGCTCTGGGGAGTTCATGCGCCGGCGATTGCGCCGTTCCACGATCCGTGGCCGGATCGTGGCCCTCACCGTGTTGCCGATCATCGCGCTGATGACGCTCTGGACCTTCGCGATGGTGTCCGTGACCGGAGATCTGCGCGCCCTGATCCGCCTCCAGGGGGTGTACGAGAGTTTCGGCACCCCCGTGGACACGGCGGTCGGGCAGATCCAGATCGAGCGCAGGCTGGCGGCCGGCTATCTGGGATCCGCGGAGCGCGACGCGGACGGGGCCGACGCCGCCGAGTACCTCGCCCAGCAGCGGTCCACGGACCGGGCCGTGCAGACGATGCACGAGGCGATCCGGGACCAGGAGCACCGCGAGGACCTGTCGGACCGGCAGCGGCGGTCGCTGGACGCGATGGACGAGGCGGCCGGACAGCTGGAAGGGCTGCGCAAGCAGGTGCTTGACGAGTCGCTGTCCTGGAGCGGGGCCGTCGACGCGTACACCGGGCTCGTCGAGCCGACGTTCGACATCCAGTCCACCCTGACCGCACTCCAGGCGGGGCAGCTCGCCCGCGAGGCGCAGGTGGTGGTGGAGCTGGTGCGGGTGCGGGAGTTCGTCTCCCGCGAGGATGCGCTGGTCGCCGGGGCGCGGGCCGCGGGCAGGGTCAGTGACGCCCAGTACGACGCGCTGACCGCCACGGTCGAGGACCGCAGGGTCTTCCACCGGACCTACGTCGCGGATCTCCCGGCCGACTCGGCGGCACTCTTCAGGGACTTCGAGCGGAGCACCGCGTACCGCTCGCTGGTCTCCGGTGAGGACGCGCTGCTGCGGGCCGGTGGGTCCGGCGCGAGCGAGGCGATCGCCGCGGACTCCTGGCGGACGACGACTGACCGGGCGGTCAAGCGCTATATGCAGCTGTGCACCGAATCCGCGCTGAACGCGGCTGACCGCGGACGTGACTTCGCCTACCGCGAGATGGTGAAGGCCGCGGTGGTCGGCGGCGTGGGACTCATCGCGGTGGTGATCTCGATCTGGCTCTCGGTGTCCGCGGGCCGGCGTATCGCCGGTCGCCTGGAAGAGCTGCGGGACGCTGCCGATGTGCTGGCCACGCGCCAGCTGCCGGAGGTCATGGAGCGGCTCGCGGCGGGAGAGGACGTGGACGCCGCTCAGGTGGCCCCGCCGATCCGCTTCGGGGCCGAGAACGCAGAAAAGGCTGCGAACGCCGGGAGCGCCGGGAACACCGCGGTCGTCCCGGATGAGATCGCCCAGGTCGGGCACGCGCTCAACGCGGCCCGCAGGGCGGCAGTCGAGGCCGCGGTGAAGCAGGCCACGCTCAGACGCGGAATGTTCGCGGTGCTGCTGAACATCGCCCGGCGCAACCAGGCGCTGGTGCACCGCCAGTCGAAGCTGGTCGACACGCTGGAGCGGCGTACCACCGACCCGGACATCCTCGAAGACCTGTTCCGCATCGACCATCTGACCACCCGTATGCGCCGGCATGCCGAGGGCCTGATCACCCTCTCGGGCGCGGCACCGGGGCGGCGCTGGCGGCAGCCGGTGCCGCTGGTCGATGTCGTGTCCGCCGCGGTGGGGGAGATCGAGGACTACACACGTGTCGTCGTGCCGCCGATGCCTCCGGTGGGTGTGGCCGCGGAGGCCGTGGCGGACGTGGTGCACCTCGTCGCGGAGCTGGTGGAGAACGCGACGGTGTTCTCCCCGCCGCACACCCAGGTGACGATGCGCACCGGCGAGGCCCGCAACGGCTTCGTCCTCGAGATCGACGACCGCGGCCTCGGCATGGACCGCGAGGAGTTCGACCAGGCCCACCGCACGCTGGCGCGCCCGGGGGACTACGACCCGGTGCTGGACGAGCGTCTGGGCCTGTACATCGTCGGCCGGCTCGCCGCCCGCCACGGCATCACCGTGACCCTCACCCGCTCCCCGTACGGCGGCACGACCGCGGTCGTGCTGCTGCCGGACTCGGTCACCTCTCCGGTCGAGTCCGTGGTGACCGTGCCCGAGTCGGGCTCGTCGGCGGGGGCGGTGGTCCGCACCCTGCCGACGCGTGGTCGCGGGCCGGTCGCGCCGACCGCCCCGGAGGACACACCCACGGCCGTCCTGCGCGCGGTGACCGACGACACGCCACAGCCCGAGCAGGCACCGGTCGGGGTCCTGGACCCGCGCACGTCCGGGGCGGCCCCCGTGCTGCCCCAGCGGACGCGGAAGGCCCTCCCTGAGGCGCCACGGGCGTCCCGGACGGACGGTGGGGCAGCGCAGGGCGGCGACTGGGCCGCCGACGCCGTGGCGGCCGAAGGGCATGACTTCGCGGACGGCAGCGGGCAGGCCGCGGCCGTGGGGAAGACCCGGATGTCCGAGTCGAAGCGGCCGTGGCAGCCCGACGACCGTGCCGGTACCCGGCCCGGCGCCCCGTCCGGCGGGCAGGACGCGCACGACCGCGCGGAGGCGGAAGACGGCGAGGCGACCGGTCCCCGGGCGCTGCCCAGGCGGGTGCGGCAGGCGTCGCTCGCGGCGCCGCTGCGTGCCGCGCCGGTGGGCGAGATCACGGGTCGCGAGCCCGAGGACCGCGAACCCGCGAAGGAAGTCAGCGCGGAGGAGATGCGGGCCATCTTCGGGGCGTTTCAACGAGGGCTCGACCGGGGTCGCAAGGGCGACCCGGCCGGGCGGGAGATCATGAGCGACGAAGGGACGGGTCAGGATGGATGACCCCGGAAACCGCGAGGGGGCCGAGCCGGTCGCGCAGACCGCCGCGAGCGACCTCGGCTGGCTGCTGGACGAGCTGGTGGCCAGGACCGACCATGTCCGCCAGGCCGTGCTGCTGACCTCGGACGGGCTGGTCACCTGCGCGTCGCGCGGGATGCCGGCACGTGACATCGAGCACCTGTCCGCCGTCTGCGCCGGGTTCCACAGCCTGGCCAAGGAGGCAGGGGACCGTTTCGGGGCGGGCCGGGTGCGGCAGACCATGGTCATGCTCGACGGCGCGTATCTGTTCATCACGCCGGCCGGTGACGGCAGCCGTCTCGCCGTGCTGTCCGACATCGAGACCGATGTCGGACAGCTCGCCCACGAGATGACCCTGCTGGTCAGGCGGGTGGGCCGGCATATGGCCGTGCCCGCGCGCGCCGTCCGCGAGGCCACCGACGCCTGATCCCGTGAGTGACCACTGGTACGAGGACGAGACCGGGTCGATGGTGCGCCCGTACACCGTCACCCAGGGCCGGACCCGCCCCGCCGCAGAGCATCACATCGACATGATGTCGCAGGTCACGGCCATCGAGCAGGACGACGGACCGTCGCCTGGGCTCGACCATGCCCGCAGCTCCCTGCTGGACCTGGTGCGCCGGGGACGGCGCCCGGTCGCCGAGGTCGCGGCCGACGCCGATCTGCCGCTGACCGTCGTGCGGGTCCTGCTCGCCGATCTGGTCGAGGCGGGGCTCGTGCGTATCTCGGCGCCCTCGGCCCAGCGGGACAAGCATGACCCGACACTGCTGCGTGAGATCGCCGACCGGCTGCGCGAGCTGTGACCGGCCGGCGGTGTGAGCAGCGAGCCGAGCGGCGGTAGGAGCAGTGGCTCCCCGATGCCGCCGAGAGCCGTTCCGGAACGCTTCTGCGTGGCCGTGCAACGTTCCTCCGTGCTCTGTCCAACCACGCAACGATCATTCGCGCATGCGCAAAGCTCGTGCATTTCCGTTCGGAACGCTCACCTCGTAAGGTCGCTGGCTGTACGTGGAGTTTGGCGGGGACCGTCTGCTCGGCGATCCCCCCGCACAGGGCTGCTCAGCCCTGCCCGCGTTCACCGGAGCGAATCCGGTGAACGCGATGGAGTGATGAGGGGAAGCGCCGTGGTCGCCGCCACTCGCTAGGCAGCGATAAGGAGCCTCCCCAGTGTTGGACCACGGCGCAGCGCCGCCCGTCACCCCTCAGCAGGGTCCGGCGGGCCCCCGGCCCGGTCTCGGTGCCCGCCTCATGCGGCGCAAGCCCGTCGAGACGCTGGTCGCCGAGGGCGGCCAGGGCGAGGGCGGAAGCCTCCGCCGCTCGCTCACCATGTGGCAGCTGACCATGATCAGCATCGGTGCCACCCTCGGCACCGGCATCTTCGTCGTCCTCGGCGAGGCGACCCCGCTGGCCGGACCCGCCGTCGCGATCTCGTTCGTCGTCGCGGGTCTGACCGCCCTGTTCTCGGCGCTCTCGTACGCCGAGCTCGCCGGTTCCATCCCGGTCTCCGGTTCCTCGTACTCCTACGCCTACGCCACCATGGGCGAGCTCATCGCCTGGGTCTGCGGCTGGTGTCTGGTCCTGGAGTACGGGGTCTCGGTCGCGGCCGTCGCGGTCGGATGGGGCGAGTACCTCAACGAACTGCTCGACGGGACGATCGGCGTCACGATCCCCGGATCGATATCCGCGCCCATCGGCGAGGGCGGTTTCATCAACCTGCCGGCTCTAATCGTGGTGCTGCTCGCCATGGTCTTCCTGATGGGCGGGGCCAAGGAGAGCGCCCGGATCAACTCGATCATGGTCGGCGTGAAGATCGTCACGCTGCTGCTCTTCATCGGCATCGGCTTCATGGGCATCAAGGCCGGCAACTACGCCCCGCTCGCCCCGCTGGGTGTCACCGGGATCAGCGCCGCCGCGGCCACCCTGTTCTTCTCGTACATCGGCTTCGACGCCGCCTCCACCGCCGGTGAGGAGGCGAAGAACCCGAAGAAGGACCTGCCGCGCGCGATCATGCTGTCGCTGCTCATCGTGACGGTGCTCTACTGCCTCGTCGCGCTGGTCGCCGTCGGCGCCATGCCGTGGCAGGACTTCGAGGGCACCGAAGCGGCGCTCGCCCAGATCATGAAGGACGTCACCGGTCAGAGCTTCTGGGGCGTGGTGCTCGCCGCGGGCGCGGTCATCGCCATCGCCAGCGTCGTCTTCGCCGTGCTGTACGGCCAGACCCGCATCCTGTTCGCCATGTCGCGCGACGGCCTGGTGCCCAAGGTGTTCGCCAAGGTCGACGGGAAGACCGGCGCCCCGCGCGCCAACACCGTGATCGTCTCGGTCTTCTGCGGCGCCCTCGCGGCCTTCATCCCGTTGGGCGAACTGGCGAACGCCACCAGCATCGGCACGCTCTTCGCCTTCGCCCTGGTCAACGTGGCCGTGATCATCCTGCGCTACAAGCGCCCCGAGATGAACCGCACCTTCAGGGTGATGCTCTTCCCGGTCACCCCGATCCTGGGCTTCCTCTTCTGCGCGTACATGATGTACAGCCTGCCCGGCATCACCTGGCTGTGGTTCGGAGGCTGGATGGCTGCCGGGCTCGTGTTCTACTTCCTGTACGGCCTTGGCCGCTCCCGGTTGGCAACAGCAGAGAAGTGATCCACCCCCTGTGCGACTGAACGATCTCGACGAACGCATCGTCCACGCCCTCGCCGAGGACGCACGCCGTTCCTACGCCGACATCGGTTCGCTCGTAGGCCTTTCCGCGCCCGCCGTGAAACGGCGCGTGGACAGGCTGCGGGCCGAGGGAGCCATCACCGGCTTCACGGTGCGCGTGGACCCCGCGGCGCTCGGTTGGGAGACCGAGGGCTTCATCGAGATCTACGCACGCAGCAACACCTCGCCCGAGACCATCCAGCGCGGTCTCGAGCGCTACCCGGAAGTCGCGTCCGCCTCCACCGTCACCGGCGAGGCGGACGCGATCGTCCAGGTCTTCGCCTCCGACATGCGCCACTTCGAGCGTGTGCTGGAGCGGATCGCGGGCGAGCCGTTCGTCGACCGGACCAAGTCGGTGCTGGTCCTGTCCCCGCTGCTGAGACGGTTCTCGTCCGGCTCGCCCGGCTGACCGTCAGCCCTGGCCCGACGCGTACTCCGGGCGCCACGGCAGGACCGTGAAGTCGCCGGTGCCCTTCCCGACGGTCTCGAACGGTGCCGCACCGAGGCATCTGGGCACGTCCGCGACCGCGCCCTCCTCGATCCAGGTGTAGCCCAGGCGGTCGTTCCTCCCCTGGTCGTGGACGGTGACCCCGACCCGCTTCCCCCTGTGCGGGGTGTTGCCGTCGGTGACCACGCCCGTCACCACCGCCACCTTGCCCCCGGTCATCAGGCAGTCGACCTTCACCTTCGCCCAGCCACCCGCGCCGTTCGCGTCGTAGTGGCTGAAGCGGAAGGTGCCATGGGCCTTGTGCGGGTCCATGTTGTCCTTCGCGGCGAGGTGGGCGTCGAAGGAGAACGTGACGTCGTCTCCGGCCGGGCGATACAGCTTGGCCGTGCCGGTCAGGGCGGCCGCCTCACGCGGGCGGACCCCTCCGTCGCCATCCCCCGAGGCGACGGCGGAGCCCGAGACCCCCACGGCGATCAGCAGCGCCACGGCGAGCACGACGGCCTTCGTGCGTCTGTTCATGCAAGTTCCCTTCCGTCGGTGATCCGGCAGCCCCCACTGTTCCGCCCGGGTCGGTGCGGAACATCGTCCTGGGGGCGTGACCGGCTCCGCCGTCCGGCGGGGAGGCCGGTCCGCCCGGCGGAGGACCCCGCGTTGCAACGAATCGCCGCCGGACGGGCGATGCGCGCAACGGATCGACTCTCGGAACGCAACGGACTCGCCTTGTCCCGGCCGAGCGCCGGAACGTACCGTTTTGACGTCGTCCTGACAGCTGTCCTGGCACCCCGCTCACCGTCTCCGAAGGTCGTCCATGCCGCCGCTGCGCACCGCCCTGCTTCAGAGCTCCGGAACTCCCGGCGACATCGCGAAGAACCTCGAGATCCTCGACGCCCACGCCGCGGACGCGGCCGCGGCCGGTGCAGGACTGCTGGTCAGCCCCGAGATGTTCCTCACCGGCTACGCCATCGGCGACGGCATCCACCGCCTCGCGGAGCCCGCCGACGGCGCGTCCGCCCAGGCCGTCGCCGCGATCGCCCGCCGCCACGGCATCGCCGTCGTCTACGGCTACCCGGAGCGCGACGGCGAGCAGGTCTACAACGCGGCGCAGCTCATCGGGCCCGACGGCACCCCCCTCGCGAACTACCGCAAGACCCATCTGTTCGGCTGCTTCGAGCAGGAGTGGTTCACAGCCGGTGACCAGCCCGTCGTCCAGGCCGAGCTCGACGGCCTCCGCGTCGGCCTGCTGATCTGCTACGACGTCGAGTTCCCCGAGAACGTACGTGCGCACGCCCTCGCCGGGACCGAGCTGCTGCTCGTGCCGACCGCGCTGATGAACCCCTTCCATTTCGTCGCCGAGAAGCTGCTCCCGGTCCGCGCCTTCGAGAGCCAGATGTACATCGCGTACGCCAACCGGACCGGCCCCGAGGGCGAGTTCGACTTCGCCGGGCTGAGCTGCCTCGCCGGACCCGACGGAATCGCCCGGACCCGCGCGGGTCACGGAGACGACCTGGTGCTCGCCGACGCCGACCCGGACTTCCTCGCCGCCTCCCGGGCGGCCAACCCGTATCTGAGTGACCGCCGCCCCGCCCTGTACGGGCCGCTCACCCGCTGAGACCTGCCGCCCCGCCCCCCGCAACACCAGGAGCAACACCCCATGACGTCCACGGTGCCCACTGCCGTCCCGCACTCCGAGGCCCAGCCGCCCATCACCATGTTCGGGCCGGACTTCCCGTACGCGTACGACGACTTCCTCGCCCACCCGGCGGGTCTCGGCCAGATACCGGCGACCGAGCACGGCACCGAGGTGGCCGTCATCGGCGGCGGGCTCTCCGGCATCATCGCCGCCTACGAGCTGATGAAGATGGGCCTCAAGCCGGTCGTCTACGAGGCGGACCAGATCGGCGGACGGCTGCGCACGGTCGGCTTCGACGGTGTCGCCGCCCAGGGCGGCGAGGAACTCACCGCCGAGATGGGCGCGATGCGCTTCCCGCCCTCGTCCACCGCGCTCCAGCACTACATCGACCTGGTGGGGCTGCAGACCCAGCCGTTCCCCAACCCGCTGGCCGAGGCCACCCCGTCGACCGTGGTCGACCTCAAGGGTGAGTCGCACTACGCGGAGACCATCGACGACCTCCCGCAGGTCTACCGCGACGTCATGAACGCGTGGAACGCCTGTCTGGAAGAAGGCGCCGACTTCACCGACATGAACCGCGCGATGCGTGAGCGCGATGTGCCGCGCATCCGGGAGATCTGGGCGAAGCTGGTAGAGAAGCTCGACAACCAGACGTTCTACGGCTTCCTCTGCGACTCCGAGGCCTTCAGGTCCTTCCGGCACCGCGAGATCTTCGGCCAGGTCGGCTTCGGCACCGGCGGCTGGGACACCGACTTCCCCAACTCCATCCTGGAGATCCTCCGCGTCGTCTACACCGAGGCCGACGACCACCACCGCGGGATCGTCGGCGGGTCCCAGCAGCTCCCGCTGCGTATGTGGGAGCGCGAGCCGCGGAAGATCACGCACTGGCCGCTGGGCACCTCCCTGAAGTCACTGCACGAGGGCGACCCGCGCCCCGCCGTGACAAGGCTGCACCGTGTCGCCGGCAACCGGATCGTGGTCACTGACGCCTCCGGTGACATCCGCAGCTTCAAGGCGGCGATCTTCACCGCGCAGTCCTGGATGCTGCTGTCCAAGATCGACTGCGATGACTCGCTCTTCCCCATCGACCACTGGACGGCGATGGAGCGGACCCACTACATGGAGTCCTCCAAGCTGTTCGTTCCGGTGGACCGGCCGTTCTGGCTGGACAAGGACGAGGAAACGGGGCGGGACGTCATGTCGATGACGCTCACCGACCGTATGACCCGCGGGACCTACCTCCTGGACGACGGCCCCGACAAGCCCGCCGTGATCTGCCTCTCGTACACGTGGTGCGACGACAGCCTCAAGTGGCTCCCGCTGTCCGCGAACGAGCGCATGGAGGTCATGCTCAAGTCGCTCGGCGAGATCTATCCCAAGGTCGACATCCGCAAGCACATCATCGGCAACCCGGTGACCGTGTCCTGGGAGAACGAGCCCTACTTCATGGGCGCGTTCAAGGCCAACCTGCCGGGTCACTACCGCTACCAGCGCCGGCTGTTCACCCACTTCATGCAGGAGCGGCTGCCCGCCGACAAGCGCGGAATCTTCCTCGCGGGCGATGACATCTCGTGGACCGCGGGCTGGGCCGAGGGCGCGGTGCAGACGGCCCTGAACGCGGTGTGGGGCGTGATGCACCACTTCGGCGGTGCCACGGACGCCGCCAACCCCGGTCCTGGCGACGTCTTCGACGAGATCGCTCCGGTGGAACTGCCGGAGGACTGAACCTCTGGCCCCTCGGGGCCGTGCCCCCTATGGATGAACCCCCGCCGCCGACCGTGATCCGGCCGGCCCCGGGAGGTCCCTGTGCCGCCGCCGACCGGACACCCTGGTCGGCGGCGGCCCCGTGTCCGCCGCGTCATCGGCACGGGGTCAGCAGGCAGCGACCGACGAGCCCGACAGTCGCGTCCAGCCTCTCGGTGAACTCCTCGGTCAGCGAGGGGAGTGCCCTGATGCTCCACAGCAGCCGGGCCGCCGACCACGCGCCGTCCCGGGCGCGTTCCAGGCTCCATGAGCCCAGCAGATGAGTCACGGGGTCGGCGATCTCCAGCAGATCCGGGCCGGGCATCAGATCTTCACGGATCCGCTCCTCCAGCAGCGTGAGGATGTCGCCCACGCGATCGAACGCCCCCTCCAGCAGCGCTGGTTCGCAGCCGAGCGTACGGCAGGTGTCCACCACCGCGAGCGCGAGATCGTGCCCGATGTGCGCGTTGATCCCGGCCAGCGCGAACTGCAGCGGGCGTACCCCGGGATGGCGCCGGTACTGGAACAGCGGTCGCCAGCAGGCCGGCGGGCGGCTTCCGGCCGTGGCCGTGTCCACGGCGTCCAGATAGCGCTCGGCGAAGAGAACGCCCAGCGTGACGGCGGATCGCCGGTCGGGGAACTCCCCGTGGTCGATACGCCGCCCCAGCTCCTCGGTGACCGCCAGATACATCCGGTTGAACACCGCGACCCCGTCCCGCTCCGGCCAGTGGGAGCGGAATACACGCATCCGTTCCAGTGCCGGGCCGACCGAGGGATCACCAGGTCCGCACGGGGCGTCGACGTGTGCTGCGAACTCTTCGGTCTGCGCCATGCAGGCAGCGTCCCAGTCCTAGGCTCGGTCGGGTGCCGCCCGGCCCGGGCTTCCCCAGAACGGGGGAAGGGCCGGATGACGGGCGGCCACCAGACGCAACGCGCGAGGGGGACGGGACGGTGACAGGCGTACGCAGGCGGCGCCGGGCGGAGCGGCGCGAGCGGCGCCGCGCGGCGCGGCGGGCGATCGTGGTGGGGGCCGCCTCCGCGGTGGTGGCCGTCGGCACGGTCACGGGACTGGTGTCCGTGGCGGGCGGGGCAGACAGCGGACAGCGCACGGCCCGTACGGAGGCCAGCAGTGCACCCGCGACCACACCGCTGCCCGCGCGCCCGAGTCCTTCTCCCTCCCCGTCCCCTTCCTCGAACCCGTCTGCCGCTCCGGGTGTTTCGCCGAGCGTGACCCGCAGCTCCGCCCCGAAGAGGACCGCCGTCCCGTCACCGGCTCCCGCACCCGGTGGCGGAGTGCTGTACCGGCACCCCGATTCACAGGTCATCGACTGGGTGCGGGCGCATGGCGGCGACCCGCGCCGGGCGCTCATCGAGTCGCGGATAGCCGCCCAGCCCGCCGCGGTCTGGTTCGCCGCCTACGACCCGGGTGAGATCACCCGCGAGGTGCGCGCCGTGACCGCGGGAGCCGCGGCGTCCGGCCGGGTGCCCGTCCTCGTCCCGTACGCCATCCCCGACCGGGACTGCGGGGGCGCGTCCCAGGGAGGGGCGCCCGATCTCGGGGCGTACGACCGCTGGATCGGGGAGTTCGCCGACGGACTCGGTGCCGAACCGGTCATCGTCGTCCTCGAACCCGACTCGCTGGCGCTGTCGGACTGCCTCTCCGGTGCCGCCCGTGCCGCCCGGAACACCGCGCTGGCCCGGGCGGGCCGCACACTGAAGACGGCCAACCCCCGCGCGAAGGTCTACTTCGACGCCGGCCACTCGGGCTGGCACTCCCCGTCGGTGATGGCCGGTCTGCTGCGCGCCGCGGGGGCCGCGAGCAGCGGGGACGGCATCTTCACCAACGTCTCCAACTTCCACCGCACGGCCGATGAGACGCGCTACGCCAGGGCGGTGCTGGAGGCGCTGGGCGGTCCCGCGCGGCTCGGTGCCGTCATCGACACCAGCCGCAACGGCAACGGCGCACCCGAGGCCGGCGCCTGGTGCGACCCGGGAGGCCGGGCACTCGGGCGCGCGCCCACGACACGGACCGGCGAGTCACGGATCGACGCCTTCCTGTGGATCAAACTGCCGGGTGAGTCGGACGGCTGCCGGGGCACGGCCGGCAGCTTCACTCCGGACTACGCCTACGACCTGGCGACAGGCTGAGCAGCCGCTTCCCGGCCGTCCGGCGGCCGGGGCCCGGCGACCGCGGCGTCCGTGCGCGTACTGCCGCGCAGCACCCCCGCACCGGCGACAAGGCCGAAGGCCAGCACGGTCACCAGGGCGAACGACACGACCAGCGACGTCAGATCGGCGATCCCGCCGATGGCCGAGGGGGCGATCAGCCCCGAGGTGTACGTGATCGTCGCGACGCCCGCGATCGACAGGCTCGGGTTGCTGCCGCTGCGTCCCGCCGCCGCGAAGGCCAGTGGTACGACGACGGCGATCCCGAGGCCGATGCAGCCGAACCCGGCCATCGCCGCGAGGGGGTCCGGGGCCAGCACCACCAGCACTCCGCCCGCCGTGGCGAGCACCCCGCCGACCCGTACCGTACGGACCGGCCCGAAGCGGTCCACGACCCTGTCGCCCGCCAGCCGCGCCACCGCCATCGTCAGCGCGAACGCGGTCGTGGAGGCCGCGGCGAGCCCCGCCGAAGTGCCGAGTCCGTCGCGCAGGTACACCGCCGACCAGTCCAGGCTGGCGCCTTCCGCGAACACTCCGCAGAACCCGATCGCCCCGATGACCAGCGCGGATCGCGGAGGCAGGGCGAAGCGGGGCGGCGGTGCCTCGTCGGGTGCGCTGCGCAGGTCCAGTACGTGCCGGCAGGCCAGCAGACCGAGCACGGTGAGCACCGCGGACGCGATCAGATGATGCAGCCGGGCGTCGCTGCCCAGGTGTGCGGCGAGGGTGCCCGCAGCGGAGCCGATCAGGGCGCCCACGCTCCACATTCCGTGCAGGCCGGACATGATCGAGCGGTCCAGACGGTCCTCGATCTCGACGCCGAGCGCGTTCATGGCGACATCGGCCATGCCCGCCGTGGCGCCGTACACGAAGAGGGCGGCGCAGAGCGCGTACACATGGGGTGACAGCGCCGGGAGCACGAGGGAGAGGGTCCACAGCGCGAGCAGCCCGCGGAGCGCGGCGCGTGCGCCGAAGCGATGGCTGACGGTGCCGGCGAGCGGCATCGCGAGGGACGCTCCGATCGCCGGGAAGGCGAGTGCGATGCCGAGCAGCCCGGCCCCCACCCCGGCATGGTCCTGGACCCAGGGGATACGGGTGGCGAAACTGCCGGTCACGGCGCCGTGCACACAGAAGACGGCGGCCACGGCATAGCGGGCGCGGATCAGCTTCCGCCGTTCGGATACGACGACTTCGATCGTCATCAGCGCGTCCTCCCCCGGGCCGTCGGCATGACCGTCGGTACCGCAGCCCGTAGACCGATGTAGAGGCTAGGAGGACTAGACCAGATGGTCAACAGGTCAGGATCCGGGCCATGTGGGCGACGCGTCCGCGCCTCCTGTGAGCCAGGCCACAGGAACTCGCCTACTTGGCCCATCGTGCGGCGTGGCACACTGGCTCTGTATCAGCAGCAGCGCACTCCGGGGTCGGTGTAATTCCGAACCGGCGGTAATAGTCCGCGACCCGTCCGCATCCAGCGGCCGGTTGACCAGGTGAAATTCCTGGACCGACGGTGAAAGTCCGGATGGGAGGCAGTGCGCGGCGGGCGACCCTCGTGGTCCGTCGGCCGTCTGCGGCCGATCGTCCTCACCGACGACCGGTACCGCCGGCCCGGCGGTCCCCGGCTTCGCGCCGCTTGCTCTGTCGTTCGACGACAGCCCCCGGAGTCCGTGCCCGAAGAGGCAGGAGGACCGGGTGGCCACCGCAGCCGACATCAGCGCCATGCGCCGAGCCATCGAACTCGCAGCCCGCGCACTCGGCTCCACCAGCCCCAACCCCGTCGTGGGATGCGTCATCACGGACGTGTCAGGACTGACCGTCGGTGAGGGCTACCACCAGCGGGCCGGAGGCCCGCACGCCGAGATCCACGCCCTGCGCGCGGCGGGCGAACGCGCCAAGGGCGGCACCGCGTACGTCACCCTCGAACCCTGCAACCACACGGGCCGCACCGGCCCCTGTGCCCAGGCGCTCATCGAGGCAGGGGTCGCCCGCGTGGTGTACGCCGTGGCCGACCCCAACCCGCAGGCCACCGGAGGCGCCGAGACCCTGCGCGCCGCAGGAGTCCGGGCCGAGCACGGACTGCTCGGTGACGAGGCCGGGGAGGGCAACATCGCCTGGCTCACCTCCGTGCGTCTCGGCAGGCCGTACGTCCTGTGGAAGTACGCGGCCACCCTCGACGGCCGTATCGCGGCCGCCGACGGCACCAGCCGCTGGATCACCTCGCCCGAGTCCCGCGCCGACGTCCACCGGCTGCGCGCCGAGGCCGACGCCGTGGTCGTCGGCTCCGGCACCCTCCGCGCCGACGACCCCCACCTCGCCGTACGCGGTGTCGAGGGGGCCACCCAGCCTCTGCGCGTGGTCCTCGACACCCACGCGACCGTGCTGCCGACGGCCAGGGTCCTGGACGACTCGGCGCCCACGCTGATCGCGACCGGTGAGCACGCGGACACCCGGCACCTGCCCGGAGCCGACATCGCCCGGCTGAGCGCGGACGAACGCGGCATCGGTGTCCACGCCCTGCTCTCCGAGCTGTACGGGCGCGGCGTCCGCTCCGTACTCCTCGAAGGCGGACCGACCCTCGCCGGGTCCTTCATCGCCGCGGGAGCAGTCGATCGAGTCATCGGCTACCTCGCACCCGTATTCCTCGGCGCCGGCCGCCCGGCACTCGCCGGGACCGGAATCACCACCATCACCGAAGCGTTGCGGCTCGACATGACCGAGACCGTCCGTATCGGCCCCGATCTGCGGATCACCGCGACCGTCCCCAAGGGAGCTTGAGTGTTCACCGGAATCGTCGAAGAGCTGGGTGAGGTCACCGCCGTCGAGGAACTCGACGACGCCTCACGCTTCCGTCTGCGTGGCCCCCAGGTCACCGAGGGCGCGAAGCACGGCGACTCCATCGCCGTCAACGGCGTCTGCCTGACCGTGGTGGAGACCGCAGACGGCGAGTTCACCGCCGATGTGATGGCCGAGACGCTGAAGCGCTCCAGCCTCGGCGGGCTCGCCGTCGGCTCCCGGGTCAACCTGGAGCGGCCCATGGTGGCCGACGGGCGGTTCGGCGGACACATCGTCCAGGGCCATGTGGACGGCACCGGCACGATCGTGGACCGCACCCCGTCCGAGCACTGGGAGCTCGTCAGGATCTCCCTCCCGCAGGGCCTCGCGCGCTATGTCGTGGAGAAGGGCTCGATCACCGTCGACGGGGTCAGCCTCACCGTGGTCGACGCGGGCCCCGACTCCTTCACCATCAGCCTGATCCCCACCACCCTCGCGCTGACCACACTCGGCATCAAGCAGCCCGGCGACCCGGTCAACCTCGAAGTGGACGTGATCGCCAAGTACGTCGAGCGGCTGCTCGGCTCCCGCGCAGGCGCGGGAACCGACGCCGGCACGCTCACGGGCCTGGGCACGGTCACGGGGGAGGGCGCCAAGTGAGCTCCCTGAGCTGGCTGAACGCCGAGGCGTTCACCGCCTTCGGCCAGCCCATCAAGTGGGCCGACATGACCGGCAACCTCATCGGTCTGACGGCTCTCGCACTCGGCTGGCGCCGCTCGGTGTGGACCTGGCCCGCCCAGTTCGTCTCCGGCCTCGTCCTCTTCGCCGCGTTCGCCACCGCCCACTTCACCGGCAGCGCCGGAAAGCAGGTCGTGGTCATGGTCGTCGCGGCCTGGGGCTGGTGGCAGTGGAGCCGCGGGCGCGGGCAGGCCCAGGACGGCTCGATCGCCGTCCGGTTCGCCACCCGGCGCGAGCGCGCGGCCATGGCCGCCGCTGCCCTGCTCGGCACCCTCGCCGTCGGAGGGCTGTTCACCCTGTACCCGGTTCTGTCCTGGGCCCCGTGGCCCGACGCCTACATCTTCGTCGGCACGCTCGTGGCGATGTACGCCCAGGCTCGCGGCATGGTCGAGTTCTGGTTCGCCTGGCTGCTCGTCGACCTCGTCGGCGTGCCGTTCGCCTTCACGAACGGCTATGCCTTCTCCGGTTTCGTCTATGTGATCTACGGCGCGCTGGTCCTGTGGGGCCTGCGCGACTGGTGGCAGCGGTCCCGCACCGCTCCTGCCCTGGAAGGAGTGGCAGCATGAGCGCCCTGCCCGTCTGGAATCCGGCCGACGACATCGAGGACCTCCGCCTCGACCCCGTCGAACAGGCCATCCGCGACATCGCCGCAGGCAGGCCCGTCGTGGTCGTCGACGACGAGGACCGCGAGAACGAGGGCGACCTCGTCATCGCCGCCGAGAAGGCCACACCCGAGATCGTCGCCTTCATGATGAGCGAGTGCCGGGGCCTGATCTGCGCCCCCATGGAGAGCGACGAACTGGAGCGGCTCGAACTGCCCCAGATGGTCCAGCACAACACCGAGTCCATGAGCACGGCCTTCACCGTGTCCGTCGACGCATCGTCCGCCCATGGCGTGAGCACCGGAATCTCCGCCGCCGACCGGGCCACCACACTCCAGCTGCTGGCCAACGGCACCGCCCAGCCCGGCGACTTCGTGCGCCCGGGCCATATCTTCCCGCTGCGCGCCAAGCCCGGCGGCGTCCTCGCCCGCAACGGCCACACCGAGGCGGCCGTCGACCTGGCCCGGCTCGCCGGCCTGCGTCCCGCGGGAGCGATCGTCGAGATCGCCGGTGAGGACGGCGCCATGCTGCGGCTGCCCGAGCTGATCCCGTTCGCCCGCAAACACGGTCTGACCATCATCTCCATCGAGGATCTGATCGCCTACCGCCGCAGCGCGGAACCGACCGTGCGCCGGGAGGCCGAGGTCAACCTGCCGACCGCGCACGGAGCGTTCACCGCGTACGGCTACCGCTCCACCGTGGACGGCGTCGAGCATGTGGCGCTCGTGCACGGGGACATCGGCGACGGCGAGGACGTGCTGGTCCGCGTCCACTCCGAATGCCTGACCGGCGACATCTTCCACTCGCTGCGCTGCGACTGCGGACCCCAGCTCGAGGCGTCCATGGAACGCGTCACCGAGGCGGGCCGCGGTGTGGTCGTGTACCTGCGCGGCCACGAGGGGCGCGGCATCGGCCTGGTGTCCAAACTGCGGGCGTACGAACTCCAGGAACGCGGACGGGACACCCTCGACGCCAACCTGGAACTCGGACTGCCCGCCGACGCCCGGGACTACGCCGCCGGCGCGCAGATCCTGGCCGATCTCGGCGTGCGCAGCCTGCGGCTGATGACCAACAACCCCGACAAGATCAGCGCATTGGTGCGGTACGGCCTGAAGGTCGAGGGCCGCGAGGCCATGCCGGTGCAGGCGGGGGAGCACAACCTCGGCTATCTGCGCACCAAGCGCGACCGCATGGGACACGACCTGCCCTGGCTGGAGGACCAGTCCCGGTCCGGCGCGGGGACCACCCCGGCGACCGCGTCCACCTGCGGCAACCAGTAGCGGCAACGCCGCACCTTCACGACAGACAGCACCAACGGCACCACCCGAGAACCAAGGAGAAACGTGAGCGGCAAGGGCGCACCCGAACTGTCCGTACGCAACTGCGGAGACCTCCGCGTGGCCGTCATCGCGGCCCAGTGGCACGAGAAGATCATGGACGGCCTCGTCGACGGAGCCCTGCGCGCCCTGCACGAGCTGGGCATCGACGAGCCGACCGTGCTGCGGGTCCCCGGCAGCTTCGAGCTGCCCGTCGTGGCCAAGGTGCTCGCGGGCCGCGGCTATGACGCGATCGTGGCGCTCGGTGTCGTCATCCGCGGCGGCACGCCCCACTTCGAGTACGTGTGCCAGGGCGTCGCCCAGGGCCTGACCCAGGTCTCCGTGGACACGGGCGTCCCCGTCGGCTTCGGGGTGCTCACCTGCGACACCGAGGAGCAGGCCCTCGACCGCGCCGGTCTGGAGGGCTCCAACGAGGACAAGGGACACGAGGCGGTGACCGCTGCGGTCGCCACCGCCGCGACCCTCCGTTCAGTATCTGAACCCTGGCGCTGAGGCGGACCCACTTCCGCGTAGGGTGGGACCACCATGTCCAAGAAGACGTTCGAGGAGCTCTTCGTCGAGCTCCAGCACAAGGCAGCCAACGGCGACCCCGCCACCTCCCGCACCGCCGAGCTCGTGGACAAGGGCGTCCATGCCATCGGCAAGAAGGTCGTCGAGGAGGCCGCCGAGGTATGGATGGCAGCCGAGTACGAGGGCAAGGAGGCGGCAGCCGAGGAGATCTCCCAGCTGCTGTACCACGTCCAGGTGATGATGGTCGCCCGGGGGATCTCCCTGGACGACGTCTACGCCCACCTCTGAGCAGACCCGATTCCTTACTCCCACACCACTGACGCATCACCCACGCACGACGTACGTCACTACGCACCGAAGGAAGCCCACCTCATGCTGCGCATCGCCGTCCCCAACAAGGGTTCACTGTCCGGACCTGCGGGGGAGATGCTCCATGAGGCGGGCTACCTCCAGCGCAAGGACTCCAAGGAGCTCGTGCTGGTCGACCCGGACAACGAGGTCGAGTTCTTCTACCTGCGTCCGCGCGACATCGCGATCTACGTCAGCTCGGGCCGCCTCGACATCGGCATCACCGGCCGGGACCTGCTCCTCGACTCGGGCGCCGGTGCCGAGGAGATCCTCGAACTCGGCTTCGCCCGCTCCACCTTCCGCTACGCCACCAAGCCCGGCACCGCGTCCGGCGTGGAGGACTTCGGCGGGCTGACGATCGCCACCTCCTACGAGGGCATCGTGGCCAAGCACCTCGCGGACAACGGCATCGACGCATCCGTGGTGCACCTCGACGGCGCCGTCGAGACCGCGATCGAGCTCGGCGTCGCCCAGATCATCGCCGATGTCGTGGAGACCGGCACCAGCCTGCGCAACGCGGGCCTGGCCGTGATCGGCGAGCCGATCCTCACCTCCGAGGCCGTGGTCATCCGCCGCACCGGGGCGGACGCCGACGACCCGAAGGTCGAGCAGTTCCTGCGCCGCCTCCAGGGCGTCCTGGTCGCCCGCTCCTACGTGATGATGGACTACGACTGCCGGGTCGAGCACCTGGAGCAGGCCGTCGGCCTCACCCCGGGCCTCGAGTCGCCGACCGTCTCCCCGCTGCACCACGAGGGCTGGGTGGCCGTGCGCGCCATGGTCCCCGCCAAGGAGGCGCAGCGCGTCATGGACGACCTGTACGCGCTGGGAGCCCGGGCCATCCTCACCACGGCGATCCACGCCTGCCGCCTCTGACAGCGCCCCGAGCCCGGAACAGCGCAGAGAGCACAGCGGACCTCATGTCTTCGTCATCCTCGTCATCAGCCGACCAGCAGGAACTCCCCGCACTCCCGGTCACCTTCAGGCCGACCCGCACCCGGGCGGTCCTGCTGACCGTGGGCGTGGTGATGTTCGCCGTCATCACCGCGGTCGCGTTCGCCCTGGAGAAGCTCAGCACGGGGGAGCGGATCAGCTTCGTCTTCATCGCGCTGCTCTTCTTCGCGGTGCTGGCCCTCCTCAGCCGTCCCAAGGTCGTCGCGGACGAACAGGGGGTGACCGTGGTCAACCTCACACGCCGCCGACGGCTTGACTGGGCCGAGATCCTCCGTGTCAACCTCCGTCCGGGTGACCCCTGGGTGTTCCTCGATCTGAGTGACGGCAGCAGCCTGCCCGTGCTCGGCATCCAGCCCGGAATCGCCCGGCACCACGCGATCCGCGACGCACGGGCCCTGCGGGCCCTCGCCGACACGCGTGGCTCCGGCACGGAGCACGACTGAGGCCTGCCCCGCGGGGCAGGGGCATGATTACCCTTGACGCGGAGGTGCCGGGTGCACCTCCGCCTCGTACCCGCGCGGCCGCCAATGGCCCGTGAGGCACCTACGACCCGAGGAGTGACTCCCTCCGGCAATGGACGGATCGTCCGGTAGTACCTGCGCCGCCCCCTCACCTGAGGCGGCGGCATGACCACCCCGCTACTGCTGCTCTGTGCGGCATTCCTGCTGATCCTCGCGAACGGCTTCTTCGTGGCGGCCGAGTTCGGTCTTGTCACGGTCGAGCGCGCGGACGCGGAGCGCGCCGCGGCCGAAGGCGACCGCCGTGCCCACGGCGTCGTACGCGCCCTGCGCGAGCTGTCGTTCCAGCTGTCCGGCACCCAGCTCGGCATCACCATCACCTCCCTGGTCGTCGGCATGCTCGCCGAGCCCGCACTCGCCGAGCTGCTGAGCGGGCCGCTGGCCGCGGTGGGCATACCCGCGGGTGCCGTGTCCGGTGTCGCCGTGGTCATAGGCATGCTGCTGGCTTCAGCGGTCCAGATGGTCGTCGGCGAGCTCGTCCCGAAGAACTGGGCGGTCTCCCGGCCGCTCCAGGTCGCCCGGTTCGTGGCCGGTCCGCAGCACCGTTTCTCCGCCCTCTTCCGGCCGGTGATCGCCCTGCTCAACTCCGTCGCCAACCGGCTGGTGCGGACGCTGGGCGTCGAACCGGCCGATGAGCTGGCATCGGCCCGCACCCCCGGCGAACTGGTCTCCCTCGCCCATCACTCGGCCCGCGCCGGCGCACTGGAGCAGGACACGGCCGACCTCTTCGTACGGACCCTCTCGCTGGGCCATCTGACCGCCCAGAACGTGATGACGCCACGGGTGAAGATGAGCGCTCTCCAGTCCGACGCCACCGCGGCGGACGTGCTCAACCTCACCCGGGCCACCGGGCTCTCCCGCTTCCCCGTCTATCACGAGCGCATCGACGAGATCGTCGGCATGGTCCACCTCAAGAACGCGCTCGCCGTACCGGCCCACGCGCGCCTGCGTACCCCGGTCGGCCGTATCGCGGTGCCGCCCCTGCTGGTGCCGGAGACCCTCCCGGTGCGTACGCTGCTGGAGCGGCTGCGCAGCGAGCAGCCCATCGCCGTCGTCGTCGACGAGTACGGCGGCACGGCCGGTGTCGTCACCCTGGAGGACATCGTCGAGGAACTCGTCGGCGAGGTCCGCGACGAACACGACGTGCACGAGGCCGACGAGCGGCCCGAGCTGGCCCCGGTCGCGCCGGAGGACGGCAGGCCCGCCTGGGAGGCCGACGGCAGCTGCCGGGTGCTCACCCTGCGGCGGATAGGACTCGATGTGCCCGACGGTCCCTACGAGACCGTCGCCGGTCTCGTGGCCGACCTGCTCGGCCGCATCCCCGCTCCGGGCGACAAGGCGGAGCTGCCCGGCTGGAAACTCTCCGTACGGCAGGTGGACCGCTACCGGGCGGAGCGCGTCAAGCTGGTGCGCACCGTCGAGGTCCCGGCCGTCATGGAGGTGGCCCGGTGAGCCTGCTCCAACTGATGTTCGCCGTGCTCCTCGTACTGGCCAACGGCTTCTTCGTCGGAGCCGAGTTCGCCCTGGTGTCGGTGCGGCGGAGCCAGATCGAACCGCTGGCCACCGGGGGCTCGGCACGGGCCCGGCAGGTGCTGCACGGCCTGGAGAACCTGCCGCAGATGATGGCCGCCGCACAGTTCGGCATCACGGTCTGCTCGCTGACGCTCGGCGCGGTGGCCGAGCCGACCGTGGCGCATCTGCTGGAGCCTCTCTTCCACACCGTCCACGTACCCGACGCCCTGATCCACCCACTGGGCTATGTCATCGCGCTGGCCGTCGTGGTCTTCCTGCACCTCGTCATCGGTGAGATGGTCCCGAAGAACCTGGCGATGGCCGCCCCGGAGAGGACCGCGCTGTGGCTGGGCCCGGCTCTGGTCGGCTTCGCCCGGCTGTGCCGCCCGGTGACCGTGGGGCTCGGGGCGTGTGCCCGGGTCGTGCTGAAGCTGTTCCGGGTCGAGCCCAAGGACGAGGTCGAGGCCGTGTTCACCAGCGACCAGCTGGGCCAGCTGGTCGAGGACGCAGGCCAGGCCGGTCTGCTCGACCCGGAGGAGCAGGAGCGCCTCGAAGACGCCCTGGAGCTGGGCAGCCGCCCGGTGACGGACGTCCTCATCGCCCGGGCGTCGCTGGTGACGGTGCCGCCGTCGGTGACTCCCCGGCAGATCGAGGAGCTCACCGTACGCACGGGCTACTCGCGCTTCCCGATCAGGGGCGAGGGCAGTGGGCCCTTCATGGGCTACCTCCATGTCAAGGACGTCCTCGACCTCGAGGAGGACGACCGGGCCGTGCCCCAGCGCGTATGGCGCCCCATGGCCACCCTGCGCGCGGAGCTCCCTCTGGACGACGCCCTGACCGTGATGCGCCGCGCCGCCACCCATCTTGCGCAGGTCGCCGACGGGTCTGGCCGGGTGCTGGGCCTGGTGGCGATGGAGGACGTGCTGGAGACGCTGGTCGGTGAGGTACGCGACCCGGCGCACCGGGCCGCCCCCGCCCCGCGCCGCCCGGTGACCGGGCCGGTCCTTGCCCCCCATCCCGGGGGCGGGCCGGTGGTCCCGGCGGACGCGGTATGGGGGTACCTGGGTACGGAGACACCGGCCCGCTGAGCCGGCGGAGTCCTAGCAGGAGCAGGAGCAGGAGCAGGAGCAGGAGCAGGAGCGGGGCCCCGCTCCTGCTCCTGCTCCTGTGAGGTCGGCTCGCCCGGCTCACGGCCCCGCGGGTTCCTGCGGGCCGCGGTCCGCGGGACCCCGGCCCGACAGGACCTCCCCGTAGGCCTGCATCAGATCGGGCAGCCGCAGCGTCGCCAGATCGTCGCGGGTCGGGGTGCCCGGGTAGCCGGTGAGGCGCAGATCGCGGTAGGCGCAGCTCTTCTCGTACAGCGTCCGCAGAAAGCGCCCGTTGCCGAGCTCGTCGATCCAGCCCTGGTCGACCACGTGCCCGCTGATCGAGCACAGCTCTTCGATCGCCTCCTCGTCCCAGCCGTCGCCATTGGCGGCGGCGAGCACCTCGCCGATCGCCGTCAGCTCCAGCGGGCGGTACGAAGGGAAGTCCACCCGGGTCGTGAACCGCGAGGACAGCCCGGGATTCGCGGCGAGCAACCGGTCCATGCCCTCGGGATAGCCCGCGAGGATCACCACCAGATGGTCGCGGTTGTCCTCGGCCCGCTTCAGCAGGACCTGGAGGGCCTCGTCGCCGTAAGCGTCGCCCTTGCTGTAGCCGCTGTTCGAGAGTGAGTACGCCTCGTCCACGAACAGCACCCCGCCGAGCGCGGAGTCGATCAGTTCATTGGCCTTCACGGCGGTCTGCCCGAGGAACTCACCCACCAGGTCGGACCGCTGCGCCTCCACCAGATGGTCACCGCCGAGCAGCCCGAGGGCGTAGAACACCCGGCCGAGGATGCGCGCCACGGTCGTCTTGCCGGTGCCGGACGGCCCGGAGAAGACGAAGTGACGCTTGGGCGGCTGGACCGGCAGCCCCTGGCCTGCCCTCAGCCGGGCCATCTCCAGCTGCGCGGACAGCGCCTTCACCTGCCGCTTCACCGGTTCCAGGCCCACCATCCGCTCCAGCTCCGCCAGTGCTTCGGCGAGCAGCGCGGGGTCCGTGGGCCCGGAGGGGTACGTGGGCGGCGCCGACTGGGCGGGGACGCCCTGCTTCTCCCGTACGCCCGGGACCGGTGCGGCCGGGACCGGCCCGCCGTACTGCGGCTGCTGCTCACCGCCGAAGCGCGGCTCGGACCCGAGCGGCGCCTCCGCTTCGGCGGGCGGGCCGTCGACCGTGTCCTGACCGTAGCCCGAGCCCGCGAGGGAGACCGCGGCGAGCCCGGCCGGTCCGCCCGGCCCCTCGAAGTCGTCCATCCCGTCGAAGCTGCCGCCGCTGTCGTACTCGGCTATCGCGGCCAGTCGCGCCGAGGTGTCCATGAACGCCGGATCGACCCGGTGCACCGCCCGGTACAACGGCAGCGCGGCTGCGGTCCGCCCGGTGCCCTCGTGGGCACGGGCCAGCCAGTAGCGCAGCTCCTTGCGCTGCGGCTGCTCGCTGCGGCAGCGCATGAGCGCCGCCGACAGCAGAGGCTCGGCCTGCCCGTACATCTCCAGCCGCACCCGGGCCATGCCCCCGAACAACCCCGCCTCGATGCCCAGCAGGGGGTCGTTGACGAGGGTTTCCGTATGCCGGACGAGCTGCTCCCAGTCCTTGACCAGATACGCACGGCAGGCGTGCAGGAAGCGCACCTGGGGGTCCGTGTCGACGGGCGGCAGCCCGGCGAGCGCCCGGTCGAGCTCGGGGACATGGCGGCCGTCCAGCCAGTGCGAGGCATGCGCGAGCAGCAGATCGCGGGGGCTCTCCAGCACCGGCTGCACCCACCAGCCCAGCCAGTACCAGGAGTTCAGCGTGCGCCGGTGCCGGGCGCGCTGCTCGCCGAAGCGCTCCTGGTGGCGGTACATCCGCAGCAGCGCCGTCGTGGTGTCGACGCGTAAGGCGTGCAGACCGAGCCAGCCGTCCGCCATTCCCGGGTCGCTCCGGACCGCGGCTCTGAACTCCTCTTCCGCCTGTGGGTACGCGCCCATGGTGTAGGCGTCCACGCCACGCAACCAGGCGAGGTCGGCCGGGGCCGTCGAGCCCTGCGTGCCGATGTCCATCCGGTCCCCCACATATGTGCCCCCGTGCCCTCCCGCCGGGCGGGCGCCCGTCGGAGCGTGCTGAACCACCGTGTCGCGGACGGGAATTGACCGCACTGAGGTGCATCGTACCTGCGCAGGAGCAGGTGAATAAGGGTGACGCGGGCGGCGGCCAGATGGTGACCCAGGGTGAGCGCGGGGGGTCGGAAGCCGTGCCGGGGCGCTGGGTGTGCGGGCAGAACGAAGCCCCCGATCACGGGGGAACAACCGGGGGCTTCGCGTCCGGGCGACTTCGTAAAGCCGCACATTGAGAACGTAAGACCTGTATGGCCCTTGGGTCAAGCGGAGTTGAGGCACTCACCACGGCCGATTTCCGACTGCTCAGTACGGTGGCTGAAGCCGATCACTTTCGGTGAGGAACTGACTCGTGCTCGCTGTCATACCAGGTCCCGGGCGCCACTCGTATCCCTCGGAACACTCCCGCACCACAGTGTCGGCGAAGGGGCGCGAAGGGTCATCGGCGAAATGGCGTGTCTCCGCCGCGGTCCACGCGTCCCAGAACTCGGTGAGCGCCGGACCGTCGCGGAGACGGCCGCGAGCCCAGGACTTCCCCCGCTCCCGGTCCATCCAGAGGAGGCGTGCGAGATGGGGGCGCAGCGCGCGCCGGCCGGCCCCGACCCCCTCGACGAGCACGACCGGTGCAGGGTCGAGCACACGCGGTGGTCCGAAGCGTCGCAGGTTCCAGTCGTAGGGCTCGTAGCGCGCGCGGCGGCCCTGCGACAGGGGTTCGATGACCTGACCGAGCAAACGGCCCGTCCAGGCGAAGAGCTCGGCGTGCGTGGCGATGTCGTCGAGATGCAGCACCGGGGCGCCCCCGAGGGCCCCGGCGAGCTGCGCCGTGAAGGTGCTCTTGCCGGAGCCGGCGTGTCCGTCGACCGCGACCAGCCGTACCGGGCCGCACGACGGCTCAAGAGTGCGCAGCCCCGCTGCGGCGCGGCCGAAATCGAGACGGGCGCCGGAATTCACAGGGCTCACCCTACGGTGCGCCCGCGTGCGTCACGCCCCCGGATCACGCGGGTGCGGAGCCGCTGTGCACCCCGTCGTTCGGGTGGCGCCGTGCGCGTCCCGGGCCGAAGGGGACGGAAGCACCCGCTGACCCGGGATAGTGGCACCGGCGCCGCGCTCCCGGCCCGTGCGCCCCGACTGCCCTGACGCGCCCGACTGTCCTGCTCACAAGACGGAGATCCCATGACCGGAGCCGCTTCGCGCAGAACCGTCCTCACCGCCGCCCTCGCCGCCGCGGCCGGAGCGGGCGGCGTCCCGTCGGCCGCACCCGAGGCGGCCGCCGCCGCCCGGCACGTGGACAACCGCTTCTGGGCCACCCACGCCGACTGGTCCGGCGGGTCCACCGCGGGCACCCGTGTCGTCGCCGGAGCCCGCCCGGGTGTGGTCATCGGCTCGCCCGTCCGCCGGACCACCTACCGCGACCCGCACACCGGTCGGACGAGCGCCTGGGAGTGCGCCAGCTGGACCTCGGCCCCGCACCGCCCCGGCGTGCCCGCGAGCGAGATCATCGTCTCCTGGAACGCCCACACCCCGGCCGGCACCTGGTTGCAGGCGGACGTGTCGGGCACCTACTCGGACGGCACGGCGATGCCCTGGTACATCATGGGCCGCTGGGCGTCCGGCGAAGCCGACATCCGCCGTACCTCCGTGGATGGGCAGAGCGACGGCAAGACCAGCGTTTCGACGGACACCCTCTCCGTGAACTCCCCGGCGAGCGGCCTGCGGATCGCCTCCTACCGGCTGCGGCTCACCCTCTACCGCACTCCGGGCACCACCCGCACCCCGACGGTGTGGCGCGTCGGAGCGATGTCCTCGGCCGTCCCGGACCGCTTCACCGTGCCCCCCTCCACGCCCGGCCTCGTGCGCGAGCTGATCGTGCCGCGCTACTCGCAGAACACGCACCTCGGCCAGTACCCCGAGTACGACAACGGCGGCGAGGCCTGGTGCAGCCCCACCTCCTCACAGATGATCATCGAGTACTGGGGCCGGAGGCCCACCGCGAAGGACCTCGCCTGGGTCGATCCCGACTTCGCCGACCCGCAGGTCTGCCAGGCGGCCCGCTACACGTTCGACCACCAGTACGAGGGCTGCGGGAACTGGCCCTTCAACGCCGCCTACGCCGCGACCTACCGGGGGCTGAACGGCGTGGTGACCCGTCTCCAGTCGCTCACCGAGCTCGAGAGCCTCGTAAGGGCCGGGATCCCGGTCATCACCTCGCAGTCGTTCCTCAAGCAGGAGCTCACCGGGGCCGGGTACGGGACCGCGGGCCATCTGATGACCGCCATCGGCTTCACCGCCGGGGGTGATGTGATCGCGAACGATCCGGCATCGCCCAGCAACCCGGCCGTCCGCAGGGTCTACCGGCGGCGCGAGTGGGAGAACATCTGGCTGCGCTCCAAGCGCCACAACGCCGGCGGAAAGGTGGTCTCCGGCACAGGCGGCGTCTGCTACCTCTACTGGCCCGAGTCCCCGACCGCCGCCCAGCGCAGCGCCCTCGCCGCCCTCGGCATCCACTGACGCGACGCTGCGCCCGCTGTGGGGCAGTGACAGCGGTCACTGCCCCACAGCGGCCCGGCTGGCACCCTGGTCCGGCCAGGCCGGGGGGCCATGACCGCGACGACGACCGAGCGAGACGCCATGACCGCGACCACCGCAACCCGCACCCGGGCCCGCACCGGAGGCCCCGAGGACAACGGTCCCAAGATCCTTGAGCACATCCTGGGCTGGACCCTCGTGGTCGTCATCGCCATGCTGGTCACCCAGACCGGTCTGCTCTGACCTTCTCCGGCCCTCTGCGGTCCCCTCCGACGGATCCGTCAGCCCACTCAGCGCGGGCAGGAGCTCACTCAGCCGCAGGCAGGCGGCCCGGCCGACGAGTGACGGACGCCCTCCGATCGGGCATACTCATCCCGCCACAGCCGCTGGTCAGCCACTTCCGTGATCCGGGAGGGCAGCATCGGCGCACCAGGTGACATCCGGCGGCGCCCGTCCCACCCCGCGCGCGCCGCCGTAGCGCCCGACAGGGAGGAGAGCGCCGCAATGCCCGACCGCGCCCCGCAGCCGGTGGACCGCATACTGCCCACCGAGGAGTCCAGGGACCTCATCGCCCTGGTCCGCGAACTCGTCCAGCGGGAGATCGCCCCCCGCGCCGCCGAGGAAGAGGAAGCGGGCGTCTTCCCGCGCGACACCTTCACGCTGCTCTCCGAGTCCGGACTGCTCGGACTGCCGTACGACTCCGAGTTCGGCGGCGGAGACCAGCCGTACGAGGTCTACCTCCAGGTGCTCGAAGAGCTCGCCGCCGCCCGTCTCACCGTCGGTCTCGGCGTCAGCGTGCACTCCCTGGCCTGCCATGCCCTGGCCAACTACGGAACCAAGCAGCAGCAGGCCGACTTCCTGCCGGCGATGCTGGGCGGCGGACTACTCGGCGCGTACTGCCTCTCCGAGCCGTCGTCCGGCTCGGACGCCGCGTCACTGCGCACCAAGGCCGTGCGCGACGGTGACGACTGGGTCATCAACGGCACCAAGGCGTGGATCACGCACGGCGGGGTCGCGGACTTCTACACCCTGCTCGCCCGCTCGGGCGGCGAGGGTCCGCGCGGGATCACGGCCTACCTGGTGCCGGGCGACGCCGTGGGGCTGAGCGCCGCGGCACCCGAGAAGAAGATGGGGATGAAGGGCTCCCCGACCGCCCAGCTGCACTTCGACGGTGTGCACGTCCCGGACGCCCGCCGCATCGGCGAAGAGGGCCAGGGCTTCGCGATCGCGCTGGCGGCACTGGACGCGGGGCGCCTCGGTATCGCCGCATGCGCTGTCGGTGTGGCCCAGGCGGCGCTGGACGAGGCGCTCGCATACGCCACGAGCAGGCGGCAGTTCGGCCGTCCCATCGCGGATTTCCAGGGACTGCGCTTCATGCTGGCCGACATGGCGACCAAGGTCGAGGCAGGCCGCTCGCTGTACCTGGCCGCCGCCCGGCTGCGGGACGCGGGTAAGCCGTACTCCCGGCAGGCCGCCATGGCCAAGCTGTTCTGCACGGACGCGGCCATGCAGGTGACCACCGACGCGGTGCAGATACTGGGCGGCTACGGCTACACCGCCGACTTCCCGGCCGAGCGGCTCATGCGCGAGGCCAAGGTGCTCCAGATCGTCGAAGGGACCAACCAGATCCAGCGGATGGTCATCGCCCGTCACCTTGCGGGGCCAGAGTCCCGCTGACCCATACGGTCTGCCGCGTCCAGGTCGGGGCTGCAGTCAGCCTGTTCCATTCCTGGTCGCGGCGGCCCGGCAGGGTCCGGCCGGCCTTCGCCCAGTTGCGCATCAGATCACGGTAGATGGGCGGATCCACCGACCGCGGAACCGATTCTTCGGCGTGTGGTGTCATCAGCCGCCGGCGGCCGGTGCCGCCCGTGGAGTGCTGAGGGGTCATGCCCCAAGAACGCGCGTCGGCCCTGCGGGGTCACCGTCTGACCGATGCGAGAGCCAGTTCGTGCTGTCCCCGTCGCGAGGTGGGGCGGCACCTGCCCTGCACCACGGGGACTCGGCGCCATGGTGCAGGGGGAGTGGGTGATCCGCGGGGCCGCTTCAGGCCGCGCGACGCGCCGGCGGGGTCTTGATCGGGCGCGAGCCCGGGCCGCCGACGTGCGAGAAGGGCTGCATCCGCCAGTCGAGGCCCTGGGGGAGCGTCAGCAGCAGCGCGGTGTCCTGCTCCTGGACCTCCAGCGACTCGTCGGCGGGGCCGGCGTCCGCGGCGGGCCGGCCGGTGCCCGCGCACACGGACAGCACGAACGGATTCCACGGCGTCGGGGCATCGCGTGCTCCGGGAGGGCGTCCTCGTCGGCCAGGAGCGCGATCGGCTGGGCGCAGTCCGGGCAGATCACCCGGTACATCTCGAAGGTGTCGAAGGTGTCGTAGTCGTCCGCGCTTCCCGCCCTGTCCGGGTTGTCGCAGTCAGAGCCGACGAAATCAACGGGCTCCGGTTCGGTGCGTCCGGAGCGCTTCACACTGTGCATGGAGAATCTCCCCCTCGGGTGGGCCGACCAGGCAGATGCGGCCTCGACCACACCAAGCACTTCCCTCGCGGCTCCCTGGATAACCGTGAGGCCTCGAAGGACACGGCCACCATCTTGTGGCATTCGTCACACGGCATCCGGGAGCGCCTGCCGCAGAGGGTTTTCCGGCCCCGTACGAGGTGGCCGACTGTGCTGGAAACCGCCTGGGGGAATAGGTTGATCCGCATGGAGGAGCTGGATCGTCAGATCGTCGAGTTGCTCGTCAAGGACGGGCGCATGAGCTATACCGACCTGGGCAAGGCCACGGGCCTGTCCACCTCGGCGGTGCACCAGCGCGTGCGACGGCTCGAGCAGCGCGGTGTCATCCGCGGATACGCCGCCGTCGTGGACCCGGAAGAGGTCGGCCTGCCGCTGACGGCGTTCATCTCGGTGAAGCCCTTTGATCCCAGCGCCCCCGACGACATCGCGGAACGGCTCGCCGGGGTACCCGAGATCGAGGCCTGCCACAGCGTGGCCGGGGACGAGAACTACATCCTCAAGGTGCGCGTCGGCAGCCCGATCGAGCTGGAGGAGCTGCTCGGTCAGATCCGCTCGCTGGCGGGAGTCTCGACCCGTACGACCGTGGTCCTGTCCACCCCGTACGAGGCGCGGCCCCCGCGTATCTAGGCTGTTCCCATGAGTGAGAGCGTGCCCCCGGGCGAACACCGCACCGTGCTGCTGCGCGGCGGAGACGTACACAGCCCCGCCGATCCCTTCGCGACGGCCATGGTCGTCGAGCGGGGGCACATCGCCTGGGTGGGCTCGGAGGGGGCGGCGGACGCCTTCGCGTCCGGCGTGGACGAGGTCGTGGACCTGGAGGGCGCCCTGGTCACCCCCGCGTTCGTGGACGCCCATGTGCACACCACGGCGACCGGTCTCGCACTCTCCGGACTCGATCTCTCGGATGCCCGCTCGCTCGCCGAGGCGGCCGAACGCATCCGCGCCTACGCGGCGGCGCGGCCCGCCGACCGCATCCTCATCGGACACGGCTGGGACGCCGCGCGCTGGCCCGGGCAACGCCCGCCCCTGCGGGCCGAGCTCGATGAGCTCACCGGGGGCCGGCCGCTCTACCTCACCCGGATCGACGTCCACTCCGCGGTGGTCACCACCGCACTGCTCGACCTGGTGCCCGGAGTGCGCGCCATGAGCGGCTTCCGTGACGGCGAACCGCTCACCGGGGACGCCCACCACGCCGTGCGCTCCGCCGCCTACGCGGCCGTGTCCACGGAACAGCGCGCCGGGGCCCAGCGCCTGGCGCTGCGGCACGCGGCCTCGCTCGGCATCGGCACCGTCCATGAGTGCGCGGGGCCCGAGATCTCGTCCGAGGACGACTTCACCGGCCTGCTGAAGACCGCGGCAGAGGGACACGGTCCCCGGGTCGTCGGCTACTGGGCCGACACGGACGTGGAGCGGGCACACGCGCTCGGCGCGGCGGGCGCCGCAGGTGACCTCTTCGCCGACGGCTCGCTCGGCTCGCACACGGCCTGCCTCCACGAGCCGTACGCCGACGCCGCGCACTCCGGGGTCGCCCACCTCGACGCGGCCGTCGTGGCCGCTCATGTCACCGCGTGTACCGAGGCCGGGATCCAGGCCGGATTCCACGCGATCGGCGACCACGCCATCAGCAAGGTGGTCGAGGGCGTCCGGGCCGCCGCCGACGTGCTCGGCCTCGCCGGGGTGCGCGCCGCCCGGCACCGCGTGGAGCACGCCGAAATGCTCACCCCCGAGACCATCGCCGCCTTCGCCGAACTGGGGCTGACCGCCTCCGTGCAGCCCGCCTTCGACGCCGCGTGGGGCGGCGACACGGGGATGTACGCCCAGCGCCTGGGCATCGAGAGGGCGCGCACCCTCAACCCGTATGCGGCGCTGCTGCGTGCCGGTGTGCCGCTGGCATTCGGCTCCGACAGCCCGGTGACCCCACTCGATCCCTGGGGGACGGTGCGCGCCGCCGCCTTCCACCACACCCCGGAGCACCGGATCTCGGTGCGGGCCGCGTTCACGGCCCACACCCGGGGCGGCTGGCGGGCGATCGGGCGGGACGACGCCGGCACCCTGGTGCCCGGCGCGCCCGCGGACTACGCGATCTGGCGTACGGGTGAGCTCGTCGTCCAGGCTCCCGACGACCGGGTCGCCCGATGGTCAACTGACCCCCGCTCCGGCACCCCCGGCCTGCCCGATCTCACCCCGGGCACGGCCCTCCCGGTCTGTCTGCGCACCGTCGTGTTCGGACAGACGGTCTATATGCGGCCTAACGAGTGAGATCGGGATTATTCGTACTGCTGCTCCATGTGCCGAACGGCTCGGGCGCCACCTGCGGATCTTCGCGCCCGACCAGCCGAATCGGCCAATCGTCGCAGATGGCACGACTGTTGACAGAGTGCCGCAGGGGGCCGGTAGGTTCGGCCGAGTCCACCACAGGACGTCCGACCGGTCGGAGCTTCCACGCAGTCGTCGAACGCCGCTGGGTCATGGGGTGGTGTGCCGCTTCGGCGCACCGCCGCTGGGAGCCAGGTTCAGCGTCCGCGCCTCGGGGGCGAGGGAAGGCCGCGGCCGGTGGCGGGTCCCCCCAGTCCGGCAGGAGCTCGGGGGAAGGTGTGACCCGGGTGGGGCCCGGCGTTCAGTAGACAACGGCATTCGGGCGACCCGCAGCCAGCGGGTCCCGGGCCGGCCCGAAGGACGCCGGGTTCCGACCCGTCCCCACCCCGCTGCGCCCCATCGCGTCACGGAGACCGATTCCGTCGCGATCAGGATCTTCCGGTGCATATCCATGGCCTGCACCGGCCCGCGGCACCCCCCTGGGGTCCTTCGGCCCCGTGCCGACGTGGCCGTGTCGCCGACGCTCGCTATGGTGGGTCTCTGCGTAGTGACGTCAAAGGGGCAGTAGTGAACGACGGTGGTCAGAGGCGGTACGGCCCGCTCGGCAAAGCCTTGGTGATCATCCCCACCTACAACGAGGCCGAGAACATCGAGCCGATCGTCTCCCGGGTGCGCGCCGAGGTGCCGGATGCGGACATCCTGGTGGCCGACGACAACAGCCCGGACGGCACCGGCAAGATCGCCGATGAGCTCTCAGGCGAGGACGCCCAGGTGCACGTACTGCACCGGAAGGGCAAGGAGGGCCTCGGTGCGGCCTATCTCGCGGGCTTCCGCTGGGGAATCGAACACGGCTACGGAGTCCTCGTCGAGATGGACGCCGACGGGTCCCACCAGCCCGAGGAGCTGCCCCGGCTGCTCACCGCGCTCAAGGGCGCCGATCTCGTCCTGGGCTCCCGCTGGGTGCCCGGTGGCCGGATCGTGAACTGGCCCAAGTCCCGCGAGTTCATCTCCCGGGGCGGCAGCCTCTACTCGCGCGTTCTGCTCGATGTCCCGATCCGCGACGTCACCGGCGGCTTCCGCGCCTTCCGCAAGGAGACCCTGGAGGGCCTCGGCCTGGACGACGTGGCCTCGGCGGGGTACTGCTTCCAGGTCGACCTCGCGCGCCGCGCGGTCGCTGCCGGGTTCCATGTCGTGGAGGTCCCGATCACCTTCGTCGAGCGCGAGCGCGGCGACTCCAAGATGAGCAAGGACATCCTCGTCGAGGCGCTGTGGCGGGTCACCGCCTGGGGCGTGAGCGCGCGAGCGAGCCGCCTGCTCGGCCGGCGTCCGGCCAAGCAGGCGCCGCCCGCATCCTGACCCGCTGCTTCCTTTACGCCGTCCGAGCGGGCGGCCAGGCACACTGGGGGCATGACGACCGGTGTACGCACTCCGACCGCCCCCCGGCGCTCCCGCGCCCGTACCTTCCTCCCTCTCGGCATCGCCGCCTGGCTGCTGCTGGAGATCTGGCTGCTGACACTCGTGGCCGGGGCGGCCGGCGGGTTCACCGTGTTCGCCCTGCTCGTGGCGGGCGCCGTGCTCGGCGCGGTGGTGATCAAAAGGGCCGGGCGCCGCGCCTTCCGCAACCTCGCCGAGACCTTCCAGCAGCAAGGGGGCGCGACACCGGCGACGCCGGCCGACCGCCAGGACCAGGGCAACGGCCTGTTGATGCTGGGTGGTCTGCTGCTGATGCTGCCCGGACTGATCTCCGACGCGGCCGGTCTGCTGCTGCTCCTGCCGCCCGTGCGCCGGAGCGCCGGGCGCTACGCCGAGAAGTCCCTGGACCGGCGGATGCGGCAGGCAGCGCCCGGCTCGCTCGGGGACGCCCTGCGGCAGGCACGCATTCACCGCCCGGACGGAAAGGTGGTCCAGGGTGAGGTCATCCGCCAGGACGCCCCACCCGCCCCGCGGCCGGGCACGGGCCAGCACCCTCCGCTGATTCCGTAGCGGGGGCCGCAGCGCGGTTGCCGCGCACGCGGAGGACGAGGGCGATATCCGGACGGCTCTCAGCCCGTTGCAGGAGGCCCCCGCCTTGCGGCGGCTGGCGGCCATCCGGTCAGGCGCTCCGCTCGGCGCAGCCCCGGCCCGTTTGACCGCCGTCGACCGGATGACCGCCGCCACGGGCGCGCCGTCACGCGTCCGGCGGGCAGCCGGGTGGGCCGGGTGGGCCGGGAAAGCGGAAAGCCGCGGGCTGCGGCACACAAGACGTGTGCGGCAGCCCGCGGCTTTCGGTCGTACGTGATCCGTACGTGTGTGGTTGCGCGCGTACGTGAGTCCTTAGGCGGACTTACGGCTGTCGCGCGGATGCACCGCGATGTTCATGGCTCCGGAGCGCAGGACCGCCAGCCGCTCGGCCAGCACCTCCTCCAGCTCCTCGCGGGTACGCCGCTCCATGAGCATGTCCCAGTGCGTACGCGCGGGCTTGCCCTTCTTCTCCTCGGGGCCTTCCCCGTCCACCAGAAGTGCCTGGGCGCCGCACGCCTTGCATTCCCACTCCGGCGGAATTTCCGCCTCTACCGAGAACGGCATCTCGAATCGATGTCCGTTCTGGCATGCGTACTCCACCGCCTGGCGCGGGGCCAGATCGATGCCGCGGTCGGTCTCGTAGCTGGTCACCACGAGGCGCGTGCCGCGAAGAGCTCGCTCACTCATGAATCGTGCCTCCCGGGCTTGTCGCCCACAGGACAGGTGTCGCTGTCGTCGTCATCCGGTCAACGTCCGGTCGGCGGTAAAGATTCCCGCGCATGTCCGTTGCGGTCCATGCGTCGTTGCCCGTCGTGCCGCCCCTTGTTGTACCCACCAGTGCCCGGTTTGTCACATCTGGCAGAAAGTGTCACCCAGCGTCCTGAGGGATTCAGCGCGCAGTAACGGTCCGCCTGGCAGGCCAAACGCGTACACTACCGGCCTTTCACTTCAACGTCTAAATCCGATGCGGCACCGGGTTTCCCGCTTCGGCCACGGCACGGCGTACCGGCACCCGGGCGAGTAGCACGAAACCGATCCCGAAGAAGATCACCAGCGAGATGATCGCATCGCGGTAACTGCCGGTGAGCTGGAACGCCAGGCCGAATACCAGCGGGCCCAGCCAGCTGAGCCCACGGTCGCTCATCTCGTACGCCGAGAAGTACTCGGCCTCCTTGCCGCGCGGCACCAGATGCGAGAAGAGCGAGCGCGACAGCGCCTGGGTGCCGCCGAGCACCAGGCCGATCGCTCCGGCGAGCGCGAAGAACCAGCCGGGGGTCTGCGCCGGAAGGAAGTAGCCGGCCCCGAGGATCAGCGTCCACACCGCCAGGGACGCGAGGATCGTGTGCTTGGCGCCGTAGGTCCTGGCGAGGCGACCCATGCCCAGCGCACCGGCCACCGCCAGCACCTGCACCAGCAGCACTGCCGTGATCAGCGTCGTCTGGTCCAGACGGAGCTCTTCCGAGCCGTAGATGGACGCCTGCGAGATCACGGTCTGCACGCCGTCGTTGTAGATGAGGTAGGCGAGCAGGAACGCCAGCGTCAGCGGATGCCGGCGCATGTCCCGGAGGGTGGCTATCAGCTGCCGCCATCCGGCGCCGACCGCACCCTCGGCCGGAGCGTGCCCGTCGGGCGGTGTCAGGGCCCGGTCCCGCAGCCGTCGCAGCGGAACGAGGGTGAACGCGCCCCACCACAGCCCCGCCGTGGCGAGGCAGATGCGCACCGCGTCCGACTCGGAGAGACCGAAGGACTCATGACCCGTGTACAGCACCAGATCGGCGACCAGGACGAGCGCGCCGGATGTGTAGCCGAACGCCCAGCCCCGGGACGACACCGTGTCGCGCTCGTCGGGCTCGGCGATCTGCGGCAGGTACGCGTTGTAGAGGACCATCGAGACCGACAGCGAGGCATTCGCCACGATCAGCAGGGCGGCGCCCAGGAGATAGCGGTCACCGCCCAGGAAGAACATCCCAGCCGTGGCAGTGGCGCCGGTGTACGCGGCGGCGGCGAGCAGCGGCTTCTTGCGCCCCGTACGGTCCGCGACCGCACCCACCAGCGGCATCACCAGCACCGCGACCACCACCGACGCCGACACGGCGTAGGCGAAGAGCGATCCGGCCCGTACCGGAATGCCAAGCGGGTGGACGTAGCCCTCCGCGTCCGCCGCCGCTTTGGCCACGGCGGTGAGATAGGGCCCGAGGAAGACCGTCAGCACGCTCGTCGAATAGACGGAGCAGGCGAAGTCGTAGAAATACCAACCGCGCTGTTCACGCCGGCGGTCGCCGTTGCCTCTTCCGGCGGTCGGGTCCTCTGTCTCAAGGGCCACTGGGCACCCCCATGCTCGTGCTGATGGAGATGCGCCACGGCCCACGGCCGCTCAGTGCCAGACTCCTCGGTCGCTGAGTACCGTGCGCAGGGTCTCCAGATTGTCGGTCATGATGCCATCCACTCCCAGGTCCAGGAGGGTGGCCATCCGGTCCGCGTCATTGACGGTCCAGACATGCACCTGGAGCCCGCGGGCATGGGCCTCCCGTACGAAGCGGCGATCCACGATCCTGACGCCGCCCTGTGCCTCCGGGACCTGGGCGCAGACCGCGCCCGTACGCAGGGAGGCCGGGATCCCCAGGGAGCGCAGCCGCAGTCCCAGCACGCCGCGCACCCCGAACGAGGTCGCCAGCCGGGGCCCCGCGAGCCGGTACGCCCGGGCCACCCGGCTCTCCGAGAACGAACCGACACAGACGCGGTCCCAGGCGTCCCTGCCGCGGATCAGGTCGACCAGCGGCTCCAGCGCTCCTTCGGCCTTGATGTCCACGTTCCAGCGGGCCTCGGGGAACTCGTCGAGCAGCTCCTCGAAGAGCGGCAGCGGCTCCCTGCCCGCGACCCTGGCCTGGCTCACCTCGCCCCAGGGCAGCTGCGCGATCCGGCCCCGGACGTTCGTGACGCGGTCCAGGGTCGCGTCATGGAAGGCCACCAGCCTTCCGTCGGCGGTCGTGTGCACATCCGTCTCGAAGTAGCGGTAGCCGGCAGCCGCCGCCCGGCGGAACGCGGCGGCAGTGTTCTCAAGCCCGTCGGCGGTACCGCCGCGATGCGCGAACGGGATGGGGGACGGGTGGTCCAGGTACGGATGCCTGGGCTGCTGTAGGCGTGTCACCCGGGCAGTATGACCTGATCGGCGGCCCGCTCCGATGTCGGTTCGGCCACTGCTCCCACCGGCCGGCTGCCGGGCTCCGTGGCCGGAACGGCGAACACCCTCAGGAAGATCTGGGCGAGTGGCCCGATGGACAGGGCGTAGGCCAGGGTGCCGATACCGACCGAGCCGCCGAGCGCGAAGCCGGTGGCGACCACCGCGACCTCGATGGCCGTGCGGACGAGGCGGATCGACCGGCCCGTGAGCTGGTGCAGACCGGTCATCAGCCCGTCGCGCGGCCCGGGTCCGAAGCGCGCCGAGATGTAGAGACCGGTGGCGACACCGTTGAGGACGATCGCGGCCACCATCACCGGGATCCGCACCGCGAGACCGTGCGCATCGGCGACGACCGCCAGGGTGGCGTCCATGGCGACCCCGACGACGAGGACGTTGGAGACCGTGCCGAGTCCGGGCTTCTGCCGCATCGGGATCCACAGCAGCAGCACGACGGCCCCGATGATGATCGAGACGACCCCCATGGTGAGACCGGTCAGCTCGGCCAGACCCTGGTGCAGCACACCCCATGGCTCCAGACCGAGACCGCCGCGGACCAGAAGAGCGGAACTCGCGCCGTAGAGAGCGAGCCCTGCGTAGAGCTGGAGCAGTCGCCGGGGGATGCGGGTGCCCTTGAGGCGTGAGTGGCCTGTGGTGTCCGCGGTGCTGGTCAAGATTCCCCCCGGGGTGGTGTGAGTGGACTGGCTCATGACACTCTGTGGCTGGGAAACCCTGGCCATCCATGGCCAATTTGACGAAGGTGGACTGACTTCCTATGGCGCAGTGGACTTCAGCGGTCGGAGCGGCTCAGCTCGCGAGACAGCTCGGCGCCCAGCAGTCGCGTCCGGCCGGCCCCGGCACCCGCAAGCCACCCGCCTATCGCGCGCTCGCCGACGGCATCCGGCTGCTGGTCCTGGAAGGCCGGGTACCCGTGGCGGCCCGGCTCCCCGCCGAGCGCGAGCTCGCGCTGTCGCTCGCCGTGAGCCGTACGACGGTGGCGGCGGCGTATGAGGAGCTGCGGACGGAGGGATTCCTCGAATCCCGCAGGGGAGCCGGCAGCTGGACCGCCGTACCCGCGGGCAATCCGTTGCCCGCACGCGGCCTGGAACCGCTGCCGCCCGAGTCCCTCGGCTCGATGATCGATCTGGGCTGTGCGGCACTGCCCGCGCCCGAGCCCTGGCTCACCCGGAGTGTCAGGGGAGCGCTCGAGGAACTGCCGCCCTACGCACACACCCACGGCGACTATCCGGCCGGCCTGCCCGTGCTGCGCCAGACCATCGCGGACCGCTACACCGCACGCGGGATCCCGACGATGCCCGAGCAGATCATGGTCACCACGGGTGCGATGGGCGCGATGGACGCGATCTGCCATCTGTTCGCGGGCCGTGGGGAACGCATCGCCGTCGAGTCACCGTCCTACGCCAACATCCTCCAGCTGATGCGCGAGGCCGGGGCCCGGCTGGTGCCGGTCGCCATGGGCGAGGGCCTGGCGGGCTGGGACATGAGCCGCTGGCGCCAGGTGCTGCGGGACGCCGCGCCCCGGCTCGCCTACGTCGTCGCCGACTTCCACAACCCCACGGGGGCGCTGGCCGACGAGGACCAGCGACGCCGGCTCGTGGACGCGGCGCGCTCGGCGGGCACGGTGCTGGTCGTCGACGAGACCATGACCGAGCTCTGCCTCGAGTCGGAGCTCGAGATGCCGAGACCGGTCTGCGCCTTCGACGCGGCCGGCTCCACGGTGATCACGGTGGGTTCGGCGAGCAAGGCGTTCTGGGCGGGGATGCGTATCGGCTGGGTCAGGGCGGCGCCCGATGTGATCCGCTCGCTGGTCGCGGCCCGCGCCTACGCCGACCTCGGCACCCCGGTCCTCGAGCAGCTGGGCGTCAACTGGCTGATGCGGACCGGGGGCTGGGAGGAGGCGGTGGCCATCCGCCGTGCCCAGGCCAGGGAACACCGCGACGCCCTGGTCGCGGCCGTACGACGGGAGCTGCCGCACTGGGAGTTCGAGGTCCCCCAGGGTGGCATGACTCTCTGGGTACGTGCGGGCGGCCTGTCCGGCTCCCGCCTTGCCGAGGTCGGCGAACGCGTGGGCGTCCGAGTGCCCTCGGGCCCCCGCTTCGGTGTCGACGGCGCCTTCGAAGGCTACGTCCGCCTGCCCTTCACGGTCGCCGGCCCGGTCGCCGACGAGGCCGCGTCCCGTCTCGCCGCAGCCGCCCGCCTGGTGGAGACCGGTGCCACGACAGGCACAGAGCCGCCGAGGACCTTCGTGGCCTGAGCCCCCGGCCCGCCGGGCCCACCCCTGGCCGCGGGGCACGCACCGGAGCACGACCCGTACCGCAGAGCGGCGTCACCGCCCCGCTGAGGTCTCCACGGCCGGGACGGCCACCCCGGGTACGTCCACCCCGGAAACCCCGGGACCCTCGGTAACCCCGACGAACCCGGAAGCATCGGGACCATCGGAAACGGGGGAGACCTCGCGACCCTCCGGCACCCCGGGCACCGAGTCCTCGCGCTCCGGCAGCAGCGCGAGCACCGCCCGCCGCTCAGCCTCCCCCGCGGCCTCGTCGAAGGGATCCGGTGTCGCCGGCACCTGAAGCCGCAGCACCCCGCCCGTGCCCAGCCGGGCATACCCCCGCCCCGGGGGCACTTCGCCGGTCGGCGTCGTGTGGGGAGGCGCACCGAGCACCGACTCGATCAGCGCGGGTGCCATGGGCCCCAGGGTCACCCGGGCCCTGGTGTGACCGAGCACCGCCTCGGACAGAGCCTCCTGGGCGCCGTCCGACTGCTCGGCCACGACCACCGTCACCGCTGCCGCCCGTCCGTGCCGCAGCGGCACCTCGAGCAGCCGCTGCGGGTCCTGACGCCCGTCCGCCGCCGCGAGATGGCCGAAGGTGCTCGGCCGGTCGACCAGGATCCACAGCGGCCTGCGGGTGTCCTCGGGAGCGGGGTGCCCCGCCTGGCGGGCCCGGTTCGCGGAGATGAGCCGGCGCTCGGTCTCGTGCGCGGCCCACTCCAGGCTCGCGAGCGCCCCCGACAGCCCGCATTCGACGGCCAGGACGCCGCGGCGTCCGGCCAGGCAGGTGTACTCGCCGGTGCCGCTGCCGTCGACGACCAGCACATCGCCGTGCGGCAGTGCCTGGAGCGCGATCGACCGCAGCAGTGTCGACGTACCGCTGCCGGGAAGACCGACGGCGAGCAGATGGGGCTCCGTCGAGCGCGGTCCGGTCCGCCACACCACCGGCGGCGCGTCGCTCGTGCCGTCCGCGTCCACCACCGGCACGGTTCGCGGCACGGCGCCTGCGTCGGTGAAGCCCAGCACCGTCTCACCGGGACCGGTGACGAACCGCTGGGCGGCGATCGTGGTGGGGAGCGGGGGCAGCACGCTCATCACCAGGTGGTTGTTCTCCTCGTCCCAGACGAAGAGGTATTCACGGCCGCGTCCCGACTTGGCGTGCAGCAGCTGTTCGATCCGGTCGCGCGCCTCAGGCTCGCCGTCGGGGAAGTAGGCCGGGTAGCGCAGCTTCAGCCGGGTCAGCCGGCCCTCGCCGTCGAAGGCGTGGTCGCTGAACGCCGTCGACCACTCCCCGCCGTGGGCGAACAGCGGACTGGGGTCCTCCGGGACCGCGAAGTACGGCACGAGCGCCTCGTAGAGCGCCTTCAGTCGTGCCAGCTCCGCCTCGTCCGGCCCTGTCTTCACCGGCGTGCGCTGACGCCCCGTCCATCCGGCCACCCCCATCACCGTGATCAGACCGAGCAAGGGTCCGTACGGGAGGAGCACCACCACCATCAGGCAGGCCGCCGCCAGGAAGAGGGTGGGTCCGCGCCGGTCCTTTGGCATGCCCGCCCACTTGCGCCGCCCGGCGGCGGCCAGCAGCCGCAGACCACGGCTGACCGTGATCAGCGGATGGAGTACGTCGGTGGCGTTGTCGGCGGCCGTCCGCGCGAACTCTCGGCTGCGGGCGATCCGGTCGGCGCCGCCGAGCGGGATGCGGGGGAGTGGTCGCCGGGCCACGTGTTTCTCCTGCTTCTCGTGCTCTGGGTGCGGTAGGGCGGCGGGGTCAGAACTTGATCCCGCCAAGGAGGCTGGCGAGGCTGGCGCCTCCCGCCGTGATGCTCGGCGCGATGGCCGTGCCCGCGAGATAGAAGCCGAAGAGTGCGGAAACCAGCATGTGGGACGCCTTCAGCCCGTCCTTCTTGAAAAAGAGGAAGACGATGATGCCCAGCAGTACGACGCCTGAGATGGACAGGATCATGAGGTGCTCTCCTGGTTGAGGGGACGGTCACCATGAGTTCTTCCAGCCTCACAGGAAGTATGTATGTGATAAAAGCTGCAAATGGGTGAAAGTTAGGGTTTTTCACCCGCGTGGCCTACGCCGGATCGTTGCCGGAGGCCCGTTGATCTTTGCCGTGCAAGGGGGCCGTCATGCCGCGCCACGGGCAGTACCCTGGCGATTCACTCTTAAGGGGCCGATCCGGAGGCACAGACTCCATCCCTCGTGGTTACCACGCGGATCCTGGGGAAGGGAGCACCCTTGGAGCCGTTCCCCGACCGGTGAACGGGTGCTGAAGACGCAGGTGAGAGCGTTGCCGTAAATGTGGTCGCGGTGGCGGAACGGCTGGGTCATCATGACGTCGGGCCCGCAAGGGGCCACCGACGAGAGGCAGAGGAAGATGGACTTCATCAAGCGGAAGACGACGGGCAGCCGATCATGTTGCCGCGCGGCCTAGGCGAACACACCCCCGGTTGCGTCGACAGCTTGATGTGAGGCACTTTCCCATGTTCGAACCAGTCATAGCGCCGAGTGGCACCCTCCTCGGCCTGCTCCAGAGAGGCCGCGGCGACGGCACGCTGCATGCGCTCGCCGCGCCCCGCGCCGAGGCCCTCGAGGCCCTCAACCGCTGTGTGCTGAGCGACCCACGCCACGACTGGCAGGTGGAGAACCGCTCCCTCTACTACGCGCGCCTCTACCTGGATCTCGGCGGCGGCCTCGAAGCGATCGAAGGCCACCTCTTCCAGGCCGACGACCACTTCGACACGGACGAGACAAGGACCGGGCTGGCCCTCGCGGTGCTCGGCCACCTGGCCTCGTACGGCAGGGACGACGCACTGACACTTCTGCGGCGCTACGCCGCCTGCGGGTCCAACTGGGCCTGGGCGCTCGACGAGCTCGCCCTGCGCGACGACGACAGCGGACTGCGCTCACTCGCCGGCCCGGTGCTGGCCCGCTTCCCGGCCACCCCCGACGGCGACGCCGAGCTGGCCGCTGCCGTGCGCGATGCCTTCGAGCCCCGGCCGTGGCGGCTGTGGGCGGAGGATGCGCGGGAAGCCGTGGGCGCACGTGTGCGGGCCGCGCAGGAGCACGGCTCCTTCGACCGCTGGCAGCGCCAGCTCAGGCCCGCGGGGCCGCGCCCCGGCTGGAGCGTGCAGGCAGTCTTCGAGTGGGCGCAGCAAGGGGACGAGCGCGGCACCCAGCTCCATGTGCCGGCGTCCCGCTGCCTCGGCGCGGTCGCCGGACCTGACGACCGCGATGTGATCATCGAGACGGCGCGCAGCGGACCCGACGCGGCCCGCTGCACCGCCCTCCACTACCTGGCCGAGTCGCGGGACCCCGCCGTGCTCGACCTCATCGAGGCAGCTGCGGTCGACACGTCCCGTACGGTCGCCGACGCCGCCGTCGCCGCCTTCGAGCGGATGTGCGGCGAGCCGGCCGTGGACCGTGCGCGCCGCTGGGTTCAGCGGCCCGACGCGCTCGGCGCCTCGGCCGCGGGTGTGCTGGCCTGCCGCGGCAGCGCCCAGGACGCCGGACTCGTCCTCGGCGCGCTCCGTGAAGCGGTCCGCGCCCAGGGACCCGACGCCCCCACTCTCTGGTCACTCGTCGACGGCGCGGGGCGGCTCGGCATCGAGGCCGCGGCCCCTGTGCTGCGCCATGTCTACCGCGAAACCGCCTCATCCCATCTGCGGGGCCAGACGGCGCGTGCCCTCGCCGCGACCGATCCCTCCTTCGCCACCGGCTTCGCCGTGGAATGCCTCTGGGACTGCGAGGAGACCACCAGGGAGATCGCCGCCCTGCACGCCGAGACAGGTGACGCGCGGGTGGCCGAGCGACTGCGCAGGCTCGCCGCCGACCCCGCGGAGGAGGCGGAGGTGCAGACAGCCGTCCGCAGCCGGATCGGGCCGGACACGCCACCGGTCTGACTCCACGTGCCCGGGTAGCGGTACGGGGCCAGGGCGTCCGCCGAACACGCCGGGCGGAAGATCGCCGGGCCGGCGCCGGCCCCACCGCGGCGGGCCCCCCCGGAGCCGTGGGACAAACGCTCATGGGACGTTCCCCGCACGGAAAGATCCCCGTTGGCCGCACCACCCCCGGCCAGACGACAACACCCGTATGCGTGTCGTCATCGTGACCGAATCCTTCCCGCCCGATGTCAATGGTGTGGCGCACTGCGCCCTGCAGACCGCCCGGCACCTCGCCGCCCGCGGTCATGACCCGCTCGTTGTCGCCCCGGCCGTCGCCGGACCCGGCGGTGAGGCGCCTTGCCCCGTGGTGCGGGTGCCCTCGCTGCCGCTGCCGGGCTATCCGCAGGTCCGCGTGGCCCTGCCCAGCCGCAGGCTCGCCGCCGCCCTGACCGCGCACAGGGCCGACGTCGTCCATCTCGCCAGCCCCTTTGTGCTCGGGGTGCGCGGCATGGGCGTGGCGGCCAGGCTCGGACTGCCCGCCGTCGCGGTCTACCAGACCGACCTCGCCGGTTATGCGCGTACGTACATGGGCACCGGTGAGAACACGGCGTGGCGCCGCATCCGCACCGTCCACACCGCCGCCGACCGGACCCTGGCACCGTCCACCGCCGCGCTGCGCGATCTGGAGGAGCACGGAGTGCCCCGGGTACGGCTGTGGCCGCGCGGCGTGGACACCGTGCGGTTCCGGCCCGAGCTGCGCGACGAGACCCTGCGCCGTGAACTGGCCCCGAACGGCGAGACGATCGTCGGATACGTCGGTCGTCTCGCTCCGGAGAAGTGTGTCGAACTGCTCGCCGGTGCCTGCGGGCTGCCCCGGGTACGCGTCGTGGTGGTCGGCGACGGCCCGAGCGGGGCGTCCCTGCGCGAAGCACTCCCGGGCGCCGTGTTCATGGGCCGGCGTACCGGAGCGGACCTGGCGCGGATATTCGCCTCGCTCGACGTGTTCGCGCACACGGGCCCGTACGAGACCTTCTGCCAGACCGTTCAGGAAGCCATGGCCAGCGGGGTACCGGTGATCGCCCCGGCCGCCGGCGGACCGCTCGACCTCGTCGACCACGGCCGCACGGGACTGCTCGTGCCGCCCCGCGACACGCGCGCGGTGACCCGGGCGGTGGCGGAACTCGTCGCGGACCCCGCGCGCCGGGGTGCGTACGGGCACGCGGGCCGGGCCACTGTCGGGGGCCGCACCTGGGCGGCGGTCGGCGACCAGCTCATCGGGCACTACGACGAGGTGCTGCGCGAACGCACGGCGGTGGCGGCATGAACGACACCATCCGCGCGGGCGGCGGCGCAGGCCTGCGCATCGTCCGGCTCGCCAACTTCGTGACCCCCGCGTCGGGCGGGCTGAGGACCGCACTGCGCGAGCTCGGCAAGCGCTATCTGGAGGCCGGGCACGAGCCCGTGCTCGTCGTGCCCGGCGATGCGGAGAGCGACACCATGACCCCGCAGGGGCGGGTCATCACGATCCCCGGGACGGTGCTGCCCGGCACCGGTGGCTATCGCGTACTCGCGGGCCGCTCGCGGCTCATCACACTCCTGGACGAGCTCGCCCCCGACCGCCTGGAGGTCTCCGACCGGACCACCCTGCGATGGACCGGGGAGTGGGCGCGCCGCCGCCGGGTCCCTTCCCTGATGGTCTCCCATGAGACGGCGGACGGCGTGCTGCGCACCTGGGGCGTGCCGGGCACGTTCGCCGAGCGCGCCGCGGACCGGCTCAACCGACGCAGCGCCTGGTCGTACTCGCGGATCGTGTGCACCACCGAGTGGGCGGAGCGGGAGTTCATCCGCATCGGCGCGCGCAACGTGGTGCGCGCACCGCTCGGAGTGGAGCTGGACCGCTGCCGCCCCGGCCGGCGCAGCACGGTGCTGCGCGCGCAGTACGCGGACGGTGCCGATGTCCTGCTGCTGATGTGCTCCCGGCTCTCTGTCGAGAAGCGTCCCGGAATGGCGCTGGATGCCCTCGCCACGCTGCGCGAGCGCGGACTGCGGGCCGCACTGGTCGTGGCCGGGGAGGGCCCGCTGCACGGCAGCCTGACGCGGCGCGCCCGGGAATCGCGGCTTCCGGTCCACTTCCTCGGCCATGTCGCCGACCGCGACGCTCTGGCGGATCTCCAGGCGGCGGCGGACATCTGCCTGGCCCCCGGGCCCGCGGAGACCTTCGGCCTGTCCGCGCTGGAGGCTCTGGCCAGCGGCACCCCCGTGGTCGCCAGCGCGTCCTCCGCTCTCCCCGAGGTCATCGGCGACGCGGGCATCGCGGCGCCCGACATGCCCAGCGCATTCGCCGACGCGGTGCGGGAGCTGCTGTCACGCCCGGAGCCGGCACGCCGGGAGGCGGCTCGCGCCCGGGCGGAACTCTTCGGCTGGGACCGCGCGGTCGCCGCCTTCCTCGCCGCCCATGACGCCCACACCAGCCGGATACCCGGAGATCCGGAGGCGGCGCTATGAACGGGGACCGGAGCCCACGGGCGGCCGCACAGGCTCCTCCTGACGACCTGTCCCTCACGGCTGCCGCTGTGCTCGACGCCCCGTCATCCGGTGCGGCCCCGGCCGTGGCCACCGGGTCCGCCACCGGCGCGGCCGTGGGCGGCGAGCACGCAGCCGTGCCGCCGGCGCGGCTGACAGGGCAGGCAGCGAGCCTCGCGGACCACGCAGGGGCCGTCATCGACGCCCGTGGCGAAACCACGACGGCGGCCCACGAGGCCACCGCATCGCACGGCTCGCCCACGGCGTCGTGCCCCGGCCGGACGCTCGCGCGCCCGCTCCGCTTCGCCGCGCTCGGCGACTCGCTCACCGAAGGCGTCGGCGACCGGGTCGACGGAGCGTGGCGGGGCTGGGCCGCGCTGCTCGCCCAGGGGCTCGGAGGGCCCTGCGGACCCGCCGAGTTCCACAACTTCGCGGTCGGCGGCGCCCTGACCCGCGATGTCGACCAGCATCAGGCACCCGGGGCCCTCGCCTGCGCACCCGACATAGCCTCCGTCGTCGTCGGGGTCAACGACACCCTGCGCCACACCTTCGACATCCATGACATCGCCGTGCGCCTGGACAGGGTGTGCGCCGCGCTCACCCCGTACGGCACCCGGATCCTGACGGCCTGCCTGCCCGATCCGGGGACGATGCTCGCACTGCCCGGACCCCTCGCGCGTCCGCTCGCCAGGCGTCAGCGGGCCGTGAACGCCGTGGTGCACGCCCTCTCCGACCGTCACGGTGCCATCCACCTCCATATCGCGGACGCCGCCTGGGTCGAGGACCGCTCCATGTGGAGCGCGGACCGGCTGCACCCCGGCGAACGCGGACACCGGATGATCGCCCGCCGCTTCCACGAGCTGCTGGCCGCCGAGGGGCTCGCCCACGGCACGCCCCCCGGAGCCGAGCCCGAGCAGCCCGCCCCCGGGCCCGCCGCCAAGGCGCTGTGGCTCGCCACCGCGGGCAGCGCGTGGGTGGCGCGCCGGTGCACGGATCTGCTGCCGCAGCTCCTGGGCCTCGCCGGTACGGAGGTGCGCCACTGGGCCCGTGGCACCAGTGTCCGGCTCGACCATGTCGCGGAAACGGCGCTGACCTCCGCCCTCGCCTCCCTGTCCCCGGGCCCGCCTCTTGCCAGAATGGGGGAATGAGCGGGCGCTGGGAGTTCTGGATCGACCGTGGCGGGACGTTCACCGACATCGTCGGCAGACGCCCCGACGGGCATCTCGTCACCCGCAAACTGCTCTCCCACAGCCCCGAGCACCACCGCGACGCCGCCGTGGCGGGCATCCGGCTGCTCCTCGGGCTCGGACCCGGCGACCCCGTACCGGCCGACCGCATCGGCGCGGTCAAGATGGGCACCACCGTTGCCACCAACGCGCTGCTGGAGCGGCGTGGTGAGCCGACCGTCCTGCTCATCACCGAGGGCTTCCGGGACGCGCTGCGCATCGCGTACCAGAACCGCCCCCGGATCTTCGACCGCCGCATCCTGCTCCCCGAAGCGGTGTACGACCAGGTCATCGAGGTCCCCGAACGGATCGACGCACACGGCACCGTCGTCACTCCGCTCCGGCTCGCCCCCGTCGTCCGGCAGCTCGAAGCAGCCCGCCGCGACGGCTTCACCAGCGCCGCCGTCGTCCTCGTGCACGGCTACCGGAACCCAGCCCACGAGTCGGCCGTCGCCGACACCGCCCGTGACCTCGGCTTCACCCAGGTCAGCTGCTCCCACGAGGTCAGCCCGCTGATCAAGCTGGTGCCCCGCGGCGACACCACCGTCGTGGACGCCTATCTCTCCCCGATCCTGCGTCGATATGTCGATGAGATCGCCACCGAACTCCACGGCGTCCGGCTGATGTTCATGCAGTCCAACGGCGGACTGCGGGAGGCGGCGCGCTTCCGGGGCAAGGACGCCGTGCTGTCAGGTCCCGCGGGTGGTGTCGTGGGCATGGCCCGTACCTCCGGGCAGGCCGGATTCGAGCGGGTCATCGGCTTCGACATGGGCGGCACCTCCACCGATGTGTCGCACTACGCCGGGGAGTTCGAGCGCGAGCTCGGCACCCAGGTCGCCGGGGTGCGGATGCGGTCCCCGATGATGAGCATCCACACCGTCGCGGCAGGCGGCGGCTCCATCCTGCACTTCGACGGCCAGCGCTACCGCGTCGGCCCCGACTCGGCGGGCGCGGTCCCGGGCCCCGCCTGCTACCGGCGCGGCGGCCCGCTCACCATCACCGACGCCAACGTGATGCTCGGCCGCATCCAGCCCGCCCACTTCCCCGCCGTGTTCGGCCCCGGCGGCGACCAGCCGCTGGACGAGGGGGCCGTACGGGAACGCTTCACGGCGCTGGCCGCCGACGTACGCGAGGCGACCGGCACCGAGCGGACCCCGGAGGAAGTCGCCGCGGGCTTCCTGGAGATCGCCGTGCTCAACATGGCGAACGCGGTCAAGAAGATCTCCGTGCAGCGCGGCCACGACATCACCCGCTACGCACTGACCAGCTTCGGCGGCGCCGGTGGCCAGCACGCCTGCGCCGTGGCAGACGCCCTCGGCGTCGACACCGTGATCGTGCCGCCGCTCGCCGGAGTGCTGTCCGCGTACGGCATCGGCCTCGCCGACGCGACCGCCATGCGGGAGCAGTCCGTGGAGGCTCCGCTGGACGAGCCCACCACCGGCCGTGTCACGCGGCTCTGCGGCGAACTCGCCGACCGTACAAGGGCGGAACTGCGGGCCGACGCCATCCCGGACGAAGCGATCACCACACGCGCACGCGTGCTGATCCGCTACGCCGGCACGGACGCCGCGCTGCCGGTGCCGCTCGGCGCGGCCCCCGCGATGCGTGAGGCGTTCGAGTCGGAGCACCGGGCGCGCTACGCCTTCACCATGGACAAGCCGCTCGTCGTGGAGGCGGTGTCGGTCGAGGCGGTGGGGGCGGCGGGGGCCCATGGCGCGGTGATGGCCGTCGAGGCGGCCCGTGCCGGCGGGGCTGCGGCACCCCGGGACACCGTGCGTGTGTTCCTGGACGGCCGCCGCACCAATACACCCTTGTACCGCAGGGGCGACCTGTCCCCGGGGGACACCGTCGAAGGGCCTGCGATCATCGCCGAGGCCGACGCCACCACGGTCCTCGACCCCGGCTGGCGGTGCGCCGTGGGCGAGCAGGGGCATCTGTTGCTCACCCGCGTGCGGACCCGTACTGCCCGCGCCGCCGCCGGCACCGATGTCGACCCGGTGCTGCTTGAGGTGTTCAACAACCTCTTCATGGCCATCGCCGAACAGATGGGTGTGCGCCTGGAGAACACCGCCCACTCCGTCAACATCAAGGAGCGTCTCGACTTCTCCTGCGCGCTCTTCGACGCCGACGGCAACCTCATCGCCAACGCCCCGCACATCCCGGTCCACCTGGGCTCGATGGGCGAGTCGATCAAGGAGGTGCTGCGCCGGAACCAGGGCAGGCTCAGACCGGGCGATGTCTACGCGATCAACGACCCGTATCACGGAGGCACCCATCTGCCCGATGTGACGGTCGTGACCCCGGTGTTCGCGGACCATCGTGGCAGTGGCAGTGGCAGTGGCAGTGGCAGTGGCAGTGGCAGTGGCAGTGGCAGCGGCAGCGGCAGCGGCAGCGGCAGTGGCAGCGACAGCGGCACGGACGGGCGCAGTCCCGAGCTGCTCTTCCTGGTGGCCTCCCGGGGCCACCACGCCGAGATCGGCGGTGTCACCCCCGGCTCCATGCCGGCCTTCAGCCGCACCATCCACGAAGAGGGCGTCCTTTTCGACAACTGGCTGCTCGTACGTGACGGAAGACTGCGCGAAGCCGAGACCAGGGGCCTGCTCACCGGCGCATCCCACCCCTCCCGCGACCCGGAAACCAATCTCGCCGACCTGCGGGCCCAGATCGCCGCCAACGAGAAGGGCATCAGTGAACTCACCCGCATGGTCGACGAGTTCACGCTCGACGTGGTCCAGGCCTACATGCGGCACGTACGGGACAACGCCGAGGAGTCGGTGCGCCGTATCGTCGCCGGGCTCAGCGACGGCTCCTGCCGCTACGAGACCGACGGGGGCGCGGTGATCGAGGTCGCGCTGACCGTGGACCGCCAGGCCCGCAGAGCGGTCATCGACTTCACCGGCACCTCACCCCAGCAGCCGGGGAACGCCAACGCCCCCACATCCGTGGTGATGGCCGCGGTGCTCTATGTGTTCCGTACCCTCGTCGCCGACGACATCCCGCTGAACAGCGGCTGCCTCGAACCCCTGGAAGTGAGGGTGCCCGAGGGCTCGATGCTCGCGCCGGTGTACCCCGCCGCGACCGTGGCGGGAAACGTCGAGACCTCACAGGCCGTCACCGGGGCGCTGTACGCCGCACTCGGGGCGCAGGCCGAGGGCTCCGGAACCATGAACAACGTCACCTTCGGCAATGACCGTGTGCAGTACTACGAGACCGTGGCGAGCGGTTCCGGCGCCGGCGACGGCTTCGACGGCGCCGACGCCGTGCAGACCCATATGACCAACTCCCGGCTCACCGACCCGGAGGTGCTGGAGTGGCGCTACCCGGTGCGGGTCGACGCTTTCGCGATCCGCGAGGGCAGCGGGGGCGCGGGGCACTGGCACGGCGGCTGCGGGGTGGTGCGCCGCATCCGCTTCCTGGAACCCATGACGGTCGCCCTGCTGACCGGCCACCGCCGTGTCGCGCCTTACGGGATGGCGGGCGGCGAGCCGGGGGAGCGGGGCGCCAATGCCGTGGAGCGCGCGGACGGCACCGTGGAGGAGCTGCGAGGAGTGGACTCGGTGGAGGTCGCCGCCGGCGATGTCCTGGTGGTACGGACACCGGGCGGCGGTGGCTACGGTACGGCCTGACCGCCCGGACGCCCCCTGACGGAGCGCCCCGCGACGAAACGCACCGGCGTTCCCGGTACGGACTGCGCCGCCGCTCCGAGATCCGCCTCATGGACCACCGCGACCACCGGATAGCCACCGGTCGTCGGATGATCGGCGAGGAACACCACGGGGCGTCCGTCCGGCGGCACCTGGACCGCGCCCAGGACCATGCCCTCGCTGGGCAGTTCGCCCGCCACGGCCCGCTCCAGCGGCGGGCCGTCGGTACGCAGGCCGATCCGGTTACTGGACGCCGACACCCGGTAGAGGGAGCGCGTCAGCGTCCGCAGCGCGGTCGGGGTGAACCAGTCGTCCCGGGGCCCGAACCGCACCCGCAGCACCAGTTCCGACGGCGGGGACGGCCACGGGGTGCCATCCAGCCGCGCAGGGTGGCCCGCAGGCGCCCCGAGCGGCAGCACCATGCCGTCGGCCAGCGGCGCGGGGCCGAGGCCCGACAGCAGATCGGCCGCACGGCTGCCCAGCACCGGGTCCACCGCGACACCCCCGGCGAACGCCACATAACCGCGCACCCCGCGCCGCGCCGCGCCCACCTCCAGCAGGGCGCCGGCCCCGACCCGTACCGGAGCACCCCAGGCCACCGCCCGTCCGTTGACGCGCACCGGGCAGGGCGCCCCGCCCACGGCCACCGTCACCGCACAGTGCGGACGCACCGCGCACCCGGTGAGCGTGGTCTCCAGCGCGGCGGACTCCTCCGGATTGCCCACCAACCGGTTGACCAGCCGCAGCGCCCCCGGGTCGAGCGCGCCCGAGCGCGGCACGCCGAGATGCGCGTACCCCGGCCGCCCCAGGTCCTGCACGGTGGTCAGGGCACCGGCCCGGACGACGGTGAGGGCCGGGTCGCTCACGCCGCTTCTCCCGTGGCCACCGGCACGAACCGCACGCGCGCCCCCGGGGACAGCAGGGCAGCGGGCTCACGCGCCGGATCCCACAGCGAGAGGTCGGTCGTGCCGACGAGCTGCCAGCCACCGGGTGACGAGCGGGGATACACCCCGGTATAGGTCCCGGCCAGCGCCACGGAGCCCGCGGGCACCGAGGTCCGGGGCGTGGTCCTGCGCGGCACCGCGAACCGCTCGCCGAGTCCGGTCAGATAGCCGAAGCCGGGAGCGAACCCGCAGAACGCCACACGGAATTCGGCTCCCGAGTGGATCCGCGCGACCTCGTGCTGGCCGACCTCCCACACCGCCGCGACCGCGGCCAGATCCGGGCCGTCGTAGCGCACCGGTATCTCGACCACGGTGCCGGATCCCGCGGTGAGCGGCGGCACGGTCCACCGGGGCAGCTCCGCCGCGAGCCGGTCGCGCGCGGCGCTTCCGCCGGCGCCGCCGGTCCCGTGGATCCCACCGGTCCCCTTGATCCCGTCGTTTCCGTCGATTCCGTCAATGAGTACGGTCCGCGCCGCGGGCACGATCTCCCGCACAGCGGGGAGCGCGCCCGCGGCCCGCCGCCGCAGCAGTTCGGCGTGCAGCGCCGCCGCCTCGGCCTCGCCGCCCAGTTCCACCAGCAGTGCCCGGTCGCCGACGGGCAGCAGCCTCATACGAAGGCCTCCACACGGAGCCCCGACGCCTCCAGCGCCTCGCGCACCCGGCGGGCCAGGGCGACCGCCCCCGGCGTGTCGCCGTGCAGACACAGCGACCGCGCACGGACACCGACGGACGTGCCGCACAGCGAGGTGACGACCCCGGTCCTGGCCATGGCGACCGATCGCTCCACCACCGCCCCCGGGTCGGAGATGACTGCGCCCTCCTGCCGGCGCGGCACGAGGGTGCCCGCCGCCGTGTACGCGCGGTCCGCGAACGCCTCGGTGACGACGGGGAGTCCCGCCTTCTCGGCCGTCGCGTGCAGCCGCGACCCGGGGAGGCCCAGCACGGGCAGCCGTTCGCCGGTGAGCAGGATGCCCTCCACGACCGCCCCGGCCTGGTCCTCGTCGTGCACGACGCGGTTGTAGAGCGCCCCGTGCGGCTTGACGTACGCGACCCCTCCACCGGCCGCGCGCGCGAACACCGCCAGCGCGCCTATCTGGTAGGCGACCTCGGCGGCGAGCTCGTCCGCGGGGACGTCCATCGACCGCCTGCCGAAACCGGCCAGATCGCGGTACGAGACCTGGGCTCCGATCCGCACCCCGCGCTCGACCGCCAGCGCGCAGACCCGCCGCATGGTGGCCGCGTCCCCGGCGTGGAAGCCGCAGGCCACATTGGCACTGGTCACGACGGAGAGCAGCTGCTCGTCGTCGGTGAGCCGCCACTGGCCGAAACCCTCGCCAAGGTCGGCGTTGAGATCGATCGAGGTCCGGGTCATGGGCGGGACCGGCCTGTGTGGGTTGCTCTCATCCGTACCTCGCAGACAGGGAGGGGTGCCGTGGGGACATGGGTGGCGACGCAGGGATTGTCGAACGAGCCCCTGCTGCCCGTCCACCGGCGTCCACCTGCTCGAACGGGGGCGGTCAGGAGCCCGGGACCAGTCCGGCGAGGTGGTTTCGGCGCTGTTTCGACCGTTGTCAGTGCGAGGACCTAGTCTGTGCACCGTGACTTCGCCTGCCTCGACGGAATTCGTTCCGCCCCAGCTCAGCGCGGGGCCGCGCCCCGCGCAGGGCCCGGCCGCCGACGAAGGGCTGGCGCGGCGGCTCCGCGCGCTCGCGTGCACCGCGCCCCTGCACGACCTCGACGTCCGCAAGGCGAATCTGGCGGGGGAGTACTCGGTCTACGCGATGGCCGAGGTCGCCCTCTCCGCCATCGACCTCGTCACGCTCAACATGGACTTCGACACCGGGGCCGACCATGAGCAGATAGTGGCCAGGCTGCTTCCGCGGATCGCCGCGCAAGCCCCCCGGCGCCCGCAGGCCGAGCACGAGCGGGTCGCGCGATGGGTGCTCGAGAACCTGATCAACGTCGGTAGCGTCGACCGGGGCTTCCGTGCCGTCTACGGCACTTTCGGCCCTGATGGTGTCTATGTCCGACGCGACTACGACTTCAAGCTCATCGAGGAAGTCCCCGGATACGGCGGCGGTGTCTACCTCCGCACGACCGACGAAGCGGTCAATGTGCTCGTCGGCGCGCTGGACACGGACGTCACCAGCGCGCAGATCGCGGCCGAGGTGAAGCTGGAGGTCCTGATCAGCAGGGGCCGTCTCGCCGACGCCCAGCTCGCCGCCGAACAGGCCCGCTATCGCACGGTGCAGTACGCCGAGACGCTGCGAAGGACCCTCGAGGCGACCCGGCGCAACGTGCGCGCGGTCGACTGGCTCAATGACGTGCCCGACATGATCGCCGAGGCGCTCGACCACGTCGCCGACCGGTACCGCCATGAGAACGCGATCCTGACCAACATCCGCAAGGCACGGGACGAAGCCGAGGACCCCGAGCACAAGCGCCGCGCGGCCGAACTCGTCGACATCGTCAAGGACTGCATCCGCCGCCACACCCAGCTCCAGTCCAGGCTGCTGGAAGCGGGACCGCTGTTCCGGGCCGAACAGGACCGGCAGGCCTTCGCGACCCCGGCCGCACGGGCCGGGATCGATCTGTACGGACACCTGGTCGCCCCTCTGCTGCCGCTACCGGTCGAGCACGCGACCCGCGTCACCGACGCGTTCTTCGCCCGGGGTACGGGACTGCGTACCCCCGCAGCGGTGCGCCTCGGCGACCTTGTCGATCTGCTGCTCACCCCTCCGGTCGAGCGCGAGCACCTCGGCGCGGAGATGCCCGAACCCGATCTGATCGCCACACCTGACGACAGCCGCTTCAGCGAGGAGCAGCTGGCGCGCGCGATGGAACTCCTCGATCTGGAGCACGACGCGCCGCGCAGGCTCTCCGGCCTGCTCGCGGAGGCGCGCCGCCGTGACCCGGACCTCCCCTATCTGGTCGCCCTCCTCGCCGTCCACGCGGCGAGCCCCCCGGTCGGCACCGCCTACCGCCAGGGCGAACAGCGGCTGCTGTTCGCCGTCGACGACGGCGCCGAGCTGGACGACCCCGAATTCGGCGGCGCGGACCTGATCGTGGGCACCGCCCTGCTGGACGCGGCCGGCATGGCGGCGGACCGTTCGGAGGCGGCATGAGGGCCACTGTCCGACCGCGGAGCGGGGCTGGATCCCACCCACGGCCCGGTCCGGTCCGCGCCGTGGACCCGCACCGCGACCTCAAGATCATCAAGCGCGAGAGCAGCAGGGAGCAGCAGTCGTGAGCGACCAGCACGCGGAGCACACCGCCGCGTGGAGCGAGCAGCCGGGAGCAGCGCCGCAGGGCCCACCGGCCGGGCCGATGTCCGTGGCCGCCACCGCCACCGTCACGCCCGCGGACGCGGCGGACGCCGCGCGTCTCGTCTCCTTCGGACTCCAGCCCAAACTGCTGCCCGCACGTGACGCCGAATACGCGGACCTGCTGCGCCGCTATCGCGAAGAGCCCGCCTTCGGGCGCCTTGCCGATGCGATCGCCACCGGACTCGGGCTGGTCGTCCTCGAAGTGTCCCCGCGCGCGGGGATGGCCGTGACCGCGGGCGAGGACTCCGTCTTCGCCGTCCGCATGGGTGACTACGCCCGCCGGGCCGCCACCGACTCAGCCGACCGATTTCTGCACGGCCTCGCCCACCTCGCCGTCGCGGCCATGGCGTTCCCGCGCCCCGAAGACCTCGCCGATGACGGCTACATCGGCCGGATCACGATCAACGGCGTCGACGCCTTCGTCCGTCAGGCCTGCCGCCGACTGGAAGCACGAGCCGAAGAGCTGGGCGAGAACACCGACCCCACATCTGACGCCCCCGGACTGGAAGCGGCCTGGCGGATCTACGCCCGCCGCAGCGCGACCGGGGCCACCAAGGACGCACGGCGGCTCGCCGGGTCCACCACGGGCATCGTCGGCAAGGCCGTCGCCTTCCTCACCGACTCCGGCTTCCTCCAGCGCACCGGTGACGAAGCCGGCGGCGCCTACCGCACCACGGCCCGCTACCAGCTACAGGTCCGCGACATGGCGGGCAGCGCCGCCATGGCCGAGCTGCTGGAGCTCGGCGTCGTCCCCGTCACCGACGGCGCCGCCACGCTCGTGCCCGCGCCCGACGCCGACGACCTGGAGCTGGCCGCCGACGCCGGCCTTCCCTTCCATGCCTGACCAGCCCTCCTGAGCACTCCGAGCATTCCGAGAAACGACGAGAGCCCTCCGCCATGTACGAGTTGTCCCGGGTCCGCCTCTACTCCATCGGGCCTGCCGGTGCTCGCTACGCCGACACCGTGCTGGACCTGCGAGGGGTCGGCGCGCCGGTGCCCAACCCGGCCCCCACGCAGGCCGAGTTCTTCGAGGAGGAACCAGTCGGCCCACCGCGCCGCCCCGCCCCCGCGGGCGTCCTCTTCCTGGAGAACGGCGGCGGCAAGTCGGTACTGCTCAAGCTGATCTTCTCGGTGATGCTGCCGGGTCACCGCAACACCCTGGGTGGTGCCAGCTCCGGTGTGCTGCGCAAGTTCCTGCTCGCGGACGACTGCGGCCATGTCGCCCTGGAGTGGCAGCACACCCTCACCGGTGAGCTGGTGGTCGTGGGCAAGGTCAGTGAGTGGCGCGGACGCCAGGTCTCCAACGACCCGCGGAAGTTCGCCGAGGCCTGGTACTCCTTCCGGCCGGGACCGGGGCTCAGCCTCGACTCCCTGCCCGTGGCCGAGGCCACCGCGGTCCGCCCGCCGGCCGAGGGAGCGTCGACCGCCCGTGGCCGCCGCCGCACCATGAAGGGCTTCAGGGACGCGATCACCGAGGCGGGCAAGGCATACCCGCATCTCGAGGTGTACTGGGAGGAGATCCACGACCGCTGGAACGAGCACCTCGGGGACATCGGCCTTGACCCCGAGCTCTTCCGGTACCAGCGGGAGATGAACGCCGACGAGGGGGAGGCCGCCGGCCTCTTCGCGGTCAAGAAGGACTCCGACTTCACGGATCTGCTGCTGCGCGCCGTCACCGACACACGCGACACCGACGGACTCGCCGACCTGGTCAGCGGATTCGGCAACAAGCTGGGACGGCGCGCCGAGCTCACCGCGGAGCGCGACTTCACGGCGGGCTCCGCGGACCTGCTCGGGCGGATCGTGGAGGCGGCCGAAGCGCGGGGCCGCGCCCGGGACATCCACGCGGGCGCCGAGCGCCGCACCCGCACCCTCGCCCGCAGGCTCTCCGCCCGCGCGGGCACCGAACGCGCCCGCACGGCGGACCTCGCCCGCCAGGTCACAGCCGCGGCCCACACCGTCACCGAAGCGGAGCAGCAGCGCGGCCGCAGTGCCCTGATCGCCGCCGAACTGGCCTACCGGCACGCGTCACTGGCGCTCACCGCGGCCGAGAAGGGCGCCGCCGCGCAGCGCCGCGAGCTGACCGACGCACGCACCCTGCACGCTGCCTGGCAGGCGGCGGAGGCCGTGCTGCGGCACCGCGCCGCCGCGGACCGCTCGGCACGGGTGGCCGCCGCCATCCGTGAGGCCGAGCGTGACGCCGCCCCCGCCCTGGCCGCCCGTGGCAGGGCCGCGGCCGACCTCGTCCGTGCCCTCCACACCGCCGCCGAAGACGGCGAGCGCCTCGCCAACGAGGGTGAGGAGCGCTCCGCCGCCCTCCAGGAGGCGGGTGAGACCGCCCACCGTGACGCCACGGCAGCCGCCACCGAGGCCCAGCGCGCCCGCAGTGAGTCAGGCCACCTGCGTCAGCGCCTCACCGAGGTCGAACAGGAGATGGCGGAGGCCGTCCGTGCGGGCTGGCTGGATGACACGGCCCCGGACGCCGATCCCGCCCGCGCCGCGCTCGCCGCGAGCGACGCGGAGAAGACCGCCGTCGCGGCTTGGGACACGGCCCGCGAGAGCGCCAGGACCGCCGCCGACCGTGCCCGCGAGGCCGCTGCCACGGAAGCCCGGGCCGAGCTGGCCGCCGCCCGCGCCGCGGACGCGGCCCAGGCCGCCGACCGCGCATACACTTCGGAGCGCCGCGCTGCGGCCTCCATCGCCGAATCCGAACGCCTCGCGGAGCTGCTCAGCCTGCCCCCGGCCCCCGTTCCCGGCCCCCGGCGCGCCGACGGCGCCCCGGGGGACACGACCGGTCCGTCGCCGGTTGCCCCGGGACCCGCCTCCGCAGTGCCCGCGGTCGACGGTTTTGCCGATGCGGTCCGGGCGACCGGTGGCCCTGGCATCGCCGCGGCGCCGGGCGCCGGTCCGGTACCGCCGGAGGGCGCAGCGGCCACGGACGCTGCTTCCGGGCCCGGTCATCGCGCGGGGGTCCACGATCCGTCGCCGGACGCCGGCGACGAAGCCGGCGCCACCGCTCAGGGAGCGGGCGCCAACTCTCCGGCGGCTGGCGCGCGAAGCACCGAGGACCCCGCCTCCGGCACGGGTGACGGCGCATCCGGGCGGTCCGCTCCAGGCCATGGCGGCCTCACGGCCGGGCACACGAGTGCCCGCGACGGCGCCGGGGCCGATCGGCGCGAGCCGCGATCGGCACCGCCGCGTGCCGCCGAAGGCCCGCTCACCGCCGAGGAGCTGGACCGGTACGCGGACGAACTGCGCGCGCTGCTCGAGCAGAGCGTCACCACGGCCGAGCGGCAGCTCTTCGACCTCAGGACCGCCGCAGCGGACGACGCGCGTATCCTCGGCGCGCTCGGCGACGGAGGGCTGCTGCCCCCGGGTCGCGACGTTCTGGCGACCGTGGAGTTCCTCGGCGAGCACGGCATCCCGGCTCTGCCGGGCTGGCGCTATCTCGCACAGGCCGTCGACCCCGCCGACCACTCCGCGGTTCTCTCGTCGCGCCCGGAGCTGGTGGACGGCGTCGTGATCACCGACCCCCTCTCCTACGTAAGGGCCCGCGAGGCGCTCTCCGCAGCCGCACTGCTGCCGCGTTCCGCGGTCGCGGTCGGCACCGCCGCCGCGCTGCTCGCGCCCGTACCGCGGCCTGGAGCGGAAGGGGACGGCCAGGTGTTCCTCGTGCCGCCGAACCCGGCCATGCACGACGAGCACGCGGCGGACGAGGAGCGCCAGGCACTGCGCGCCAGGGCGGCGGCCCGGGACGAGGAGATCCGCGAGCTGGCGGGCCGCCTCGCGGAGGACCGGGCGCTCGCCGCGCGTATCGCGTCCTGGCGTGCGGACTGCCCGGCCGGAATGCTCGCCGATCTCGATGAGGCCGCACAGCAGGCCGGGCGGACCGCCGAAGCGGCCGAGCAGACGCTCGCCGAGGCCCGTGCCGCACGGGTCGAGGCGGACGAGGCCGCCGGCGAGAGCGCAGCCGCACGCGATGAGCGTCAGGAGACAGCACAGCGCGCCCGCCGCGCCGCGGACGCCCTCGCCGGACTGGCGTTCCGGCTGCGGGAGCGGGCCGGCTGGCAGGCGAAGCTGCGTGAGCTCGCGGATGAAGCCGCCGAATCCGAGGCCAGGGCTGCCACCTTCCTGGATCGGGCCCGGGCCTCGGACGAGGACCGCAGAGCCGCGCAGCGCGCCGCCGACGACGCCCGGCGCACCGCACGGGCCCTGCGCGCCGAGCGCGCCGAGATCGCCGGTGCCCCCGAGCAGCTCCCCGAGGCGGACCCCGCGGCGCCACGCATCCCGCTGCCTGCCCTGCGTGAGGCCTACCGCGCCGCGTCCCAGCTGTACGAGAAGGTCGGCGTCGGCGCCGATCTGCGGGCCGAGCAGGCCCGCGCCGAGAGCGACGAGAGCGCGGCGCTGGGCGAGCTCGATCGCCTCACCAACAAGGTCCGCACGCGTGCCGCCCAGCTCCTGGAAGGCACCGACGGAGCCGACGGACCCTCCCGGCAGGCCGCCGCGGCCCGCGCCGAGGCGCTGGTGCAGATGCTGGAATCCCGGGCTTCCGAGGCGAGCGAGAGAATCGGGCGGCTGCGCGGCGAAGCCGAGCGCCTGGCCCCGGGCGACGGCGACGCGCACACCGAACTGCCCGGCGGGCTGCTGCCCGCCGACGCCGAGCACGCCCAGGTCCTGCTCCGCGCCGCGACGGCCGAACTCGCCGCCCACACCGAGGCGCTGGACACCGCGCGCGCCCGGCACGCCGAACTGCTGCGCGCCCACCGCGCCGCCGAGGACGCCGCCGGCGGATTCGACGAGACCGCGGCGCTGCTGCGCGATCTGCTCCGGGACCACACGGAGGAGGAGCAGGGGGACCCCGAGCCCTACCCGGGCGGTCTGGAGGAGGCCCGGCACTCCGCCGCCGAGGCCCGTCGCTCGCTGCGCGGCTGCGCATCCGATCTGACGACCGCCGAGTCCGCCGTACGGGAAGCGAGTGATGTGCTCGTACGGCACGCCAACTCCACCCGCTACGAGGCCGTCCGCACCCCGGCGCGTCAGCAGATCCGTGAACTGCCCGCTTCGGCCCTGCCCGAGCACGCCGCCAAGTGGGCGGAGGCGTTCGCCCCGCGGCTGCGGGTCCTCACCGACGAGCTCGTCCAGCTGGAGCGCAACCGTGACTCCATCGTGGACCGGCTGCGCGGTCTGGTGGAGTCCGCCCTCACCACGCTCCGTTCGGCGCAGCGGCTGTCCCGGCTGCCCGAAGGCCTCGGTGAGTGGTCCGGCCAGGAGTTCCTCCGTATCCGCTTCGACGAGCCCGACCAGGCGACGCTCGTCGAGCGGCTCGGCGAGGTCATCGACGAGGCCACCCGCGCGGCGGTCCGGAAGAACTCCGACCTGCGCCGGGACGGGATGTCCCTGCTGCTGCGGGGAGTTCAGGCCGCGCTCCAGCCCAAGGGCGTGGCCGTGGAGATCCTCAAGCCGGACGCGGTGCTCCGCGCCGAGCGAGTACCGGTCGGGCAGATGGGAGATGTCTTCTCGGGCGGCCAGCTGCTGACCGCGGCGATCGCGCTCTACTGCACCATGGCCGCCCTGCGCAGCAACGACCGCGGCCGGGACAAGCACCGGCACGCCGGCACCCTGTTCCTGGACAATCCCATCGGCAGGGCCAACGCCACCTATCTGCTGGAGCTCCAGCGCGCTGTCTCTGACGCGCTCGGCGTCCAGCTGCTGTACACCACAGGCCTGTTCGACACGACCGCACTCGCCGAGTTCCCCCTGGTCGTCCGGCTGCGCAACGACGCGGACCTGCGCGCGGGTCTGAAGTACATCAGCGTCGAGGAGCATCTGCGGCCAGGGCTGCCGCAGCAGCGCACCGAGGGCGAGACCGTACACGGCGAGATCACGGCCACCCGTATGTTCCGGCGCACGCCCGACCAGCCGGCGGACGCCGGCCAGCCGGTGGACCCGCAGTCGCGACGGGACACCGGCCGGCCGGGACAGGAAGCCGAGGCCGGTCAGGCCTGAGACAGCCGCCCGCCCGCGCCACCGCGTCGTCGTATCCGTGCGGCAACACGCGCGGCGGCGCGGGCCGTCCGCCTGGCCTGACGGCGCTCACGCCGTAGCTGCCGGGCCGTGCTGCTCGGTACGGAGACCACTCCGTACCGTTGGTTCCACACCTGCCGGGTGACCCAGACGTCCAGCACGGCCCATGTGGCCACGACCGTGCTGCCCACACTGCTCAGCACCAGCGGGAAGGCCAGCCATGAGCCCGTGACACTGAACAGGAACGCCGTCACCGCCTGGGTCACCGTCACCGCCGTCACGATCACGGCGCGCACGGCCGCGATCCGGACCGGCTCCGGCATCCGCCTGCGTCCCACCGGCTGCTCGACCCAGATGCTCCGCGGCGCACCCGAACCGTTGGTCATACTCATCGTTCGCGCTCACTCCCCACCGCTGTCCGACTACAGGGGTGGCTGCCCGGATCCAGCCCGGTTAGACAGGGGCATACGCACCCTTTGCTCCAGGCACACACCGCCCGGCAATCCCCCACAACTCCTGTTCCCCATACGGATAGACGAACGATGGGCCGGGAAGATTCCCCCATGGAGGGGAGAATTCCCGCCATGCGGGGGAGTAGCGGAATATCGCGTTCTACCTGGTGTCCTCGGCCACATCCGAGCAGCCCAACTCCTCGAATACCAGGACAAGCCATGATCAACACACCGTCACGCGGCCGAAAAACCTCCGGACGAGTCTTCGAGTTGTCACTCTGTCAGTAGTAGGCTCACGCCGTTTCGTGACGCAGATACACGTGCGGGAACGCGTTCGGTTCCTGGCGCGGAGATCTTCAGGCGAAAGCTGAGAACGCAGGGGAACGCCGACGGACGAGTGCGCACACGGACGCGCGACGGCGTTCGCGGACGCACGCAGACACAAGCACCACCACCACCCGCCCGCCGGGGGCGCTGATCTGGGGGAGGCCATGCGCTTTCGCGGGACATCCATCCGCAGGAAGATCGTGGCGTTGCTGCTGGTGCCGCTCATGTCGCTCACCGCGCTCTGGGTGTTCGCGACCGTCATCACCGGCCAGGAGGCCAAGCAGCTCCTGGACATGAGCCACATCATCGACGAGGTCGGCACCCCGGTCGAGGACACCGTCCGCGCCCTGCAGAACGAGCGCCGACTGACCCTGGTCTATCTGGCCGACCCCCGCGCTTCCAACAGCCCATCGACCCTGCGCCGCCACCGCGCGGCCACCGATGACGCCGTGACGGCGCTGCGTGGGAGCGCACAGGACTCCGGCGTACGCGACGGGATACGACCCGAAGTGGCCAGGCGGCTGGACTCGCTGCTCGGCGCACTCGACGGACTCGGCTCGCTGCGGCGCAACGTGGAACAGAGCACCATCACACGGGCCCAGGCCCTCGACTTCTACAACCGCGTGGTCGATCCCTGCTACACCTTCCTCACTTCGCTCCACGCCCTCGAGGACGTGGAGCTGGAGAAGGAGGGCCGTGCCCTCGTCGGTGTGGCGCGCGCCCGTGAACTGCTCTCCCGCGAGGACGCACTGGTGACCTCCGCGCTGATCACCGGCAGGATCACCGCCAAGGAGATCCGCGCCACCTCCGACCTGGCCGCCAACCGCTCGCTGCTCTACGGGATCAATCTCGAGTTCCTCCCCTCGTCCGAGCGTGACATCCTCGCCCGGTACTGGGGCAGCTCGAACACCCAACCCCTGCGCGATGCCGAGGAACGGCTCATCGCCGACGGGCCCGCCAAGAACCCCCTGGCCGTCGACGCGCAGCGCTGGGAAGAACTGAGCAGCCCGGTACTCGGTGATCTGGCACATCTGAACACCGAGGCGGCCGAGCGGTACCAGCAGCGGGTCGAGCCCGCCGCCTACAGCGTGCTCCTCAAGGCCGGTATCGCCGGTGTGCTCGGCTTCCTGGCCCTGCTGGTCTCCATCGTCGTCTCCGTCCGCATCGGCCGCGATCTGGTGCGCTCGCTCTCCAGGCTCCGCAAGGAGGCCCACGAGGTCTCCGGAATCCGCCTGCCCAGCGTCATGCGTCGCCTCGCCGCGGGCGAGAGCATCGATGTCGAGACCGAGGCACCTCGCCTCGAGTACGAGAAGGGCGAGAAACACGAGAAGGGCGAGAAACACGGCAAGGGCGAGAAACACGGCAAGGGTGAGAAGCGCGGGAAGAGCGGCAAGGACGAGATCCGCCAGGTCGGTCAGGCTCTGAACACCCTTCAGCGTGCGGCTGTCGAAGCCGCGGTCAAGCAGGCCGACATGCGCCGCGGCGTCTCCGAGGTCTTCGTCAACCTCGCCCGCCGCAACCAGGTGCTGCTGCACCGCCAGCTCACACTTCTCGACACCATGGAACGGCGTACGGAGGACACGGAGGAGCTCGCGGACCTCTTCCGCCTCGACCACCTCACGACGCGTATGCGTCGGCACGCCGAGGGCCTGGTGATCCTCTCCGGAGCCGCGCCCTCCCGGCAGTGGCGCAAGCCGATCCAGCTCATGGACGTGGTCAGGGCCGCGGTCGCCGAAGTCGAGGACTACGAGCGGGTCGAAGTCCGCAGGCTGCCGAGGATCGGCGTGGCAGGCCCCGCCGTCGCCGACCTCACCCACCTCATCGCCGAACTGCTGGAGAACGCGACGGTCTTCTCGCCTCCGCACACCGGAGTCCAGGTGCACGGCGAGCGCGTCGCCAACGGCTTCACCCTGGAGATCCACGACCGGGGGCTCGGCATGACCCCGGAGGCACTGCTCGACGCGAACCTCCGGCTCGCGGAGACCCCGGAGTTCGAGCTCTCCGACACCGACCGGCTCGGTCTGTTCGTGGTCAGCCGGCTCGCCCAGCGGCAGAACGTGCGGGTCTCGCTCCAGCCGTCCCCGTACGGCGGGACCACGGCGGTGGTCTTCATCCCGGCCGCGCTCCTCACCGACGCCCCCGAGACCGAGGGCACCGGCTTCCGCCTGGACCGCAGGGGTGAGCGCCAGGGCAGGGACAGGGACCGGAGCAACGGCCGCCAGGGTGTGGACGGCGGCAGGGTCACGGCCCTCGCGCAGATCCCCACGGGGCGCACGAGCCCCAAGGTGCTCGACGGCCCCGTCGAACTCGAAGCACCGGTCGGTACCCTGGGCTACGAGGACCGCCCGGCCGTCGACACCCTTGAGGTGAACACCGGCATCGGCAAGGGCATCGGCAGTGGTGACATCGAGGACACCGAGAGCGAGCGCGGCGGTCTGTTCCGCGCACGCGACTTCGTGCGGCCGTCATCCGCCGACGAGCAGCACCAGCAGGCCACGGACCAGCTCTCGCCGCGTCACCGCGGTCCGGGCCGGCATCCGACGGGCCCCACCCAGCTGCCCCGGCGCAAGCCGCCGACTCTCGTCGCCGACCACGGACGCAGGGTGGACGAGCCCGGTCGTACGCATTCGCCCTTCGCACAATCCACGGACGCGACGAAGAGTCCGGCCGCGGACCGGCCGTCGCGCCTCGACCCGGGCTGGGAGCAGCGGTCTTCACCGCCGCCCCCGCAGCAGCCTGCGTCCCCGCCCACACGGCGGATGTCACCCCCGTCCCCGGCGGGGGGTCAGGACACGACGGCGCTCGGCGGTCTCCCGCGTCGCGTACGCCAGGCCAGCCTGGCCCCGCAGCTTCGCCGCGACACTGAGGGCGGCGGCACCACCACCGGGCCCCGGGGTGGGGCGTCCGGCGAGGCGCCGGACATCGAACGGGACGCCGAAGAAGTACGCGACCGCATGGCCTCGTTGCAACGCGGCTGGCAGCGCGGACGTCGCCAGAACGCCGAAGACACCAGCACCGGCTCCGGCGAGCCAGCACAGGGAACCACACCGGAGGGGAACGGTCGATGACCGCAGCGAACGACATCACCAGGAGCGGGCAGCTCAACTGGCTCCTGGACGAGCTGGTCGACCGGGTCGGCTCCATCCGCAAGGCACTCGTCCTCTCCGGCGACGGCCTCGCGACCGGTTCGTCCAAGGACCTCACCCGTGAGGACGGCGAGCACCTGGCGGCTGTCGCCTCCGGATTCCACAGCCTCGCCAAGGGCGTCGGGCGCCACTTCGACGCCGGAGCGGTCCGGCAGACCGTCGTCGAACTCGACGACGCCTTCCTTTTCGTCACGGCGGCCGGTGACGGCAGCTGTCTCGCCGTGCTGTCCGACGCTGATTCCGACGTCGGGCTGGTCGCCTACGAGATGACGCTGATGGTCAAGCGCGTGGGCGTCCACCTCGCCACGGCACCAAGGAGCGGACTGACCTCCGGAGGGTGAGTGGAAATGAGATGAACGACGCCGGACAGCACATTCAGGAGCTCGGGGACCCCCGGGCAACCGCGGAAACCCCGGAACCGCGGCACCCGCACCACTGGTTCGACGACGACGCCGGACCCGTGGTGCGCCCGTACGCGATGACCCGGGGCCGGACCAGCAGCACGGTCCGGCACCAGCTCGATCTGATCGCGCTGGTCGTCCCCGAGCCGGACGGGGCGGGCGGGCCGGGCACGGACCAGATGCTGTCGCCCGAGCACGTCGAGATCATCGAACGCAGCAGCACCATTCCCCAGTCGATCGCCGAGCTCGCTGCCGGACTCGATCTGCCCGTCCAGGTGGTCAGAGTCCTCGTCGGCGATCTCGTCGAGCACGCACTGGTCCATGTAACCCGTCCCGTTCCACCGGCCGAGCTGCCGGACGTGAGCATTCTCCGCGAGGTGATCAATGGTCTTCGGGCGCTCTAGCCGTGAAGAAGTACGGCGGCCGGTCGAGCCGGTGACCCTCAAGCTCCTGGTGGCGGGTGGCTTCGGGGTCGGCAAGACGACTCTCGTCGGCGCGGTCAGCGAGATCAAGCCGCTGCGTACCGAGGAGACCCTGAGCGAGGCGGGCCGTCCCGTCGACGATCTGGACGGGGTGGAGTCCAAGACCACCACCACAGTCGCCATGGACTTCGGCCGGATCACCCTGCGCGAAGACCTGGTGCTCTATCTCTTCGGCACACCTGGCCAGGACCGTTTCTGGTTCCTCTGGGACGAGCTGGCCCAGGGAGCGCTCGGTGCCGTCGTGCTCGCCGACACCCGCCGCCTCGAGGACTCGTTCGCCGCCATCGACTACTTCGAGCGCCGGGGGATCCCCTTCACCGTCGGCATCAACTGCTTCGAGGGCGCCGACCGCTTCCCCGCGGAGAGCGTACGGGGGGCACTGGACCTCGATCCGGAGGTACCGCTGATGATGTGCGACGCGCGTGACCGCGAGTCGGTGAAGGCGGTGCTCGTGTCGGTGGTCGAGCACGCCCTGGTCTGGTCCACACGCCAGCATGAGGCCGCCGCGACATGAGCGACACGGCCCGCACCCCGGCGCTTTGCCGCGGGTACGGGTCCTGCACGTGCTGACGACCGGGTCCCGGCCGGTCAGCGTACGGCGACCACCGCCGAACCGTGCCCGAACAGCCCCTGGTTCGCGGTGATCCCGGCCCGCGCCCCGGCCACCTGCCGGTCGCCCGCCTCACCCCGCAACTGCCAGGTCAACTCGCAGACCTGGGCGATCGCCTGGGCGGGCACCGCCTCGCCGAAGGACGCGAGGCCCCCGCTCGGGTTCACCGGTATGCGCCCACCGACAGCCGTGGCGCCCTCCCGCACCAGCTTGGCGCCCTCTCCGGCCGCGCACAGCCCGAGGTCCTCGTACCACTCCAGTTCCAGCGCGGTCGAGAGGTCGTACACCTCGGCGAGCGACAGGTCGTCGGGCCCGAGCCCCGCCTCCTCGTAGGCGGCTCGGGCGATCGAGGCGCGAAAGCCCGGCGTGGGCGGATCGGCCGCCACCGCCGAGTCGGTGGCGATGTCGGGCAGGTCGAGCACCGTCCTGGGGTACACCGGCGTCACGGTCGACACGGCACGTATCCGCACCGGATCGGCGACCCCGTGCCGACGGGCGTAGTCGAGGCTCGACAGGACGAGCGCCGCTCCTCCGTCGGACGTGGCGCAGATGTCCAGCAGCCGCAGCGGATCGGCGACGACGGCCGACGCCGCGACCTCCTCCGCGCTCACCGCCGCCCGGTAACGGGCCAGCGGATTGAGCGCTCCCGCCGCCGCGTTCTTCACTTTGACCTGTGCGAAGTCCTCCGGTGTGTCGCCGTACAACGCCATGCGGCGGCGGGCGAACAAGCCGAAGTACGCCGGATTCGTGGCCCCCAGCACCCTGAAGCGCAGCCAGTCCGGATCATCCGGCCGGTCTCCGCCGGCCGGGGCGAAGAACCCCTTGGGGGCGGAGTCGGCCCCCACGACCAGTGCCACGTCAGCGAGCCCCGCCAGGATCTGGGCCCGGGCCGTGGCGATGGCCTGGGCCCCGGAAGCGCAAGCGGCGTACACACTGGTCACCCTGGCGCCCTGCCAGCCCAGTGCCTGGGCGAACGTGGCTCCCGCGACATAGCCCGGGTAGCCGCCCCTCACGGTGTCCGCCCCGACCACCGACTGGATCTGCCGCCAGTCCAGGCCCGCGTCCGCCAGGGCGGCCCGGGCCGCGACGCTCCCGTACTCGACGAAGCCGCGGCCCCATTTGCCCCACGGGTGCATACCGGCCCCGAGGACCGCGATGTCGCCGGTCATCGCGTGTCCACCGGGCGCCACCACCAGGTCGTCCACACGGTCTGCTCGTCCTCGTTCAGGATCCCGGGCACCACTTCGACCTCCATCCCGACAGCCAGATCCGCGACCGTCACCCCGGGGGCCGCCTGGCCGAGCACGACCATGCGTTCCGCCTCGAGTTCGACCGCGACGAGTGTGTACGGCCGCCACTCCACGGCCGGATCGGATACGTACGGCGCGGGCGGTCGGTAGCGCCCGTCCGTGTAGGACCAGACCCGGCCGCTCCTGGAGAGCGGCACCTCCACCAGCTCGCCGCCCCGGCAGCCCGGGTTGCGGCACGCGCTGTCCTCGCGGGGGAAGAACACCGAGGAGCAGGCCGCGCATCGGGTGCCCAGCAGCCGGAACGAGCGTTCGGCGTCCTCGCCGGCCGTGTCGCCGTCGCCGGTGAACCATCCGGACACCACCGGTATACGTGTGCGTGCCAAGGCCGGCCCCTCCCTGTGGACGTCCCCGCTCCTGTTCACTTTCTGATGGTGCGTCAGAATTCTGTCACGGAACGCCGTCCGCGGACAGGGCGCCCGGATCCTGGTCCCGCCCCGCCGTTCCTGATAGACGGTGCGCATGAAAGGACCTGCCCCCGCACCGCTCCGTGTCCTCGCGCCCACCGCCGCGGCCCTGCTCACCCTTGCCGCCGCGTCCCCGCCGGCAGCCCCTGGACCCCGGGCACCCCGCGCGTTCACCGCGCTGGCCATGGTCGATCCGACGATCATCCAGGAGCTGCGCTACACGACGGCGCACAACTTCATCGGCGACCCCGTCGACGGCTACCGGCAGCCACTGTGCATCCTGACCCGCCCCGCCGCCGATGCGCTGCGCACGGCCCAGCGCCGACTGCTCCGGCGCGGATACTCCCTCAAGGTCTACGACTGCTACCGGCCCCAACGCGCCGTCGACCACTTCGTACGATGGGCCGAAGACCTCACTGACGAACGCATGAAGCAGGAGTTCTACCCCCGCGTCGACAAGTCGCGGCTCTTCGAGGACGGATACATCGCGCGGAAGTCCGGGCACAGCCGCGGCAGCACGGTCGACCTCACTCTTGTGCAGCTGCCCACGCGGAAGACCCGCCCCTATGCCCCCGGCGAGAAGCTGACGCCGTGCCACGCACCCCGCGACACACGCTTCCCCGACAACTCCCTCGACATGGGAACCGGATTCGACTGCTTCGACACCCTGTCGCACACCGATGACCCGCGCGTCCGGGGCAGCCGGCGCGCCCACCGGCTGCTCCTCAAGGAAACCCTCGCTGAAGCGGGATTCGTCAATCTGCCCGAGGAATGGTGGCACTTCACCTACGGCCCCGAACCGTTCCCGGACACCTACCACGACTTCCCCGTGGCATGGAGCTCCCTGATCGGCCCCGAGACACCGACTCGCCGGCCGTGATGCCCGCCCCCGCGTTACAGTCCGCATGTGACCGAGCCCCCTGAGCACCAGGCCCCCATGTCCCGCACCGCAGACGGCCACGCGGTCGCCCCCGTGCGGGACTCCCACTGCTCGAGCTGCGGTGCACGCTACCCGCAGGGCACCACCACATGGCCCCGCACCTGCGCCCGCTGCGGTGACGTCGTCTACCGCAACCCGCTTCCCGTGGCGGTCGCCCTTCTCCCGGCGACCACGGCACACGGCACCGGGCTCGTCGTCATCACCCGGACCATCGAACCCCGGTGCGGGGAGATCGCCCTGCCGGGCGGCTTCATCGACCATGCCGAGGACTGGCAGCACGCCGTCGTCCGCGAGCTCCGCGAAGAGACCGGCATCGAGGCCGACGGCCGGCAGGTCCGGCTGGCCGACGCGCTCAGCTCGCCAGGCGGCCATCTGCTCCTGTTCGGGCTGCTCCCCGAGCGCCCCGCGGACCGGCTCCCGAGCTCGGCCCCGACCGACGAGACCGAGGGCTGGCACCTGCTGCACAAGCCCACCGAACTCGCGTTCCCGCTGCACACGCTCGCCGTGCGCCGCTGGTTCGCCGGCGAGTACTCATAGGTACGGAGGCCACCCCCTCAGCCGCACCGGCCGGCCCGCACTCACCGCACCCTGCGCCGTCACCCGCTCCACCACCACCCGGTCACCGGCCAGCCGCGAGGTGTACCGCTCGACTTCGGGCCGCTCCGACACCCCGGCACAGTCCCCGACCACCAGCCCCCCACCGGTACGCCCGGCCACCGGAGCCCATACCTCCAGCTCGACGCCGCCGTCCTCACCCCGCACCGGAACCACCGCACCCGCCCGCGCCAGCACCGGAATCCGCGACAGCGGCGCGTCCAGCAGCACCTGACCCGGCCCTTCGTGCGCCTGCCCGGTCACCGTGTCGTACCACGTCCCGCGCGGAAGCCTGACCGCTCGCCGGTCGGCGCCCCGCTCCAGCACCGGCGCGACCAGCAGCGCGTCGCCCAGCAGAAACGCGTCCTCACAGTCCCGCAGGGCGCGATCACGCGGGGCGTTCCACCACAGGGGCCTCACATACGGCGCACCGGTCAGTCGGGCCAACTGCGCAAGGGTGACGAAATACGGGTGCAGCCGCTCACGTTCGAGAAGCGCCGCCCGCGCATGCCCGAGCACCTCGGGGCCGAACTCCCAGGGTTCCCTGCGGCCCGCGTCGATCGCCGCATGCGTACGGAACAACGGCAGATGGGCACCGAGCTGAAACCAGCGAAGGTAGAGCTCCGGCGACGGGCTGCCGTCAAAACCGCCGACGTCAGGACCCGAATACGGCACCCCGCACAGTCCCAGCCCGATGACCAGCGAGAGTGAGGCGCGCAGCCCCGGCCAGCCCGTCGACACATCCCCGGACCACGTCCCGCCGTACCGCTGCATTCCCGCCCAGCCGGAGCGCGAGAACAGGAAGGGCCGCTCAGCGGGCCTCAGCCGCCGCAGCCCCTCGTACCCCGCCCGCGCCATCGCGAGCCCGTACACGTTGTGGGCCTCGCGGTGGTCGCCACCACGCCCCTCCAGCGAGTGCCGGGCGGACCGGGGCAGTGTCATGTCACCGAAGGGCACGAACGACACGGGCTCGTTCATGTCGTGCCACACCCCCGCGAAGCCCTGCGCCAGACGCTCCTCGTAGAGCCCGCCCCACCACTCGCGCACCCGCGGATCCGTGAAGTCCGGATACACGCACTCACCTGGCCACACCACCCCCCGCACCCGCCGGCCCCGGGCGTCCCGCACGAACGCGTCGGCCGCCGACCCGGTGTCGTACACCGCGCTCCCAGGTTCCGCCTTCACGGCCGGATCGACGATCGACACCAGCCGCACCCCGTCGTCAGCCAGGTCCCCGGCGAGACCCGGCAGATCAGGGAAGCGCTCCTTGTCGACGGTGAAGACCCGATGGCCGTCGTAGTGGTCGATGTCGAGATGCAGCGCGGACAGCGGAAGCCCCCGCTCCCGATAGCCCGCCACCACCCGTCGCACCTCCCGCTCACTGCCGAAACCCCAGCGCGCGTGCTGCGGGCCGAGCGCCCACGACGGAGGAAGCGCGGGCGCGCCCGTGAGCGCCGTCCAGGTACGCAGCAGACGCGCCGGCGTACCCACCACCACCCAGCAGCGCAGCGGACCCCCGCTCATCCGGACCTCCACCGTGCCCGGCCGGTCGTGCCCGGAGCCCGCTCCCTCCTCACCCTCGCGCAGCGCCACGCGGCCGTCCCAGGTGTTGTCGTAGAACGCCAGATGCGCGCCCGCGTCCGCAACGACCAGCTGCACCGGCATCGTGATGTACAGCGGATCGTCACCGGGACCGAAACTGCCTCGCGGGTCCGTGTTCCACAGCCGGTAGGTGCCGTCCCGCAGCCGCGGCCCCGACGAGCGTCCGCCCAGTCCGAAGTACCGCGCGTCCGCGCACACCTCGGCACGCTGCAACCAGCGCGCAGGTCCCCCGTCCACCGGCTCCCACCAGCGCGGCGGCAGGTCCCTGCGCAGCACCACGCCACCCGGGGTGCGCACCTCGACGGCACCGTGGCGCGTCACCGCCACGGTCACCCGCTGCGACACCACCCGCCAGCCGCCGTCCATGTCGGGCTCCAGCTCCGCGCGCGGATCGGCCTCCGGCGGAGGACCGGCCAACGCGTACGACGGCTCCGGCTCCGCACCGTCCCAGCCCCAGAACACACTGCCGCCCACCGCCACCCGCACCCGCAGCCGGGAGCGCGTGAACCGCACGACCCCGCCTCCCGGCAGCGGCTCCGCACCGACGACCATGCCCGGCACCCGCGCCCGCTCGGCACCCCGCGGCGGCAGACCCCACGCGTCCGTACGCCTGCGGCGCCACGCCGAACGAACGGCCCGCAGTCCCTGCACCGTGCCGAACACCTTCACCGAGCGCACCAGCTCACGACCGTCCATGCCGCTCACCCTGCCATCCACCAGGGCATCGGCGAGGATGGTTCAACTCCCGTTCACCCGCGGCGGGAGCACAGCGGAAGCGCACCACGACCCCGTCCGGCACGGGCCGGCCACGGGCGGGGAGCCCTGGTGCGGAAGACGATCACATGGCATCGTCCTGTCAGCATCAGCCGCGTCACGCGCACACCCATGCCCGTGCGCGGGACACACGCCCACCACGCGTACAGCGAGAGACACAGCCGCCGGGAGCCGCTCCATGACCGCAAGCCCTGCCCCGCTCTGGCAGCCCGACGCCGACCGCGTCGCCGCAGCCCGGATCACCCGGTTCCAGGCCTGGGCCGCGGAGCGGTACGGAGCCCCGGCCGAAGGCGGCTACGTGGCACTGCACCGCTGGTCCGTCGACGAGCTGGAGACCTTCTGGCGGGCGGTCGCCGACTGGTTCGACGTACGGTTCTCCACCCCGTACGAGCAGGTCATCGGGGACCGCTCCATGCCCGGCGCGCAGTGGTTCACCGGAGCCACGCTCAACTACGCCGAGCACGCTCTGCGCGCCGCCGAGGATCCCGCCCGCGCCCAGGAACCGGCCCTGATCCACGTGGACGAGACCCACGAGGCGACCCCGGTCAGCTGGTCCGAGCTCCGCCGCCAGGTGGGGGCACTCGCCGCGGAGCTGCGCGCCCTCGGCGTACGGCCCGGGGACCGAGTCAGCGGCTACCTTCCCAACATCCCGGAGGCGGTGACCGCACTCCTCGCCACCGCCGCCGTCGGCGCGGTCTGGACCTCCTGCGCCCCCGACTTCGGCGCTCGCAGCGTCCTCGACCGCTTCCAGCAGGTCGAGCCGGTCGTCCTGTTCACGGTCGACGGCTACCGATACGGCGGCAAGGAACACGACCGCCGCGACACCGTCGCCGAACTGCGCCGGGAGCTCCCCACCCTGCGCGCCGTCGTCCACATCCCCCTCCTCGGCACCAGCGCCCCCGAAGGCGCCCTCTCCTGGGCGGACGTGATCTCCCCGGACGCCGAACCCGCCGAACCTGTCTTCGAGCAGGTGCCGTTCGACCACCCGCTCTGGGTCCTCTACTCCTCCGGCACCACCGGACTCCCCAAGGCCATCGTCCAGTCCCAGGGCGGCATCCTCCTCGAACACTTCAAGCAGCTCGGCCTGCACTGCGACCTCGGCCCCGGAGACCGCTTCTTCTGGTATACGTCGACCGGCTGGATGATGTGGAACTTCCTCGTCTCCGGCCTGCTCACCGGCACCACCGTCATCCTGTACGACGGCAGCCCCGGCTACCCCGGGACCGGCGCCCAGTGGGCCATCGCGGAGCGCACCGGCGCCACCCTCTTCGGCACATCCGCCGCCTACGTGATGGCCTGCCGCAAGGCCGGAGTGCACCCCGGCCGCGACCACGACCTCTCCCGCGTCAAGTGCGTCGCCACCACCGGCTCCCCGCTGCCCCCCGACGGATTCCGCTGGCTCCACGACGAGGTACGCGAGGACCTGTGGATCGCCTCCGTCAGCGGCGGCACCGACGTGTGCAGCTGCTTCGCAGGCGCCGTACCCACCCTGCCCGTCCACATCGGCGAACTCCAGGCAGCCTGCCTCGGCACCGACCTCCAGGCCTGGGACCCGCACGGCAAGCCCCTGACCGGCGAGGTCGGCGAGCTCGTCGTCACCAACCCCATGCCCTCCATGCCGATCCACTTCTGGAACGACCCGGACGGCAGCCGCTACCGCGACAGCTACTTCGAGATGTTCCCCGGCGTCTGGCGGCACGGCGACTGGATCACCATCACCGACCACGGCTCGGTGGTGATCCACGGCCGCTCCGACTCCACCCTCAACCGCCAGGGCGTCCGTATGGGCTCCTCCGACATCTACGAAGCCGTCGAACGGCTCCCCGAGATCCGCGAGTCCCTCGTCATCGGTCTCGAAGAGCCGAACGGCGGCTACTGGATGCCGCTCTTCGTCCACCTCGCCCCCGGCGCCGCCCTCGACGACGACCTGCGCGAACGGGTCAAGCGCACTATCCGGGAGCAGCTCTCCCCACGCCACGTCCCCGACGACATCATCGAGGTCCCCGCCATCCCGCACACCCTCACCGGCAAGCGGATCGAAGTCCCGGTCAAGCGACTGCTCCAGGGCACACCCCTGGCCAAGGCGGTCAACCCCGGCTCGGTGGACGACATCGAGCTGCTGCGGTTCTACGAGGAGCTGGCCCGCACACGCGGCTGACCACCGGATCGCCCCGCCCCGCCCCGTTTGTCAGTGCTCGCGGTTACGGTGAGTGAGCACTGATCAACAGGCTCACGGGGACCAGGGGGAACCATGACCAGCACCCGACACCACGAGACACCGAAGCGCCGCACCGGCCATACCAACAGGCGGCGCCCGCCACGGCGGTCACCACGGCGCGCCCTGCGCCGGGACGTACCGTCCACCGTCGGCCTGCTCGTCGACGAGCAGGACTTCGCCGCCATGCGGCACTACCGCAGCTTCACCTTCTCCGACCATCCCGGCTATCTGCACCAGGTCGAAGCCCTCCTCAGATCACTCTCCCGGCAAGGCGGCCACACCTCCGTCGCGCTGTTCGACCCGGCGGGCTTCGCCCACTACTGCACCGAGACCGGACTCGACCCGGACAGCTCCGCCAGCCGCAGCCGCTACACGGCGGAAGTCGCCGCCGCAGGACCCACCGTGGCCTATACGGGCCAGCCCATCGACCACCTCGTGCCACTGCTCGTCAACAGCTCGGTCCGGCAGGCCACCTGGGACTACGCGAGCTCCCTGCTCAATGACCTGGGCACCTGCGCCGACTGCGGAGAGGACATCGGGCGCGCCGCCTTCGACCAGGCCTCGGAGCTCCTGCTGCGACTCATCGAGTGCGCGGGCACCGGGACGCACCACCTCGTGTGCAGCGTGCCCGTCAAGGGCGAACAGCTCCTGGCCGCCCTTGACGCCGTGAACGGCAGCGGGAGCACGGCCACACTCGACTCATCCGAAGGCGCGGAGTTCGTGGCCGTACTCGCAGCGGGCCTCGCACTCGAAGGCCCTGGCGGAGTGGTGTTGCGGACCTGCACAGACGACGCCCCCGACCAGCTCCGGGGCTGGCGCCTCCAGCGCGGACGGATGCTCCCTCTGACCGAGGGCGAGGTGTTCACCGCCTATTGCACGGACGCCGATACCGGCGACCCCATCGGCCCGGACCCGGGGGCCGAATACCGCGCGGGATTCGATCTCGGCGACCCGCCCCGCCCCAGCGCGCACGACTGAAAGAGCATGAAAAGGGGCACGGAAGGCGCGCAGAACGGCGTCAGGGGCTTCCCGACATGACGGGAAGCCCCTGACACCAGCGAAGAAGCCCGGCTACTCGCCGGAGAGCACTCCCCGGGCCGCCGCCCGAGCCTCATCGGCACCGTCAGCGGCACGGGCGGCCGCTGCCGCTCGCTCACACTGCGCCAGCGTGTACTTCGCCAGCGCCGCACGCACATAGGGGATCGACGCCGCACCCATCGACAGGGAGGTGACACCGAGACCGGTCAGCGCACACGCCAGCAGCGGATCCGCCGCCGCCTCGCCACACACACCGCAGCCCTTGCCCTCGGCCCGGGCCGACTCCGCCGCCACCGCGACCAGGTCGAGCAGTGCGGGCTGCCACGGATCCTGTAGCCGCGACACCGCACCCACCTGACGATCCGCTGCGAAGGTGTACTGCGCCAGATCGTTGGTGCCCAGAGACAGGAACTCCACCTCCTGAAGCACCGACCTCGCCCGCAAGGCAGCCGAGGGGATCTCCACCATCACGCCGAATTTCGCCTTCAGCCCGGCCTCGCGGCACGCCTGAGCGAACGCCCTCGCGTCACTGCGGTCCGCGACCATCGGAGCCATCACCTCCAGATACACCGGCAGGCCCTCGGCGGCCTTCGACAGGGCCGCCAGCTGGGTCCGCAGCACCTCCGGATGATCAAGCAACGCCCGCAGCCCACGCACGCCGAGCGCCGGATTCGGCTCGTCGGCCGGCGTCAGGAAGTCGAGCGGCTTGTCCGCGCCGGCATCCAACACCCGCACGACCACCCGCCGCTCCGGGAACGCCTCCAGTACCTGCCGGTACACCTCGACCTGCTTCGCCTCCGACGGCGCCCTGGAGCTGTCATCCAGGAACAGGAACTCCGTACGGAACAGCCCGATCCCCTCGGCCCCGGCCGCCACAGCCGCGGGTACGTCGACGGGCCCGCCGATATTGGCGAGCAGCGGCACCTTGTGCCCGTCGGATGTCGCACCCGGCCCCGACACCGCCTCCATGGCCCTCCTGCGCTCCGCCGCCGTCCGCGCCAGCTCCGCACGCTCCTCGCCATCAGGCTCCACGAACACCTCGCCCGTACTGCCGTCGACGGCGATGACCGTCTCCTCGCCCAGCTCGCAGGCCCCCGCCAGCGCCACCACGGCCGGCACCCCCAGAGCCCGCGCCAGAATCGCACTGTGGCTCGTCGGGCCGCCTTCCTCGGTGACGAAGCCCAGCACCAGGCCGGGGTCGAGCAGCGCGGTGTCGGCCGGCGCGAGATCCCGGGCGATCAGTACGTACGGCTCGTCGCTGTCCGGCACACCCGGCATGGGCACACCCAGCAGCCGCGCCACGATGCGATTGCGCACGTCATCCAGATCCGCCACCCGACCGGCCAGGTACTCGCCGGCTCCCGCCAGCAGCGCCCGGTAGGAGGCGAACGCGTCGTACACCGCGCGCTCGGCCGTGCTCCCGACCGCGATCCGCCGCTCCACGTCGGCCATCAGCTCCGGATCCTGCGCCATCAGGGCCTGCGCCTCGAGCACATGCTGGGCCTCGCCGCCGGCCAGATGACCGCGCGCGTTGAGATCGGCCGCCACCGCGTCGACCGCCTGACGGGCCCGCCCCTGCTCCCGCTTGGCGTCCCCTGCCGGAATCTGCTTGGCCGGCGGCTCCAGCACGGCCGTCCCCATGTGCCGCACCTGCCCGATCGCCACCCCATGGCTCACACCGAGGCCCCGCAGCGTTGTCTTCATGTCAGCTCCAGCTGAACAACTCGTCGCCGATCTTCACATCCCCATCCTCGCGGAGACCGGCCAGCGATCCCGCAGCGCCCTCGAGCGCGACCACCGGACAGATGGGCGACTTACCGGCCTCTTCGACGGCTCGGGGGTTCCAGCGGACGATCGCCTGGCCGCGGGTCACCGTGTCGCCCTTGTTGATGAGGAGCTCGAAGCCCGCGCCGTTGAGCTGCACGGTGTCGATGCCGAGATGGATGAGCACCCCGTGTCCCTCAGCGTCCACGACGACGAAGGCGTGCGGGTGGAGGGAGACGACGACGCCGTCCACGGGGGACACGGCATCCGAGAGCTCACGTGGGGGATCGATCGCGGTCCCGGGACCGACCATCGCTCCCGAGAACACCGGATCGGGCACTGCGGCGAGTCCGATCGCGCGACCGGGCAGCGGCGACGTCACGACTGTCATGGGAGCCTCCCGAACTGGACGGCCTGCTGTTCAGAGCGTATGCCACCGGAACTTCAGGTTCCGCCTGAGCGCCCGCAGTTGACGGACGCCGGTACCCGCCAGGGACGATTTGCCTCACCCGCGGACGACATGTACTGTCGTAGATCTGCCTGGCCGCGAGCGCCACTACGACGCGTAGGTCGGCAGCACCTAATCAAGCTTGATCCTCTATCTCCTCAAAACCACCGCTCTGTGTTGTGCACACTCGTGTGCGCTGAATGCGAGTGAGGTGGGATTGGTCAGAGGGCAGGGAAAAGGCTGGTAAGGTTTGAAACACCGGAAAGGGAATTCGCGAAAGCGGAGGAACGGCCCGGAAGCCCGCTCCAGCGGGTGGCGGAAACGGGAAATCGGATCTGCTAGGCTGG